>PLIU01000196.1 GCA_003140095.1 Verrucomicrobiales bacterium | reverse complement strand
ACGGTTATGGTCTATGTGAACGCTTCGGTGGGTGGTTTAACGTTCGGCGGCACTTCGGGCTCCTTCGGCCCCACGCTGGCCGGCCCCGCCGCTCTAACGGTGACTGGCCCGTTGAGCTGGAAGGGCGGGACGATCAGTAACATGGTTGTTCAATGCAACGGCGGCGCTTTGAGCGGATCATGTTTCCTTGACGGCGGGCAATTGATCAACACCGGCACATTGGCTTGGGACTACGCAACCCTGTATGATGGCGCAAATTCGGTCATTAGCAACGCGCCCGGCGCGACCATCAACCTCTCCGCCAATGGTCAAGTCACGGCCGCCTATTGGGGCGCTGGAGGCGCGTTCCACAACGCTGGCCAAATCAATGTTACGAATTCGGTTACCATTGATGATAGCTTTATCAACACCGGCACCGTGACTGTCAACTCGGGCGCGTTGGATCTGCAGGGCGGCGGCATGAACTACAGCAACATTACCGTCGCGGCGAACGCCACGTTGGAATTTTCTGCCAACAGCGGCATTTTTACTTGCACCGGTGGCTCGGACGTTAGCGACGCGGGCAATCTCTTAGTCAGCGCAGAAGGCACAGTGGATTTGGCGGGGACGGTCAGCGTCGCGGGCACAAATAACTTTAGCAGCGGCATTGTGAACGTAACCGGCAGTTACCCGATCACAACCCCTTTGGTTATTTCCGGCGCCACGGTCAATCTCAACGGAATCGCGGCTCTTACGCCACCAGTCTTGACGATGAGCAACGGCACACTGTCTAACAGCACGCCTTTGATGGCCAGCCAGCTAAACTGGAGCGGTGGCACGATCTGCGGCGTCGTGCAGTGCAATGGCGGAACAGTAAGTGGAGAGGAAGTTAGAATCGGCGAGGTTTTTATCGGCGGCGGAGAATTAATCAACACTGGAACACTGGCTTGGAATGTCTCCGGCCTGGTTGATGGAGAAAGCTCGGTCATCAGCAACGCGCCTGGAGCGGTGATTGACATGACAGTTAATCCCAAATATAGCCCCATAGCGTTTCTGGGTTCAGGCGGCGCTAATTATTCTGGCACGTTTTACAATGCTGGCCAACTCAACGTGTCGCCCGGAACGAACCAGAACCAAATTGAATTTAATGATACTTTTGTCAACATGGGCAAGGTGAACGTTAATTCCGGACTGTTCACGCTGTTAGGCGGCGGAATAAATTATAGTAATATTGTGGTGACGGCGCCAAATGCCACGCTGGAATTTTCCCTCGAAGGTAATCCTGGTGCGCCGGGGTTTACTTGCACCAGTGGTTCCGAACTGAGCGACGCGGGCAACCTTTGGTTTGAGGGCGGCTCCAATAATATCCTGGGAACGGTCACCGTCGGAGGCACAAATATTTTTGGCAGTTCCGAGCCGGTGGTCAATGTGACGGGGGACTATCCGATTACAGGCCCGATGGTGATCTCTGGCGGCACCGTCAATCTCAATGGTACCGGGGCACTCACGCCGCCGGTGCTAACAATGAGCGGCGGAACGCTGTCGAATACCGTGCCCGTGGTGGCCGGCCAATTGAACTGGAGTGCCGGGTCAATTCTGAGCACGGTGCAATGCAATGGCGGGACAGTGAGCGGTGAGCAGGTAGCACTCGGCGAGCAGGTAATAAACGATGCCACCGTAATTGGCGGCGGGGAGTTAATCAACACCGGAACGCTGGCTTGGAATGTTTTCGATGTGCTGGATGGGTCCGGTTCGGTGATCAGCAACGCGCCGGGAGGGATCATTAACATGACCGTTAACACCAAATTTGGCACTGCATGTTCAGTAGGAGGTGGGCTCGAGTCATTTTCTGGCACGTTCTACAATGGTGGTCAACTCAACCTGTCGCCCGGGACGAACCAAATTAATTTCATTGATACTTTTGTCAATACGGGCAACGTGAGCGTCAATTCCGGCACGCTGTCGCTCCAAAAAGGGGGTACGAACTACAACCAAATCACTGTGGCAACGAATGCCTGGCTGGAGTTGCGCCTCGCTTATCTATGGGACGGCAGCATGGTTTGGTGTTCCTACCCAACATTCACTTGCACGAGCGGCTCGTTTCTAAATGACTCTGGGAATCTAGTTTTCGGAGGGGCTTGGACCAATGGACCTTACATTGACGCCGGATGCGGCGCATATACCTTCAATCTGGGGGGCACGGTCACGGTCGCGGGTGCCACCATTGTTAACGGCAGTTACTATCCCACCACGGTCAACGTGACGGGCGATTATCCGCTCACCAACGCGCTGGCGATTTTTGGCGCCAGCGCCCTTGTCGCTCTCGACGGCACAGGGCCGCTGACCCCAACAATGGTGACAATGAGCGGCGGTACGCTGACCGACAACGCTCCGCTGGTTACTGGGTATTTGAATTGGAGTGGAGGAACAATCCAGGGAGTAGTGCAGTGCAACGGCGGGACGCTGAGCAACACTTGCTACCTGCAAGGCGGGCAATTGGTCAACACTGGGACTCTCGCCTGGGCCAAGGCCACACTGGAGGATGGAGGAGGCTCGGTCGTCAGCAACGCGCCTGGTGCAACGATCAATCTCACGGCCAGCGGCGTAGTCACGACCCATTCTTATCTCGGAACAGCCACGTTCTATAACTCCGGCCAGTTAAATGTCTCGGCCGGGCCGAGTCCAGCCTCGCTCGCCGACACTGTCATCAATACCGGAACCCTGTCGGTCAATTCCGGGACGCTCGCGCCCGGCGCTGTTTACCTGCAAACGGCGGGTCTGACGTTGCTCAATGGCGGCAACATCAACAACAGTCTTCCGCTTCTGATCCAAGGCGGCACGCTCGCTGGATCGGGCGTCATAAGCGGTAGCGTCACGAATAACGGGATCGTCAGCCCTGGAACACCATTTGGCTCGATGACTATTAACGGCAACTACGTTCAGACCGGCCTCGGCACGCTCAACATTGAACTGGGTGGCACGGTGCCGGGCACCAGTTTCGATCTTCTGGCCATCACCAGCAAAGCCACCCTCGCCGGCACCTTGAACGTCGGCTTCACGAACGGATATTACCCGGCCAGCACCAATGCCTCGTTCACCTTCCTCAACGCGAGCCCGCTCACAGGCGCCTTTGGCAATTTCTCCTATCCCTTCAACAAGGTGGGTATGCGGCTCAATTATACCACAAACTCGGCCACGATTCAGGTGACCAACCTCGGGCCGGTCATCGGGCCGCTCAGGCTGACGGCGCCAACGTATGTTGATGGCCAATTCACCATGCAGATCGGTATTACGACCGGGCCGTATTACATTATCGAGACGAGCACGAATTTAATCCAATGGACCGCTTTGCTGACAAACACGACACCGGCCACACCGTATCAATTCGTCGATTATTTGGCGGGCATTTTTGGCACCCGGTTCTACCGGGTGCAGCAGGCTCCATGAGGCAGGGGAATGAATAAGAGCGTGTTTTTAAATCACGCTCTAATCTAAGAGCATGTCTGAAAATTCGCCCGGTCAGGGGACCGAGCCTAGTGCGCTTGGGATGGAGCGCGCATGGGAGGGTGGAAGTCCCTCTCTGGCGGAGCTAAACGCCAGTAATGGAAAGTAACTGCGCCGAGGCGGCACGGGGTGGAGAGCAACTGGAAGTGAAGGGATAGTCCGTAGAACAGACGGGTTCAGTGAGAGCCCGCGAAACGAACTCGATGCGGCTTTATGCGACTGACGAGACTGCTAGGAAAGAGCGAAGTTCGAAGAACCGCCGATAACGCGAAGCGGGAGTCAAGCCTGCCCGGAACAAAAAGCATGGCCGGAACAGGGGCGCATGGGGTGGTTGGAGACGGAATGTCCTAAAGTGCATAGGAATACCGCCTGGTCAAACTCAGTCAAACCTTGCGGGGGTGGTCGGATGGCGGAAATTGGGCTTGGCGGCGGCGAAACCAAAGGAAGAAAGAAGGCAGAAGCCAAAGAGAAAATGCGTAAATACCTGGACATCAATAAGAAACGAATATTGCTGTGAGGCGGATGGCCACGAAAATCAATTCCCGGATGCCAAGGCAGCCCACTAGCCATTTTTCTCCAATATTGCTGGAGGAAACAGGTTGAGATAATCTGGATGAAATGCACGTGGCAAAGGGCAAATGGCTTCGATTATGCACGGAGATCGCGGTACTGGCTCTGCTCGTGGCGGTATTGGCTGAATACCTGCGGCAACCTGCTGGCATCGAGGTGGGAAAAGCATTGCCGCCGGGAAAAGTCAGGCCGCAGCTTGTCAATACTTGGAGCATGGCCTGGCTGGTGGCGCCCGATGGCTCGCTCTGGGGCTGGGGCGATCCAAGCTACTTTTTGTGGGGTTCGCCGGCAAAGCCAGCCATCACGACACTTCCCCAGCGCATTGGGTCCGATACAAATTGGATGAGCGTGGCGGCGAGCATCAACACAGCGCTGGGGCTTAAGGACGATGGCAGCTTGTGGACGTGGGGGTGGAACTTTCAATCCGGTCTTGCCCAGCGAAGGAACCCTGCTCCGACGCGATTTGGCACGGAAACCAACTGGGTCCAGGTGGCCGCTGGCGCCTTTCACTGCCTGGCCTTGAAAAACGACGGCTCGCTTTGGGCCTGGGGCCAGAATGGGATGGGCCAACTTGGCGATGGCACAACCAACAACAGAATCAACCCCGTCTTGATCGGCACGAATTCCGATTGGGGTAAAATACTGGCGAACCAATACTTCACCAGCGTTGCGCTCAAGACCAATAACACGATCTGGGCTTGGGGACAGCTCGACGTCACCAACCGATTGACGCCAACGCAAATCAGCGCCGACACGAACTGGCTGAATGCCGTCGCGGGTGCGGCCGGAGTGCTGGCCCTCAAATCGGACGGGACGCTGTGGGGCCAGGTTCCACCGAAGGAAGCTCTGGAACAAATCGGCCACGAAAAAGATTGGAAGGAGATTTACTCCGCAGTGAATTTCTTTTTCATCCGCAAACAGGACGGCAGTTGGTGGAAATGGGGAGTTATTCATCCGAGGGACTCGCGGCCACGCAGCCTCTTTCTCAGTCTCACCGACGGTGGCTCGCTGGATTATTCGCACCCGCCGGAACGGTGTCCGTTCGATTTTGATCCGTGGGCGTTCGCGCCGGGAGGCGTCAGCGACCTGGTATTGACAAAGGATGGAGCGCTGTGGGAGTGGGGCGTGCGGGTAGGCTCAGGTCCGGGACCTGCCCGGACGAAAATGGGAACCCTCATGGCGCCCGTGACAAGGCGGTTTCCGGATCTTGGCCAACTTTTCGAGCCGACGGTCGATCAACAACCCTATCGTCTGTGGGAACTTCCGCCGGAAGTGCGCCGCTCGCTTGGAACGGGGCCGGGAAGCCCCACGAATAGTTCAACCACCAGCCATCCTGGCGATGGCTCACAAGTTAGACGACCGGATTGATCCGTGTCTGGCCCTGGATGGGAATCTCCACCGCGCCTGGATTAATCACTGGCAGAATCCCTGGATTTTACCGCTTGGGGGAAAAGGGTTCCAGGCGGATGGCGCGGAGGTTCATGGGTTGCCAGCCGGCCTTGACCGGATGAACGGCCAGGACGATGCGGCCGGGGGTTGGAAGGTCGATGGTTCCGAGTTTGAGCGGAACGAATTTGCCGTAGCCGCCGGTGGCTGGAGACTCGGCGCGCAGAGTTTGCCCGCTAACGGAAATCTCGAACGAGGCACTGCCTACGGCGGCGGTTTGGGCCGTCACCGTAAACTTGCCGCCTTCCTTGAGCTTGAATTCCCAATCGGCCCAGTCGCTGGCATCGAGCCAGTAGCCGATGTTGTCGTGGTCGGCGCCCGCTTCGTATTGCACGGTGCCGCCGTGCAAGGCGGCTTCGCTGGCGCGCAACGTGACCGATCCGTCGGCGTCCTGCATGATGGGCATGGCTTCAATGTCCGGCGCGCCTTGGAGGCGCAGGACGACGGTGGAGGAGAGCGCGTCGGGAGCGTGCGAAGGAAGAGAAAGAACCAGGCCGTTTTCGCCGCTGGCGGTGGCGACTCGTTCCCGGCTGACCAGAACGGAGGCGGACTTGGCCTTGTTTCTCAAACCCGGCACGGTCAGTTTGCCGTCGGCGGGCCATTGGAAAACGTGGAGGTAGAGCGTGGTGACGCCACCGGCGGTTTTTTGCGTGCATCGGCCCCAAGGCAATTGCCGGGCAAAGGGGCTGGCGCTGGCGCCGTAGATGGTTTCGCCGTTGGCTTTGATCCAGCGGCCGGTTTCCTGGAGCCGCTCGATGGAGGCGTCGGGAATTAATCCTTCCCCGGTCGGGCCGACGTTGAGGAGATAGTTGCCGCCTTTGCTGGCGCAGTCAATGAGATTTCTGACGATGGTTTCCGTCGATTTCCAATCGTGGTCGCTTTTCTTGTAACCCCAGGTGTCGTTCATGGTCATGCAGGTTTCCCAATCGACGCCGGGGCCGAAGCCGTTGGGCGGGATGGTTTGCTCGGGGGTTTTGTAATCGCCGTAGCGGCGTTGGCCGGGTTGCAGGGCTTGGGTGGTGCCAACGCGGTCGTTAACAATAATACCCGGTTGCAGGGCGCGCACGTAATTGTAGAGGTCCGCCCCCCGGTCGTAGGTCCAGGTGTTCTCCCATTGGCCATCAAACCAGAGGACGCCGATGCGGCCGTAACCAGTGAGAAGCTCCTTGAGTTGGCCTTTGAGGAAGGCGTCGTAGCGGTCGAAATCAGGCGGGTTTTTGTCGATGTCATCCCAGGATTTGCGCGGGGCGTATTCGGGGTTGTGCCAATCCATGATGGAATGGTAGAGGCAGAAGGTGAGGCCTTGCGCGCGGCAGGCGGCGGCCAGTTCCTTGAGCGGGTCGCGCGGAAAGGGAGTGGAGGCAATGCACCAATCGGTCAACGACGACCGAAACATGCCGAAGCCCTCGTGATGTTTGGAAGTAATGACGATGTATTTCATGCCGGCGTCCTTGGCGATGCGCACCCATTGGGCGGCATCGAATTTCACCGGATTGAACCGGGGGACGAGTGTGGCGTATTGGGAGAGGGGAATTTTTTTGTCGTTCATGATCCACTCGCCGGCGCCGCTGGTCGTCTGGCCGTCCCATTCCCCGGCGGCTTCGGAGTAAAGACCCCAGTGTATGAACATGCCGAAGCGCGCCTGGCGCCACCAGTTCATGCGGGCGTCGTGTTGAGAGGCTGTTTCATCCATGTAGTCGGCGGCGGCGCGGACGTGGGCGCAAGCCAGCAGGGCGGCCAGGATCGACCACAGCAGCAAATTCTTTCTCACCATGTTTTTATTCTAGCAAAAACGGCGGACGCGTCACTGGAAGATTGCGGAAATTTCCCATGAATTCAGGCCCAACACGAAAAGGGTCCAAGCCGGTCTAATCGTCGTGATCTCGTTCATCGTTCCAGCGCACAATGAACAAGCGTTGCTTGGGCGCACGTTGCAGGCGATCCATGACGCCGCCGGTGTCGTGGGGCAGCCGTATGAAATCATCGTGGTGGACGATGCCTCCACCGACGCCACGGCGGGGGTCGCCCGCCAGCACCAGGCGACGGTGTTGCCAGTCAATCATCGGCAAATCGCCGCCACGCGCAATTCCGGCGCACGCGCGGCGCGGGGCGAACGGTTGTTTTTTGTGGACGCGGACACGACCATCAATGCCCGCGCCGTGGCCGAGGCGTTGCGACACATGGACAAAGGGGCCGCGGGCGGCGGCGCTCCAGTGCTGTTCGACGGGATTGTGCCGCTGCCCATCCAACTTTTCGCTTTCCTCGCTGGCATCATTGCGAAACTGGCAGGATTCACGGGCGGGGCATTTATGTACTGTACGCGGGCGGCGTTTGACGCGACCGGCGGATTCGACGAGCGTTTGTTTTGGGCCGAGGAAGGCGTGTTTGCGCTGGCGTTGAAGAGGCAAGGCCGGTTTGTTGTGCTGTGGGAACCGGTTTTCACTTCCCCACGCCGTTGCCGCAGTTTGTCGGCGGCGCATCTGCCGGCCTTCATCGCGCGCATCATTTTGTCTCCGCGCAAAATGCTCACTCGACGCGCCTCTGTTGAAAAAATCTGGTATGACTCCAATCGCGCCGGTGACGACATCATATCCAAATCACTGGCCGCCAAGGTGTCGAATGGCATCGGGTTGTTGTTTTTCATCCTGCTATGCACCGCGCCAATCTGGTACTTCATTCCCGATTCGTGGACGCCGTGGGGCAGTGTGCGGGGCGATATGAGATTCGTCATCGAAACATTTCTTTGCCATTTGGGGTTGATCTTTTGGCCGCTCGCCATTTTTCTTTTCGTGCAACTGTTTCGACGCATGCACTGGCTGGAGTGGATCAAGTTGGCGGCGATCACGGCTTTATGTTTCAGGCTGGCCCGGGATGCTACGCAGGGCGTCTTTTTTTCCTGGACATGGCTTTGGCACAAGCTGGTGTAGGGTCTCTTAAGTAACTGGACATTCGTTGCGCCGCATTTGG
>PLIU01000360.1 GCA_003140095.1 Verrucomicrobiales bacterium | reverse complement strand
CGCGCCATCGGCGGCTTCCTGCCCCTGCGCGCGATTTACACCTTCGACCCGATCCCCAAGAATCTGGAGCCGGAATTCCAGCCGCACATCCTGGGTGCGCAAGGCAATCTATGGACCGAATATATTCCCAATCTGCGCCACGCCGAGTACATGATTTTCCCGCGCGAATGCGCCCTGGCGGAAGTCACGTGGTCGCCCAAGGAGGCGCGCAACTTCGACGATTTCCTGCGCCGTTTGGGAACCGACGAGCGCCGCCTGGAGCAAATGGGCGTCCACTATAGGCACAATCCGCTGGACGTTGGCCAGTAGTTCCGAAGCGTCCTCAGGCAAATTTCACGAAAACACGCTCTTAGGTCAGCCGTTTCCTGAAAAGCCACGCTGCGCCGAATAGGGTCACAAGGCCAATAACGGTGAGCGGCAGAAAATCAGAGGAGAGCTGGGCGAAACCGGCGTTCTCCAGGTAAATCCGTTTGGTGAGGTCGAGGGCATAGCGAAGAGGATTGATGACCAAGGCGGATTGGAGGAATTCCGGCATGCTGTTCACCGGGGTTGTCAGGCCGGAGAGAAGGGCGAAGGGCATCACCAGCAGGAAGGCGTAGAGCATGGCCTGTTGCATGGTCGCGGCGATGGAGGAGACCAGAAGGCCGAGACCGACTGCCGCCATCAGGAATAGGCCAAGCCCTGCATACAGCAAGAGAAAGGAACCGACGAAGGGAATGTGAAACCAAAACTGCGCGATCAGCAGAATGGTGGTTGATTGAGTCAACCCGATGGCGATATTGGGCAGGGCCTTGCCCGCCATGATTTCGAACGGTCGAAATGGCGTTACCAGCAACTGGTCGAACGTCCCCTGTTCCCGCTCGCGGGCGACGGACATAGCTGTCAACATCAACGTGCCCATCATGGTCAGCGTGCCGATCAGGCTTGGGATCATGCTCCAGCGCGAATCCAGGTTGGGATTGAACCACGAGCGGGTCACGGTCCGAATTGTCGGGCTGCCCTGACCGTGGTTGGCACGCCAACTCGCGTTGAACGCTTCGACCACGATCTCAAAATACCCCAGGGCGGTGCCCGCAGTGTTGGAATTGCGGCCATCGGCTATCACCTGAACCTGTGCGGGTTCGCCAGCCAACAGGTGCCGCTCGAAATCCTGTCCGATTTGGATGACCAGGAGCGCGCGGCAGTTGTCAATCCAGGTGTGGATGTCCTCGGACCGGCCGAGAACGGCCTGGCGCCGAAAAATGCTCGATCCATCCAGGCGGGAGAGAAAGGCAGCGGAGGCGGCGCTTTGGTCCTGGTCAAAGACGGCGTAGGGGATGGAATTGAGGTCGAAGCTGGCGGCGTAGCCGAAGATGAAGCACTGCAAGATCGGCGGCACAAAGATGATGAATCGGCTCCGCGGATCCTTCAGGACGGCGAGAAATTCCTTCCGAATCAGTGCCAGGATGCGAAAGAAAGAGGAACGCATACAATTGGCTCAGGAAAGTTGCTTGCGGGTGGCCAGTCGCGTTAAGACCATCAGCACGGTGGCCATCGCTGCCAGCACCCCCAGGTTCAGCCAGACCACGCTTCCGACATTGCCAGCGAGATACAGGGTTTGCATAAGCGCTACCGCGTATCTCGCGGGCAAAGCGTAGGTGATTCCCTGGATGAAGGCCGGCATGCTGCGCAAGTCGTAGAGAAAACCCGAGAGCATCATCGCCGGCAGGAATGTCAAAAGCATGGCCAATTGGCTGGCGAGGAACTGGCTCTTAACCAGAGTCGATATGAGCAGCCCGATTCCCAGAGCGACCATGAGGTATATCATTGAGGCGAGGCAGAGCAGGAAAAGGGAGCCGCGGAGGGGAACATGGAAGAGAAATTGGCCGGCCGTGAGGCAGAGCAAAAAACCGATCATGCCCAACCCAAAGTAAGGCAGGAGCTTGCTGACCAGAAATTCTCCTGCACGCACCGGAGTGACGAAGAGAGCCTCCAGCGTTCCCCGTTCCCATTCCCGGGCGACCACCATGGCGGTGAGGAATGCTCCGATGATCGTCATCACCAAAACAATCAGGCCCGGCACCAGGAAATAATGACTGTTGTTGTTCTCGTTGAACCACATCCGGTCGGTAACGATCACCGGGCCGGCCGAGATCAAGGCGTCGGATCCGGCCCGCGCCGCGCTCCATTGGGCGATCGGCCCCTGGGCGTAGGCTTGCATGATGCGCGCCTCGTTGGCATCCATGCCGTTGACCAGGATTTGGACTTCTGCTTCGCCCAAATGCCAGCGCCGCGTGAAGTCGGATGGGATAGACAATACACCGTCCACCTTCCGGTCGAGCATTCTTTTCGCTTCGGCCATCGAGTCAGCGACAGTCACCCGAAAATAGGGCGAAAGCCGGAAAGCCCCGACGAGGGCAGCGCTGTCAGTGGAGGCGTCTTCGTCCACCACAGCGACGGAAACGCGGCTGACATCGAGCGAGAGACCATAACCGAAGAGTAAGATCATCATGAGTGGGAAAACGATGCCGATGGCGATGCTGCTCGGATCGCGCAGGACCTGCCGCGTTTCCTTGAGCGTCAAAGCCCGAATTCGCCGCCATTTTGCCGGCCAATTGTTCATGACTGCGCCGCCCCCGGTTTGGCCGCCGGCTTGCCGCGCCCCTCCAAGACGATGGCGATGAAAGCGTCCTCCATCGTCGCTGAATGGCCGGCTGGCCCTGAAGCGTGAGCGCGCAGCTCTGCGGGGGTGCCTTGAGCCAGCACCTTTCCGTTGTCAAGAATTGCAGCCCGATCACAATACTCGGCTTCCGCCATCAAATGGGTGGTCACGATCACCGTCACTCCATGGGCGGCCAGCGAGGTGATGCGCTGCCAAAATTCGCGGCGGGCGAAAGGATCGGCGCCGCTGGTCGGCTCGTCCAGGAAAAGAATCTCCGGGCGATGAAGCAGTGCCGCCGCCATGGCCAAACGCTGCTTGTACCCTCCCGGCAATTGCGCGCTGGGCAGCAGGATGAAGGGTTCCAGTTTGAATTGGCTTATGGCCCACGCGATCCGCTCGCGTTTTTTCTCCCCGCCAAGGCCATAGGCTCGCGCGAAAAAATCCAGATTCTCACCGACCGTCAATTGCCCATAGAGCGAAAACTTCTGCGCCACGTAGCCCAAATGCTGACGGGCGGAGGCCCGGTTTCGGCGCACATCGGTTCCTGCAATCGTCAAGGTGCCTTCCGAGGCCGGCAAGAGACCGCAGAGCATGCGGAAGGTGGTCGTTTTGCCGGCTCCGTTCGGTCCGAGCAGGCCAAAAATCTCACCCCGCTTGACGCTGAAACTCACATGATCGACCGCCACAAATTTGCCGAAGTGGCGCACGAGATTGCGGACCTCGACCACGGATTCGTGCCGGGAGTCGCCAAGGGGCTTTTCGGGCTGGACCGCCTCCGTGTAAGTTTGCTTTGCTCCGCCAGCCTGATCCAAGAGCACCATGAATCCATCCTCGAACCGGGCTGGTGTCGCCCGGGCTGTTGTTCGAGCTAACGTGGTGGATTGGGATCCGCCGGAGCGGGCCTGACTGACCAGCCGGACCTGCCCGCCTTCCGGCACGGCATCAATGACATCAGGCTCAGCAAGAAGTTGGGCTTGGAAATCACGCGCTTTCATTCCTTGCGGCGGCTGGGCCAGGAAGGTGCGGCCGAGTGCCATGTTGCGAACCTCCGCTGGCGGCCCTTCCGCCAGCTCCTTGCCCTCATTCAGGACCAGGACGCGCTCACACCCTTCCGCTTCGTCAAGAAAACTGCTGCTCATTAAGACCGTCATACCGTCTTTGACCAGCCTGCGGATGATCTCCCAGAGCTCACGGCGGGAGAGCGGATCGACCCCGACAGTCGGCTCGTCCAGGAGCAGCAATTCGGGGGTGCGGACAAGAGTGCAGGCCAGCCCGAGCTTTTGTTTCATCCCGCCTGAAAGTTTTCCGGCCAGCCGTTTTTGAAATGGGTCCAGGCCGGTCATTTCCATCAGGTCGGCGAATTGCCTCCGCTTCTCTTCGGCAGTGATCCCATGCAGATCAGCGTAGAGGTCCAGGTTTTCTTGAACCGTCAGATCGTCATAAAGGCCAAATTTCTGCGGCATGTACGCAACCCGCGACTGGATCGCTTGTGGATCCTTGGCCGCGTCGATCTCAAGCACGCTGACGATGCCACGGTCGGACTTCATCAACCCGGTCAGCAGGCGTAGGAGCGTTGTCTTGCCGGCTCCGTCCGGTCCGACCAAGGCGGCGAGTTCGCCCTTGCCGACGGAAAACGAAATATTGTCCAGCGCGAGCACCGATTCGCCGGTCTCGCGGCAAAAGGACTTGCAAACGGCGTCCAAACGCAATGCCGGAGAAGAAGCGGGCGTTGTCATGGCAATGGAGCGCTGGAAAGCGCGTTCGCCGGCTCCTGCCTTAGCGTCTGCCAACCTCCACCCAGAGCCTTGTAGAGGGCGATGAGATCGAGCGAGACTGCTTGATCGCTCACCGCCAATAGGTCGTCGGATTGGTAGAGCGACCGCCGGACATCCAGGACGTCGAGAAAATTGACGCGCCCTTCGGCGTAGAGACTGACGGCCATATCCAGCGAGCGCCTGTTTTCACCCACCTCATCGGCAAGCGCCCGGTGCCGGTTCTGCTCCTGCGCATAGGTCATGACGGCGTTCTCCGCCTCTTGCAGCGAAATCAAAACGACTTTCTCATACGTCGCCAGCGCCGCCTCTTGCACGGCGGTTTGGGCTCGCACTTGCGCGCGCACACGGCCGAAATCCAGCGCGCGCCATTGCAAACTCGGGCCAACCGACCAGAAAAGGCTGCCAGGCTCGAACGATTTGGAAAGGCTGACACTTTCACTGCCTACGTCCCCGGTGAGGGAAAGTTTGGGAAACCAGTCCGATTTCGCCGATCCGATGCGGGCGGTCTCGGCCGCCAGTTGGCGTTCGGCCCGGCGCACGTCCGGGCGGCGGCGGAGAAGATCGGCGGGCAGGCCGATCGGAACTTCCGGGGGCGTCGGCGGCAGCGGCATGGGAGGGGAGAGTTCGGCCACCAGTTCGCACGGTTCCTGGCCGAGCAGGACCGCTATGGCATACATGGCCGCCCGTAGGCCGGTATCGAGCGGCGGAATCGTCGCCCGTACGTCTGCAAGCAACGCCGCCGACCGGGTGACCTCAAGTTCGCTCGTGACCCCGGTTTGAAAGCGGAAGCGGGCGAGTTCCAAAGCTTCCTCCTGAAGTTTGAGGTCCCGCCGCGCGATCTCCAATCGGAGCTGGCCGCCCCGCAATTCGACATAATTCCTGGCCACCTCGGCCAGCAAGGTCACCATCACATCGTTGCGAGCCTCGTTCGCTCCTACCCATTCCGCAGTCGCCGCTTCGAGCGCGCGGCGCTTGCCTCCGAAAAGGTCAATTTCCCACGAGGCATCGAAACCGGCTTTATAGTCGCTGTATTCAAAAGGGAAATTCGGCGGCAGTGGAAGTGCTCCAATGAGAGGCTGGTTCTGGCTCTGTCTTGCTCTGGCATAGGAAGCCGAGGAGTCGAGCGTAGGCAGGATATCGGCTGCGCTTCCTTGCCGCACCGCCCGGGCTTGTCGCAGCCGGGCTTCAGACACGCGCAAATCCAGATTCGAGCTCGCCGCCCGCAGGATGAGGGAGTCCAATTCGGCATCCTTAAACGAAGTCCACCACGACGATGCTGCGGACGCGCCATCAGTCAGCCCGTTTGCCACCGGCGAACTCCAGGCGACCGGGGCACGGGCGACGGGGGGTTGATAGTTCGGGCCGACCTCACAGCCGCCGACAAGGACAACGCCGGCTGCCGCAACGCTTGGAATGGTTTTCATCCACGACATTGGCTCGACACCTTTCCTATGGTTGACTCCTGGCGGGCGAATTCAATTCCAAGGACACGGTCGCCGGCATGCCCAGACGCATGTCGTCCTCGGGGTCCTGCACGAAAATGCGAATTTCATAGACCAGATTGGGGCGAAGATCCGCAGTCTGAACAGTCTTGGGCGTGAATTCGGCGACGGAAGAAATGAAACCGACCCAACCGGAAAGGGTCCGGTCAGGAAAACTGTCCGTGCTGATCGACGCCTTCATCCCTGGGTGAACCTTTCCCAAATCAGACTCGGAAACATAGGCCCGGATCCATTTTGGATTCGTGATGGCCAGATCGAAAACCGGCCTTTGGGGGGATACCATCTCGCCAGGTTCCAAGAGCCTGGAGCGCACCACGGCATCGCAGGGGGAAACGAGTTCGGCGTCGGCCAATTTCCGGCACAAGAGATCAAGTTGGGCTTGACGGACGCGCAGTTGCCCCTCCGCTTGAGCGATGTCCTCGGCCCGGGGTCCGAGGGCGGATAAATCCAGTGCTTCTTTCGCCACCGCCAACCGCGCCTGGGCAGTGTCCAAGGCGGCTTTGGCGCTATCAAGGTCTTGCTGGCTCATGGCGCGACCGGTCGTCAGCACTGACAATGCCGTCAGCCGCTTCCATTGCTGCTCGGCATTGACTTGATCCGCTTTGGCTAACGCAACATTGGCCTGGGCCTGCGCGATTTCTTCCGGGCGGCTGCCGTGATGCAGTTTTTGCACCGACGCCTGCTGCGACTCCACCTCCGCTTCCGCCTCCGCTTTCTGCGGTTTGAGCCGGCATGTGTCCAATCGGGAAAGAATTTGTCCGCGCGTGACCTTGTCCCCTTCCTGGACCAACACCTCCGCGATGCGCTCGCTATTGTTGAAGGAAAGTTCAACTTGGCGCAGATCGATATTCCCATAAAGGACCAACCGGTTCAGGTCGTTTTTCGAGTGTCCCCACGAACGCCCCACCCCGAACCCAATCGCGATGGCCGCCAAAACTGCCAAAGCTAGTAATCCGGCGACAAGGGCAGTCTTCTTCTTGGATGAAGATGGCGCGGTTTTGTTTTCAGGCTTGGGTTCAGCCTTGTTTTCAGGCTTGGGGTGGGGTTGGGCTTCATCTTTTCCGATCTCCTGCTTAGCCTGCTCCCAGTCCCGAACGGCCGGATCGCTCTGGCGGCCTCGCTCCTCGTAGAGTTCGTAGGCTCGCTTGGCAATCTGCGGCGTCGAATCAGGCGGTGTCTTGGCGTGGCCGTTAGGTTGAGCCTCAGCCTTACCCTCAGACTGAGGCTCAGACCTATCCATAATCGATTTCCGGATTAATAATTGATGTTACACGCACTCGCTTTGGCAATATACCTAATTGGATGAGGGATCGGTATGGGGTATTCTCCCCATGCTGTTGGGTGGCTATTGGCAAGCGCGTCTTCTTTAGCAGTGGTCTAAATCTTGGGGGCCAGCTCTCGGTATGCCGCAATGGCGGCTTGTGGATGATGGCAGATCTTGGCATACTGTTATCAATCCGGCGCGGCCCCTTCCAAGGAGCCGGGACCGGACGCGGAGGCAAATATGAGTTTTGACCTTAGAGCGTGTCTGAGAATTCGTGCCGAGCGCCGCGTGGGGGCACGCGGCCTGCACGATTCGGCGAGAATTCCAATGATTTGTAGGCCCGGTCCCCTGACCGGGCGAATTTTCGGACACGCTCTTATGCGCGTTTTTCTTGCGGGATCGTGGGCGGCGGCCTTCATGGCGGCGCCTGCTTCTCTTCGCGCCGAACAGGTTGGCCTCATTCATATCAACGGCGCCATCGGGCCGGCCACTGCCACTTATATCGCGCGCGCCCTGGACCGCGCCGCGACCGACAACGATGAGTGCCTAATTATTCAACTTGACACTCCGGGCGGACTGCTGGATTCCACCAAACAAATCGTCAGCAAACTGTTCCAGGACCAGGTGCCCTCGGTCGTCTATGTGGCGCCCGCCGGCGCCGGCGCCGCCAGCGCGGGGACCTTTATCACCCTGGCCGCGGACGTGGCGGCCATGGCGCCCGACACCACCATCGGCGCGGCCCATCCCGTTTCCATGGGTGGTGGCGGCGATGAGGGGGAAACCAACTCCGTCATGGGCCGGAAATTGGAAAATTACGCGGCCAGTTACATTGAGACCATTGCCACCAAGCGGCGCCATAGTGTTGAATGGGCCAAATCGGCCGTGCGCGAGAGCGCTTCGATCACCGCCGCCCAAGCCTTGCAACTCCACGTCATCGACCTGATCGCCGGTGATGTGCCGGACTTGCTCCGGCAATTGGATGGCCGGCGGGCGGCCGGCCGAACGTTGCGGACGGCCAAGGCGAGCGTGGTGGTGATTCCCATGACGGCCGGGGAACGAATCTTCCAGATGCTCTGGCGGCCGGAAGTCATGTTCGTGCTCATGCTGGTGGCCATTTATGGCATTATCGGCGAGTTGAGCAATCCCGGCGCCGTCCTGCCAGGTGTGGCCGGGGCGGTGGCGCTGGTGCTGGCGCTTTACATGGGATCGGTCCTGCCCGTCAACGCCGCCGGTCTGGCTCTGATCCTGCTGGCGGTGGCACTGTTCATCATCGACGTTTTCGCCACCACGCACGGCGTGCTCACGGTCGGAGGCGTCGTCGCTTTTTTGCTCGGTTCGCTCCTGCTCTTCAATCGCCAGCCGGGTTTCAAACTGCCGCTGGCGTGGGTCCTCACCGCGACGATCTTGACGGCGCTGTTCTTTTTGTTTGTAATTGGGGCCGGACTGCGCGCGCAGTTCCAGCCGGCCAAAACCGGCCGCGAGAGCATGGCGGGCAAAACCGCCACGGCCTTGACGGCGGTGGATCAATACGGCGGCAAAGTTCTTTTTGAAGGGGAATACTGGGAGGCCGTCGGCCAGGAGCCGGTGGCGGCGGGCGCGCCGGTCGAAATCGTGGGCCTGGAACAACTCGTGTTGCGGGTCAAACCTAAATCTTGAATATATGCCGGATAATCTGCCTCATCTTGCGGAGAGCCTCTTCGTCGTCGTCGTTCTGGTGGTCATATTCCTGGCCGTCGTCCTGCCGAGCGCCATGCGCATTCTGCGCGAGTACGAGCGGGCGGTGGTATTCCGCCTGGGCAAGCTCATCGGCGCCAAGGGGCCGGGCCTGGTTTTTCTCATTCCACTGGTGGACCGCATGGTGCGGATGGACTTGCGCGTCATCACCATTAGCGTCGCCAAACAGGAAATCATGACCCGCGACAACGTGCCGGTGACGATGGATGCCGTGGTGTATTTCCGCATCGTCGAGCCGGAAGCGGCGGTGGTGAAGGTGGAGAATTATCTGCAAGCCACCAGCCTGATCGCGCAAACGACCATGCGCAGCGTGCTGGGCCAGAGCGAACTGGATGAGTTGCTGGCCCGTCGCGACAAAATCAACCAAGTCTTGCAGGAAATCATCGACAAACATACCGGTCCCTGGGGCGTGAAGGTCACGGCGGTGGAAGTCCGCGACGTCGTGCTGCCCGATGGCATGAAGCGGGCCATGGCCCGGCAGGCCGAGACGGAACGGGAACGCCGCGCCAAGATCATCGCGGCCGAAGGCGAATTTCAGGCGGCGGAAAAGCTGGTGCAGGCCGCCGCCATGATTGCCGTCCAGCCCATCGCGCTGCAATTGCGTTATCTGCAAACCATCGCCGAAATCGCCGGCGACCGGAACACGACCACGATTATCCCGCTGCCCATCGATTTGTTGACACCGTTTTTGAAAAAATCGTGAGGATGGACCCTGGCGCCCGCTGACCCATCACGGAGTACTGATTGCCCGACGTGCCAACCGACCGACTCAACCGCAGCCTCAAGGCGACTTTCCTCGGCATGGCGGTCAACGTCGTGCTTTCCGCGGCCAAATTCACCGCCGGCGTGCTGGGCCATTCGCACGCTCTCATCGCCGACGCGGTGGAATCCGGCGCCGACATTCTCAGCTCGATCGTCGTTTGGCGCGCGCTGCTGCTGGCGGCGGAACCGGCCGACCGGGAACACCCTTACGGACACGGCAAGGCGGAGCCGCTGGCGGCGGCGACCGTCGCCACCATGCTCCTGGTGGCGGCGGCGGGCATCATGATCAAATCGGCGCTGAATCTGGCACTGGCGCGACAAGCGCCCCGGCCGTTCACGTTGGCGGTCTTGATCGCGGTGGTGGTGGTCAAGGAGGCGTTGTTCCGATTCGTGGCGCGCACAGCCGGCTCGGTGCGGAGCATCGTGGTTTATGCCGATGCCTGGCATCACCGCAGTGACGCCGTCACCTCGATGGCGGCGGCCATCGGCATCTCCTGCGCCCTGCTGGGTGGGCGGGGGTTTTACTTCGCCGACGATGCGGCGGCCATCGTGGCGGGGTTGATCATCGCGTGGAACGGATGGAAACTGTTGAAACCGGCCTACAACGAGTTGATGGACGCCGCGCCCGGGGTCGCGCTGGTGGCGGAGATCAAATCCGCCGCCAGCCAGGTGGCCGGGGTCCGAAGAATCGAGAAGTGTATCGTGCGCAAAGCCGGCTTCGAATACTTTGTCGATATGCATGTGGAGGTCGATCCGGAATTGACCGTGCGGCAAGCGCACCAAATCGCCCACCTCGTCAAGGACAGCGTGCGCCAATCAATGCCCTCCGTGCATGACGTGCTGGTGCATATCGAGCCGGCCGCTTAATGCGCATCTCGCCTTGTTGAAAGGACCCGAAGTCTCCTTTAAATTGGAACATGGGCGATTTCGAATGCTTTAATTGCGGAAAGCGCAAACCTGACAGCGAGAAAGGCTCGCTTCCCACGGTAATGAAGGTCGGTTTCTTCTGGGTTTGGACATGGCCGTCCGTGGTATGCAAACAGTGTGAGACACAGGTGGGTTTAATTTGCATGGGGGGCCTCTTCTTTTTGGCGGTTTTTCTGGTCGCCGGCATTTCCTTTTTAGTCGGTCTGTGATCCGGCATGTTGGCCTACATTGGGCGCGTTTGCCGCGATTCGAAGCTTCCGCGAAAGAAGCGCGGCCCGCTGTCATCCGGCAAACACAGGAGAGAACAAGAGCGATGAAGTCCCGTCGCGGCATGGGGTGAGGTTAAATCGTTGTCTGGGGTTGTCAACCCCGCGGCGCCTGGACGGAGTCTTCACTGATGTGGCAATTTTTAGGAGCCGACCCAGCACTGACCCTCACGGCCTTCACTCATAATTCAAACCCGCAAAAGTCTCATTCCGCATTACTCGTGGTACGGTTGGATTTCGAGGAAGTTGAAGGTTTGTTCCTGGCCGAAGGGAGCAGCGGGGTGGGTTGGGTCGGGCCAATCGGTCACGGTCAGCGTGGCAGTGGCGGCTTTGGCACGGAAAACTTTCCAATGGTAGGTGATGCAAAGGGGGATTTTAGGCTCAGGATCTGAAGTATAAACTTCGGTGAAGGAGCTGGCGGCATCCACCTCAGCGCCGTCGATCAGCACGCTGGCGATGGATTTGGTGTCTTCGAGCTTCCGGGACTTGGGGTGAATAAGATCGTCGTAGTCGCAGACGAACATTTTGAAGGAGTAAAGCCGGCCGGGTTGGAGGTTCTTGATGGTTTGAGAGAACGTGTTTGGTCCTTTCTCGCTCCGTCGCGTCCAGAGAAAGGTATCGCCGATGTGTTCAGGATCAGGCGGTCTGTTCAGTCCCATAAAGCGGCCTTCCATTCGGCCGTAACGTGGAAAACTCTTTGTGGCAATGCTGCCCGCTTCAGCGGGATGCAGAATCCAACCGTCAGCGCCGTGCTCAAAGTCGGCGTTCTGAATGTGGGTCAGAAAGAGAGGGTCGGTCGTTAGCAGGTTAGTCTTCCCCTCAATGGCATAATGCCGGTAAAGCTTGCCAACGAACCGGACGGTTTCTTCGTCCGCGACCAGGGAAGTCCACCAATTGAGACCGGCCACGCCGGCGAGCGACGGCTCATTGGCCAACAGGTTCATCTGTTGGTCCATCCAGACGTGGTAATCCACGTTGGGTTGCTTGTTGAGGCTGAGAAAAGGCATGGAGAAAAGACCGAAAGTCACGACCATTTGTTTCTTGACGCCCGGTTCTTTGGCTTCCCAATCAGCCAGGCCTTCTACGAATTCCCGGAGGGCCTGCCGCGATCCTTTTTCGTTGGATACCTCGTGGAGGTAACGTTCCGGACTGATGAAGTAGCCGCAGTTGAGAAGGCTTCGAATAACGTTCGTGCCAATGATCTCCTGGTTGAGCTTTTTGCCGCTTCCGCCCACGTAGGCGTAGATCAATTTATTGGTAAAATGAGTGTCGGCGTGAATCTTTTGAAAGGCTTCGGAGTATAATTGATAGGAAGCTTGTTCCTGGTCGAATTGGGCGCGCCGTTCGCGTGTGACAACCGCCATCCACTCCGCAATCGGTTGATTGACGATGAATTCGTCAATAATGATTCCGTCGATGAAGGGGTTGTTGGTAAAGAAGCTCGTCCAGTAAGCGGCGTGCTCGTCCACCGTCTTGGCTTGGGAGTTGATGCCGACTTCAACGATGTATCGTTTGCCCTGGCGATGCCAATCTTCGATGTCCGAGCTGGCAAGTTTGAGGCCGTTGGCGATGATGGTCGTGGTGATATTGGGGAGAATGTCGCGCTTGAGGAAATGCAGGTCGTAAGGCCCGTAAGTCTTAATCCGAGGTTCAAAGCCCAATCCGCAATAGATGAGTTCGGGGATGGCTTTGACAGTGAGGTGTTCGACGACGGCGGCGCCGTGGCATTCGATCTGGAGTGTGTGCCGGCCTTGGGAGACACAATGCATGGCTTCGTGTGTCGGGCCATCTGTGGCGCCAGGGTAAATCGGAACTTCCCCGGGAGCAGCCTTGTCCAAGGTCAATTGGACCGCGCCGCCGCCATGCGCGGTGAAAGAGATGAAAATCCAGCCGGCGCCGGGACGAACAAACGAAAAGGATTGCGCGCCAGGGGTTGGAGCGACATCCAGCAGCAACTCGACAAGGTTGTTTAGCTTGCGATTCTCCGGAATGGTGGAAAGCCCGTTGGGCTCGTCCGCAAATGCGCCCATGAGAACAAGAGCAGTGGCCAGACAGGTTGCGAGCGTTCTTTTCATAATGCAGCGGCTGTTTTGTTCTCTTCATACAATACGGAGGCCCAGCGAAAGGGAAACTCTTTTCACGCCACGTTCTCATCAGCTACGGATTCATTATGCATGACGGGACATTTGTCACGGTGGATTTTCCTGGCGCAACGTCCACCCAAATCTACGGCATCAACGATTTTGGCCAGATTGACGGCTGGTACGCTGACACTNNAGCGACCATTAGGTCATCAGGGTAAGACAACCCGCTCATTCGCTTCGACCGATCACTTTCACGATTTTCGTGAGGCGGCGGCGACAATAGGATAATTGCCGGCTATGTCGCCGCGATTGTTGATGGAAGTGGCAAACGTAGCGTCAGCCCCCGGAACGTCAATGGTGGTTATGCTAGGGCCTTTCTTGAGAAAACCATGTGCGACGCCCTCGCTATCGGCATAATACCCGCACACCTGGCCCAAATTATTGATGCCTGCGGCCAAGGTTCCGAAGACAGGTCCACTTGCCGCCGGGGCTTCAAAAAACGAGTAGGCGCATCCATCCCATATCCAAGCAACGCCGTTGGTAAAGACATCCAAATTACCCTCGAAGGCAGCCCCTCCGGCAATTCCCTCGTCATTAATACCGTTGCCGAAGTTCATGGGCTTGCCAGAAATGTCCGGAAGCGGCGCCCAGGTCTGTTCGCGCGCGTGGTACAAAGTGGCGTGCGACACGGTGAGATCGCCATAATTTCCAGCGATCACGCCTGCGTCGTTCCCCCCTCCAAGGAGTGTGTCAGGCCAACCTCTTGCATCAACATTTGCTTCAGCCGCGCCGCACAGCCACAGGAAGCCGTCGTAATTGCCGTCGTTATCAATATAAAAGCCGGAAACCAGCCCCAGGTTGTTGATGCCATAAGCGTACGCGCTCCCGATTTCAATAGTGGTGAATTGGTAATGGGTATATCTGTTTGCGCCAACCGCGCCGCAAGAAACCGCTCTCCTTCCAATGGGGCGTGGCATTTTTATGCACACACAGGGACTCTAAATCATTATCTGGGTCTGTGGTGCAATCTGAGAGTGATCCTGGGCCAATCTCGAGTTTTTGCAAGCCAATTCTTACACGACAGGAGGATTCTTGATGCAAGGAAGGCGTTTCCAATTATTTCAGATCGGCTTTAGCGGCGGCAGCGGAGTCAATTTGGTTGAGGGCTTCCATCGAGCAACCAACCACATCGGCATTAAAGGAAGGGCTTGGGGACGCACCCCATGAGGAAGCCACGACAAATCCGGTGAACATAATCGCCGCCTTTCCGCTGGCCGGGCCGGGGCGGAGCGCCTCATTGCGCCGCAATTCCAACAGCGCCGGGACGGCTGATTGGGCCTCCTTGCCGAACGCTCCCAAGGCACCAGCGGCCTCGGCTCGTACGAAAGCCTCCTTGTCATCGAAGCACTTTATCAACTCCGGCACCACCAATTCGGGTTGGGCATGGATTCGACCGAGCGCAACAACCGCATTGTGGCGTACGAGCAGATTTGTGTGAGCTATACCTCGCAGCAGCGCAGGTATTGCCCGTTCGGCTGCCGGACCAATTTCACCAAGTATCGCGGGCACGGCTTGTTGGGGAAATGGAGAACGATCAGCCTCAAATATCGCGATGAGGCGCGGGACGGCGTTACTGGCCCGTGGTCCTAAAGCACTGAATGCAAAATAGGCTTTCCAGTTGAGGTCGGCGAATGCAAATGGAATTCGGATGAAATTTTGTTTTCGGGCACGGCCAGAGCGCGTTCGGTTAGAGTGGGGTTCGGAACTTGCAGCATTCGCAACAGGGCGGGGAAGGCGTTGGTTCCGATTTGGCGGATTGCTTCATTGGCTTGCTCCTGGGTTGGCGGGGATGGCCCCTTGGGGTGCGCAACATTGTAGTTCCCGGAATCGTAACCTGCCAGCCAATAACTCAAACGCTTGCCCTGGTAAACCGGTTCGGGCGAGGGCATTGACAGCCAAACCACCGCCGCTACGACGGCGACAAGCAAAACAGCCCACAGAATGCGGCGTTTCTTCCCCATGCGGAAAAGCATGGACGAATTGCGGTGAATATCGAGCATTTTACATAATTCATTAGAAGCGGACTCCAGCCGCCTGTTGCGTGGCCCAAATTTATTCATGGGCGGGATTGGCGGGATGCCCGGAGGTCAAATGATTCCTGGAGCTTTTTGGCCCGGTTCCAAGAGAGCGGCGCACCTCTGGCGGAAGCTCCCAGAGCAGTTGACTTATTGCCGCCAGCAGCACGATCAGAATCAGGGCCGCCGCCAACGCGAAACGTGTGAGCCATTTTCTCATACCTGGCGAACGCCAGGCACAGTAGCCATTCCAATCGACTCTGGCAACCCTTGTGGTGTGGCCGCCATGCGGCTGACGGCGGGTGACGATTTCACAAACGGCTTTCGCTAGAAAAACTGGACGCGCTTCTGCTTTGGGATACTCTTGGAACGGCCATAACACGCTGGCGACAACCGTTTTTTGGAGCTTGATGAGCAGAAACAAACAACCATTCGAATACGCTTTTGTGGCGGCTCTAGTTCTCGCGCAGGCTGTGGGGCATGGCCAGGAAAGGGAACCGCTGGGCAAACGGATCGCGCCAACGGTTCTGCCGGGGAAAGGCTTGGCCCAACACGATTTCTTCTACGCTGGCGAGGCCAAGACGCGTGACATGTATATCGTGCGCGCGGGACACGTGACGTGGTCTTACAACGACCCCACGGGCAAAGGGGAAATTAGCGACGCCGTCCTCCTCTCAAGCGGAAATATTCTTTTCGCCCACCAGTTCGGCGTGACGCTCATCACGCCCGAGAAGAAAACGCTGTGGAACTACGATGCCCCGCCACGTTGCGAGATTCACACGGCGCAACCCATCGGAACCAATTATGTCATCTTCATCCAGAACGGGCCCGAACCCCGGTTGTTAGTTGCTAACCTGGCCACCGGGAAGATGGAGCGGGATTTGCCTCTCCCGGTGGGCAATCCCAAGAGCACGCACGGCCAATTCCGCCATGCCCGACTCACCGGCACGGGAACTTACCTGGTGGCCCACATGGATATGCACAAAGTTGCCGAATATGACGATTCCGGCAGGCAGGTTTGGTCCGCGGATGCGCCTGATGGAGCGTGGTCAGCGGTGCGCTTGCAAAATGGCAATACGCTGGTCTGCGGAAAAGTGGCCAGGGAAATCGATGCCAAAGGAGAAACGGTCTGGCAATTTACTTCCGCCGATGTGCCGGACTACAAGTTTGACAGCATGCAAATGGCGATGCGCCTGCCGAACGGTGACACACTGATCAATAATTGGGTCAATCAATGGAACGGCAATATTGATCCCCTCTCCGCTCCCGTGCAAGCCCTTGAAGTCACACCCGACAAAAAGGTCGTCTGGGCCTTGCGTTCCTGGAGCAACCCCAACCTCGGACCATCCACGACCATTCAGTTGCTCGATGATCCGGGAGTGCCCGAGAAGGCGCATTTTGGGAGGATCCAGTAATTTTGCCCAGAGGCGGCGACGGCGGCGGGATTCTTTCTTGCGATGAAGATTCTCTTGCGCGCCCAAAGGATTTAGGCTCTTGATGAAGCAAAAAGAAGCAAAATATGGGGCTTGACAAATAAAAACCCGCTCGCCAGAGTGGCCATGTTTTTTAGCGCTTAAAAGTGAATTGGAAAAGTCCATTTCACGCCGAATCAGGACACCTGGCATTATCATGGCACACTTCCATACAGTGATAAGCATCCTGGCCGCAGTGGTGTTGGTAGTCGTGGTCACTTTCGCCCTCCCAGGCTGCGCGGTCAACGGGCACCCGATGAGGTTCGAGCCGCCGGCAAATAAAGATTCCACACCAAAGTCGCTGAGTTGTTACATTGAAGGCAAGACCACGACTGGCCGGCCCATCTCCTGCTCGTTTGTGGAATTTGACGAACGCGGCGACTTTCTTGATTTTAACCAGCACCTTGATTGCGAGGCTCGAATCAAGAAATTGGCCGCTTCCGGCAACGTTCTGCTAGTGATGTACTGTCACGGCTGGAAAAATAACTCTCAGTCCGAGGACGTGGTTAAATTCAATTGCTTTCTGGCCAAGCTTGCCGCCAGCGCGGAGATTGCCGACAATGGCTTCCAAGTCCACGGCGTCTATCTGTCCTGGCGCGGCAACGTGGTGCGGCCTTACGTCGAAAAATCGGATGATGACGGATTTTACGAGGACTGCTTGAGAAATTACGGCGAAGCCATTGTGAATCCGAAATATGATCGTGGCGCGGACTGGCTGGGCTTCATTCCGGAAAACATCGATTTTTTCACGCGCCAGCGGGCCGCTGAACATCTTGTCTCCGGATTGCCACTGGCTCGCGCCCTGTTCACCTATGCCTCTGTCGCGAAGGATTTTGGCGGAAAGTTGACTAACCAGGTCATTGTCATGGGCCATTCGATGGGAGCCTTGATGCTGGAACGGTCGTTGGGCCAAGCCATGACAGGCTCACTGGTGATGGAATGGTGGGATGGGGCTAATAAAACGGCTGCGCAGCAAAAACCCGCGCTGCCGTTCGATTTTATTCTTTTTTTGAATTCCGCCGCACCGTCGATTTACGCCAAGGAAATGCGCGACTTTCTGGAAGCGAGTCGAAACGCTCAGAGACATAGTCCTGGCAAGAGCGCCCCGGTGATAGTTTCTCTGACCTCCACGGCCGATTCCGCCACAGGCATGATTTATCCCTTGGCCCACATGCTTGCGCCGCTGGCCCCGAGCCTGAAGCGCCGCTACACGACCGGCATCTTTGGCTCAAAAGGCCAGACGCACCCTGGGATTCGCCAATCAAAATTTTACTCCAAGACGCCCGGGCATCAGCCCTATCTCATCAACCATTGGATTGTTCCTGAAAAAAATGTGGCTCCAAAAGCAGGCGCCAGCACCGACGAGGTTTTCGCCGACAATATTTCCCAAGGGGGAACACCAGATCCTTACGTTTTTTTTACCTCGAAGGCAAGAAATCCGGCAGCGGTCTGGAGAATCACAAATGCAGCGCCGGGCGCGCCTGTAACGCTTAATGGTTTGCCGCTCTCCATGCAGAAGTCCGATTACTGGATTATGAACTGTGGAAAGGAACTCATCGCCAGTCACGGCGACATTTGGTCCACGACGACCATGGAAATGTATGCCGGCCTTTACCGCCTCGCCGTTCATTTGAAGAGGGCGGCTCCGTGAATTTAAGAGTTTAATGATTCCCAAAACAGCATCGATTCGTCATCGGGGCGATGTGTGGTTCGATGCTGGCGGTGGGGATGCGCATGTTTCCGCCGAATAGCAGCGGGTGGGAGTTGATGCTAACCGACATATCGGACTCGAGCATGAGGACGTGGAAAGGGTTGCGGGCCAAATTGGAAACTGCTGGCGTGGCGACAGAAGACGGGCGTCCAGCACCTTGGCGGCGTTTTTTTGTGCGTGACCCATTCGGTAATCGGATTGAGCTTCACGCACCAGGCGGACTGCGCGCCTGAGCGATTCGGGTTTTGTCATCACAGCAACCGCAGAAATGGCGGCGGGTTAAGCCAAATTGTTCTTCATTCTCAGAGGGAAAGCACGTATCTTCCTCGTATCTGAATCGAGGACAAAGTCCAAATCCGGCAACTGGCTCCAT
>PLIU01000283.1 GCA_003140095.1 Verrucomicrobiales bacterium | reverse complement strand
CTGCCCATGAGCGAATTGAACCGGCTGCGCCGCGAGCTGGTAAGTCAATTAGAAAAATTGCGGGCGCGGCCCCGCCGCTGGAGTTTGCGCGAGGCGCGGCCGAAGAGGGTGTTCGCGGGCGGAGCGTCCGAGGGAGAACCGCGCCTGGCGGTGCTGGTGCGCGCCATGGCGCAATTGGAAGCGGCTCTGTCAAGCGAATTGCCGCTGATTTATTGCGAATTCGAAGACCCCAAGAAATACCGCGAGGCGGTCGCCCGTTTCCGCGCCGCGCAACGGCCAGGCGGGCCGCGCTCGGAAATCTTCGTGGCCCCGCCGCGGATTTTCAAAGCCGGCGAAGAATGGATTCAAAAGCAGGTCCGCTCCTGCGAGGCCGATGGCTGGCTGGTGCGCAATTACGATGACATCCGGTTTTTTGCCGGAAGCCGGCGGGTGGGAGATTTTTCATTGAACGTGGCCAACGGGCTGACCGCTGATTATTTCAAGAATCACGCCGGCCTAGAGCGGCTGACGGCCTCCTACGATTTGAACATTCTCCAACTGGAAGCGCTGCTGCAATCGGCCCCGCCGGAATGGTTCGAGATCACTCTGCATCAGCACATCCCGATGTTTCACATGGAGCACTGCGTTTTTTGCGCGTTCCTGTCCGAGGGCACGGATTTTACCAATTGCGGCCGGCCGTGTGACAAACTGGCGGTGCGGATGCGCGACCGCGTCGGTCTGGAACACCCGCTGAAGGCGGACGCAGGGTGTCGTAATACGTTGTTTAACGCGCGGGCGCAAAGCGGGGCCGAATACGCGGGGCGCTTGATGGGCTTGGGTGCGCGCCATTTTCGGATCGAGTTTGTCAATGAGGACGGCGCGGAAACGGCGCGCACCATCGCCAAATACCAGGCGCTGCTCAAAGGCGAAATCACGGGCGCGCAACTTTGGCGCGAGCTCAAGCTGCACCATCGGCTCGGAGTGACTCGCGGCCCGATGGAATCGTGACCTGACGGCACCTTAACGGCCTTCCACTTGCAGGAGTCTGGTCCGTTTCTTAAGGGTGCGCAGGGTGGCGAAGATGACAAAGCTTGCGATAAAAACAGCGAACCAGCCAGAACCGACATGCCATCGTCTTTCGGCGAAACAGTCTCCGATCATGTCGAACACGAAGAAGACACCAGTGATAAGGATGAAGGCATTGTACTCGCGTTGGAGCACCGTCCGCCAGCAGAATGTGACCGGGGAAGGTTTCCAACCACGCAGCCTAGGAAGGAAGGCGGGCGTCGCCGCCGCCCAGGTTTCAAAAGCATCGCCGAATCGACCGCGCAAAAACGCTTCCTCGGCCAGCATGATGCGCTCGTAGTAAAGGGTAAACACGCAACTGGATAATACCGCCAGCCACCAGACGTGCGGCCAAAGGGCCATCCCCGTCAGAATCAGATAATTGCCCAAGTAAAGAGGATGGCGGACGACGGAGTAAATGCCGGTGGTGGTAAGCGTCTGAGCGACTTGCTCGCGCGTGTTGCGCCCGGATGTGCCCAGTGGCGCCCGTCCCACGGTGATGATACGTACAGCCAGGCCCGCAAAAGAAATCATCAGGCAAACCATCTGCCAGGCCTCGTTCAAGGCGTGGCTCGCGCCAAGATACGTGAACGACGGCAGGCACGCCAAAAAAACGGGGATCGCCACCAAAGGGAGATAACTCCGGTGTCGAAATAGCCATGATCCATTTCTTTCCAGTTGGTTGCGAAGCGACATCTGACTGTGTAACGCGCTGCCTAACCCAAGCACTTTACACCACGGCCAATGGCCAGTCGATGCCTTTTTTTTGCCGGAAATACAAAATCGAAGTCCCCTTATGCCGCGTCCGAAACCGCTTGGCGGCTCGCGGGTAGGGAGAGGGTGATGGCCAAACCCTTGGCCGGGTCCTGATGAGTCTCAATAGAGCCGTCCAGGCAGAACAACCGCTCGTGAATCGAAAGGGCGTCCAGCGCTTGGGAAATCAGCGGCGCCTGCGCTGGACGCTCCTGGTCAGCGCGCAGAAGCAGGCGTACCACATCGTTCCTTTGTTCCAGCGCGAGAGTCGCTTCCGTAATGCCGTTGGGGCTAAAGAATTCGCTCACGATGTCGCGGCAGATAGCGAAAAGTTCATTGGCGGCGATGGGCGGCAGGGCCACCGGCACCTCAGGCAGAAGCAATTTGCAGCGCATGCCCTTGGGACAGGAATTAACATACCACTGGAGCGCCGCCGCGAGACCCAAATCATCCATAATGCGAGGCTGCAGCTCGTTGATGATGTTGCGCAGATTATGCCCCAAATCCAGGACTAGGGCGGACCATTGCTTGCAGTTCTGTGACCAATTGGCCTGTGACTTGGAGTCCGTAAGCGCCAGAGACAGTTGCAGGGCGAGCAGGGTCATTTTCTGGCTGATGTCATCGTGAATACGACGGGCCAGCCGTTTGTGTTGCTGTTGTTGCAGCAGTTGCTGCCGGGCCAAAAGCGCCCTATATTGAATGAGTGATGAATCAATCATGCGTCTCTCAACGCTGGTCCACAGCAACCGGAGTGCCAAGGCATAGCCCCAGTGATCGGGGCGAGTTTAGACGCGGGTCACTATGGGCGGGAGGAAGCCGGATAGATCGAAGGCCATTCCTGCCCGAGGCGGGGCCTGTCCAATTTTTGGCAAGGATTGTCGCACAATTGGACGAGGAGAGAAATCAGGCGGCTTTGACGACCGCTGGCTTTCTGATCAGCCGGGCGCCGTTTGTCTTCAGATAGGCCTGGACCGCGGCAATTCCGCCCAGACTGATCGGAACCCGTTTTTGGCTTTGGAAAAGCCGGTAGTGCGTGAGCGTTTTGCCCACTTCCATGATTTCGATATGCTTGTCGTCCATCTTCCAAAGCTGGCCTTTGGCCAAAGGAACGGGAGTTATCTTCCGCGTCTTGACTCTTTTCGTTGTCGTCGAGCGTTTTACCATTGTAAGGTCCATTTTCATACTCTTATCGCCTGCATCGGAGTTCTTCGTTCCCCCCGCGGGATGCCCATTTCTTATTTCGGCGCCCGCCATTAAAGCACACCAGCCGCAAAACACAATCAGAAAAGGTATCCCATTTATTTGTGGTTGGTTAATGCGGGTTGCCGGGCCGTTCGGGCATAGGGAGAACGGCGGGAATGCTGGAAGCCACGACGCGGGGGTTGTTGATCTGGTCTGGGTGAGAAAGATTTCTGGAGCCCGAAACAGGGGAAGCGGAAGGTGCCCACGCCCGCAAATACACCTGGCCTGCGCCAGCCTGTTGTTCGGTTGGCCGGCTCTGGCCATCGTCCACAGAAGTGATCCCCGGAAAACTAGGCGGCGCTTGCACGGAGTCAGACCCCAGCCCCGCGTTGCTCATCCTTTCCTCGAACGCGCCGCCAGTGAAAGGTTTGGTATTACTCATCGACGGCATCGAGCGCATGTAATTCAAGCGTTCCATCCTCGAGGCATCATGACCGAAAGCCTTGGTCCAAGACGAATCATCATCGGCACCGGAGAACCCCCGTCCAAACAGATCGCTCGGTCGCGCGTTGACTTTGTCCAGTCCGCTCTGCCCACCAAATTTCGCATAGTTTCTGTCTCTGTCCGATTCGTTCCTTGCGCCAACCTTTGAATTTTCCCTGTCCAAAACGTTCCTTGCGCCGAACCTCGAATTTTCCCTCTCCAATCCACTCTGCGCGCCGAATCTCGAATTATCCCTAGCAAATCCGCTCTGCGCGCCGAATAGCGACTCATTCTGGCCACCATCAGAACCCGAACCGTACCTTTGCTGAATTTGGTTCTCGGAAGAGTTTGGATTTAATCCTTGCTTCATCAATCTGTTGTTGTTGGTGGCACGCGCTGAGTCCGACCGCGAGGTAAACGAGTCACCGGCACCCCGCTGGTCTGGATCGTCACCCAGGATGGGATCGAGATCCCAGACGTCCTTCTCCCTGGTCTTTGGCGTGACAATAAAATACTGCGAAGGAGCGGCCATTGCGTCGCTGCCCATCAACCCGGTTATGCCTCGCGAGCCGATCATTCCTTTGGGCACCTTGACTTCCACCTCCGGCCGCGGGACACCCAATGGGATGGCTGGAGCGGAAAAATCAATGCGATCCCCGGCGCATGCCGCAGGGGCGAAAAAGGCGCAGGCGCCACCGCCAAGCAACACCGCCAAAACCGCCACCGAGTTGGAACGACAAAAGTCCATATCAATCGAGCTTTGCCTTATATAGCAAAAACCCCAAAAAACGTCAACCTTTTCGGTCATCTTTTTTTGCGCCGGGTGCGGGACGGTGCGGTCATGACCAAAAACAAGGTTGGACAACATCCTGCGGCGGTCTAAATTGAACCGGCCAACTCTATGAATCAGCGCACAACAGCACACCTTACGACAAAGGGATCACATTTGCCGCTTGCGCGCCTGCTGCTTGGCTTGCTCGCCTCATTCTCTGGCCAGGTCCACCTCATCGGCGCGGCTACGGATTCCCCGGACATTTGGCCGGAATTGCGCGGCCCCGGCGGCGACGGCCATTCCGGCAGCCAGCCTCTACCCCTGAACTGGAGCGAGTCCAACAACATCGCGTGGAAAACACCCATTCACGACGAAGGTTGGTCTTCCCCCGTTGTTTGGGACAAACAGGTCTGGGTCACCACCGCCCGTGCCGACGGCTCGGAACTCTTCGCCGTGTGCATCGACCGCGAACGCGGTCAAGTGCTTCAGGACGTCAAAGTCTTTGATGTCGAAAACACTCAATCCATCAATTTGGCCAACAGTTACGCCTCGCCCACTCCGGTCATTGAGGCCGGCCGGCTGTATGTTCATTTCGGCACCTATGGCACCGCTTGCCTGGATACCCAAACCGCCAAGGTTCTGTGGACCCGTCGCGACCTCAATTGTGACCATCAGATGGGACCAGGCTCTTCGCCGGTCTCGGCCGGCAGCCTGCTGGTTTTCGACGTCGATGGCATGGATGTGCAGTACGTTATTGCCCTGGACAAGGCTACCGGCAAGACGGTTTGGAAGACGCCGCGTTCGACCGACTTCACTGGTATTACGCCGGATCGCCGCAAGGCCTTCAGCACGCCCGCGCTGGTGGAAGCTGCCGGCCGCCTTCAGCTCGTCTGTCCGGGAGCGCAGGGCGTCATGAGTTACGACGCCCGCACCGGCGAGGAATTGTGGAAAGCGCGTTACAAGGGTTGGTCCGTCGTGATGCGTCCGGTCTGCCGCCAGGGCGTTGTCTTTCTTGGCACCGACTACGAGCATCCCCAACTGTGGGCCGTCCGCCTCGACGGCCACGGTGACGTGACCGACACGCACGTCGCCTGGAAAGTCTCCCAGCGGATGCCAGCCACGCCCTCCCCGTTGCTGGTGGACGATCTGCTGTATGTGGTCAATGATGCCGGCATCGTCAGTTGTCTCGAGGCCCAGACCGGCCGGAGCATCTGGGAGCAAAGGCTCGACGGAGTTTTCGCCGCCTCCCCGCTTTACGGGGACGGACGAATCTACTTCTTCGGACGCAACGGGTCCGCCACCGTGATGGCCCCTGGCCGGGAACCCCGGATACTGGCTGTCAACAAGTTGGCGGGGATGGTCATGGCTTCTCCCGCCGTGGCCGAAAACGCCCTTTTCGTCAGAACCAAGGCGCATCTTTATCGCATCGGGCAAGCAGGTCACAGCCAGATTCGTTAGATTCTCCGGCAGCGCGGTCATTGCCGCGCCAACTCGTTCGCCTCGGTGGCGGCGCCAGCGTATGCCCCCCGAAACGGCAGGGCGAGACAACCCGCAAAGCGAGCATATTTTTTGTTGTTCCATCTCCGTCGAGCCGTAACTCGATTTCGTGGACCAATGCCCAAATGGGGTTTGAGTTTGACTGGTTCGACTTTTCGGGAGGGGTGAACAGCCCGCGAAGCGCGCGAAGCGGGCCACCCTGAATTTGTTCTGACTCCTGCGAGTCCGTTGACCAGTTTCGAATGGGTTTGATTGGGTTTGACGGTTTTGATCACGCAGCACTCCTCCGACCTCTTTTCGTCGGAATGTCCAATTTCGGGACACTCACCCACCGCCGCAGGTTTGATTTGGTTTGATTCATCTTGATCCGGCTTGATTCTCCCAAGGCCAAGGGCACAGCCGCGATAGGGCGCAAAAGTCGCACAACCACA
>PLIU01000004.1 GCA_003140095.1 Verrucomicrobiales bacterium | reverse complement strand
TGCCCAATTCCCGCGCCTTCATGGCAATGTTGCTCCGCCCGGCCAGATCGCTGATGAGCACGTTGCGCGTATTGCCGACCGCCGCCGGATCAATGTGCTCGTAGCTGCGCACGATTTTTTGCACCGCGTTGACGTGCGTGCCGCCTTTGTGCGCAAAGGCCGCCGAACCGACCCACGGCTGGCGCGGGTTGTGCCGCAAGTTGGCGATTTCGTCCACGAACTGTGATAGGTCCTTAAGTTTCGGCAGCGCCGACGGCGGCACGCAGCTCTTGCCCAGTTTGAAAAAGACGTTGGGGATGAGGCTGGTCAGGTTGCAATTGCCGGTCCGTTCGCCATAACCATTGATCGTCCCCTGAACGTGCGCAGCGCCCGCCTCCAAGCCCGCCAGGGCATTGGCCACGCCCAAGCCGGCGTCATCATGCGTATGAATGCCCAACCGCACCCGCAATTGGGCGCGGGCGGTGCCGGTGATGTGCGCGATTTCCCCCGGCAACGAGCCGCCGTTGGTGTCACAGAGCGCGATCACGTCCGCGCCGGCTTTCTCCGCCGCCCGCCAGGTCGCCAGCGCGTACGGGCCATTGTCCTTGAACCCGTCAAAAGCGTGTTCCGCGTCGTACACCACGAACTTTCCATTCTCCTTCAGGAACCGGACCGTATCGGCGATCATGGCCACATTTTCGTCCGGCGTCGTGCGCAGCACTTTTTTGACGTGCAACAGCCATGATTTGCCAAAAATGGTGATGACCGGCGTTTGCGCGTCCAGCAGCAGCCGCACCTGATCATCGTCGGCCACCGCCACATCCTTGCGGCGGGTTGAACCGAAGGCCGCCAACTTGGCGCGCTTGAGCTTCTTGCGTTTGGCCTCGTTAAAGAATTCGATGTCTTTCGGATTCGACCCGGGCCAGCCGCCTTCGATGTATTGGACGCCGAAGGAATCGAGTTTNNCTGCCATCGCGCAGGGTCGTATCGTAAATCTCGACTTCGGGTTTCATAGCCATCCCGCCGGAAGCGGGGTTGAGACTAATACGGCACCCCCGTCTAATTTGCAAAACATTATAGGGCGCAAACGCCCGTCAATGCGCTGCGGGGGAGTTGGCCCGGTCCCAGGTCAACTGCCGCCAGAGATCCTTCAACGGCTCCAAGTCGCATTGAGCGGGCAGCCGCAAGCTATAAGCGGCATAGGCGTAAAGGAAAGACAAATGCCGGTAGGCCCCGGCTAGCTCGGGCGAGCGCGCCGCCATCTGCTCGCAGAACTCGCGCGCGGTTTGCTCTGGATGCGGCTCCAACCCCTGCTCGCGCGCCCAGGCCTGCGCGGCCTCATACGTGTACAGTATAATTTCCGCCGGCGGCCGGATATGCTCCTGGCCGGCGTAAAATGGGTTCGTGTATTCGGCCAGCCGGCGCGGCTTTGGCCGGGGCGGGCCGGGTTCGCGCGGCTTGGCCGGCCTCCGCGCGGGCATTAAATCCAGCAGCTTCCGGAAAAAATCCACGATGGCCGCCACCAGCGAGCGGACGATTTCCAGCAGCAAATAACGGCAGCGAAAGAGCCACCAGCCGGCCACGATGACGGCGACGACCAGCAACGACGTTCGCAGGAATTGGTAGATGCTTCCCGCCGGGCCGGCCGCCATGGCGGTGGCAGGAGGCGGCGCGGAGAGCGCGGGAGACGTCCCCTTTGGCCCCGAAGCCGGCTGGTTGTCTGGTTGTGATCCGGGTGTTTTGCTTTCGCCCTGCTCGCCGCCGGCGTCGTTGCCGGCGCGGCCTTTTCCCTGGCCGTGCGGATTGCCCTTGGCGGCGTATTGGCTGGCCTGCCGCATCCGATAGTCAATCTGGTAGCGCAGCGCCGTCCAGGCCTGATTGGCCCCGGGCCGTGGCAGGAAAAGGGCGGCCGTCAGAATGACCAAAGCCACGCCCCCGCCCAGTTTCAGCCAGGACAAGGCGACCACCGCCGGCATCCGCAGATAACGCTGGCGCAAGTAGCGGCGCAGGCCCAGAAAACTGGTCGTAATCAGCAAGCCGAGGGCGGCGCTCATGTAAAGCACAACAAAAATCAGACCCATCCGGCGCGAACCGGCGGCATTGGCGGGAAGAAGTGCCTGCCCGAAACCAAAAAGCGGCAGTGCGGCCAGCGAAAAATAAACCACCCACAATCCCGGCGAACTGGGAGCCACGCGTTTGCGTTTCGTCTTGGACTTGGCTTCGGCTTTGGACCTGGGTTCGCCCTTGGCGGGCGGGCGGCTTTGCAGCAGCCCCTGGCCGGAAGAATCCTCGTCCTCATCGATCAGCGTGCAGTCCCAGACCAATTTGTGCGCCCAAAACCAGACCACCGCCAGCAGCACCACCCCCAGCCCATAGGCTGCTTGCGTGTGGACAAGGTAAAACCAGACGGTGCCCGCCAGCGCCAGGCCATACAAGGCGGCGTATTCGGACGATTTCTCAATGGCAATGCGCGAGATCAGCACGATGGCGAACACGAAGCAAAACATCACCCAACGCACGCTTCCCCCCATCCGGCCGCGATAAAAAACCTCGATCAGGAAAAAACAGAGGCTGCCCACCAACGCCATGATCAACGCGGGACTCAAGGCGATGACCATGAAGTCCGCCGCCGTCTTTTGTGGCTTGTGCGGGATCATATCATCGGATGATCGCCTCGGCGCACAGGCTGCCGACCGCCTCCTCGCTGTTGACCACGCGGAAATCGATGCCTTGCGCCAGCAGCATCTGCGCCCAGTCCGGCGGCCTGGCCCAATCGGGCACCGCCTCCGTTTCCTGGGAGGCGATGATGGCCGTGACCAGCAAGCCGCGCTGCGCCACGTCGCCCAGCGCCACGGCGATCTCTGGCGTGACCGCGCCCAGCACGGCGACGACGGTGGTGTCGCGCGAAATCGTGGGCGCGGCTTCGCGGATCATCGCGGCGAAATCCAGGCCGTCGGTGTGCTCCAGTCGCGCCAGGGCTCCCAAAATTTCCCCCAGTTGCTCTTCCCCCTTCGCGGCTTCCAGGAGCACGGGCCGCAGCCGGGTGTTCTTTTGTGGTTCGGCCGCCCGTTCGCGCGCGTCGTTGCGCGTGAGAAAATCCGCCCGCCAGCCCTCTTCGCGGATGCGGTCGGCCGCGTCGCGTCCGTTGGAGACAAATCCCATTTGTTGTCCCATCAGGCAAACGGCATGGGCCAGGGAAGCCACGACGACGACGGCCAATTCGGCGGAAGCGGCGGCGGCCGGTCCGGCAAAACTGCGCGCATGGAAGTCCAGCACAAAAGTCGCCCCGGCCACGCACGAGCTTTCGTAAGCCCGGCTTTGCAACTGTCCCGTCCGCGCCGTGGCACGCCAGTGGATGCGGTTTAATGGGTCGCCCTTCTGGTAGGGGCGAACGCCTGCCACGCGCGTCGGGTCTTCGAAGAGCCGGTGGGCCAGCCGGATTTCCCCGATCGGACGGCGGGAAGAAAGATTGTAACCCTCCAGCGCCACAATCCGGGGCGGCACCTGCGCGAAGCTCGGTTCGGTCATCACACGAAAACGGCGGTGCAATCCGAACACGTCGCCCGTCTCCACCAGCAGCGGCCCCAATTGATAATAGCCGCGCATCAGAAATTGGACGCGGTAACTGAACATCTTGGTTTCCCCCGGCGCCAGCCGCGCCACCGCCAGCCGCGCCCCTTCGGCTTTGATGTGATGCGGTGATTCCGTCAGAGCCGCGCGCGGCAAGTAGTCCTCCAGGAGCAGCCACGGGATGGCCAGGCGGCCCGCGTTCCGCGCGGCGACCTTGACCTCGATGCTCTCGCCGATTTCCAAGGCTTGGTCCGCGCTGAAACGCCTGGCCTCAATGCCGGAGGTCCAGACGCGGGTGAAAACGCGGCTCAACAGCAGCACACTCAGCAGCACGTACATGGCGTAGATGAGCAGGCTCAGTTGGAAAAACAGGCCCAGCGCCAACAGCGCGATCGTGCCAGCCATCCATTTCATCGCGTGGCGGCGTGGGCCGGGACTTGCGGCACCGGCACCGCGTTCAAGACTTCGTCCAGCACCCGGACCACGGTCTTTTTGCGCAGCCGGCTCTCCGGGCGCAAAATCAAACGATGGCCCAGGACATGCGCGAACATATGTTTGACATCGTCCGGCATGACGAAATCGAAGCCGTTGACGGCCGCGAAGGACTGCGCGGCGTGCAACAGGGCCATGGAGGCCCGCGGGCTGCCGCCCAGGGAGAGATCGGGATGATCGCGGGTCGCTTGGATGAGTTGGACAATGTAACGGCTGACTTTTTCGTCCGCATGCACCGTGCGCACAGCCCGCTGGCATTCGAGCACTTCCGGCGCGGCGGCGACCGCTTCGAGGTCGTCGATGGGATGCCGCAGTTGCAGCCGTTGCAGCATGGCGATCTCCGATTCCTGCTGCGGATAGCCCAGGCTCAGCCGCACCAGAAACCGGTCCAACTGCGCCTCCGGCAGCGGAAACGTCCCTTCGTGATCAATCGGGTTTTGGGTGGCGATGAGAAAAAAGGGAGGCGGCAAATCATAATTGACGCCGTCGGCGGTGATTTTCTGTTCCGCCATCGCCTCCAACAGCGCGGATTGCGCGCGGGGCGTGGCGCGGTTGATTTCATCGGCCAGCACGATCTGGGCGAAGAGCGGGCCGGGCCGGAACTCGAAGTCGGCGGTCTTGGGATTGAAAATGGAACTGCCCGTGATATCGTTGGGCAGTAGATCGGGCGTGCATTGGATGCGCTTGAACGTGCAGCCCAGGCTGCGGGCCAGGGCCCGGGCCAGCATGGTTTTGGCCACCCCTGGCACGTCCTCCAGCAGCACGTGCCCTTCGGCTAGCAACGCCACCAAAGTCAGCATGATCTCCTCCCGTTTGCCAACGATGACTTTTTCGATATTGTCAATAATGCGATTCGCCAGCGGCGCTGCCGGAGAGGAGCCGGTCTCGCGTTCGGCCGGGTCCTTTTGTTTGGGGATGCGGATGGTCGGCGCAGGCGGGCCTTCCAGCAGGGTCTTGGCGCCGCAGTTGGGGCAGGCGACCTGTTTGCCCGCCAGTTCCGCCGGGAACTCGATATGCTGACCGCAAGAGGCGCAGATGCTCTTGGACATGGCTGCCATTCAGAAAGTTTAGGGTTTGGTCTAAGGTCTAAAGCTCAATGTCGGATGTCTCATTGCCATATTCGACAGACGCGCATGATTCCCGTTCCGTTTCATTTCCAATTTTCCGGCAGGCCGGATATCCGCGCTTAATCAAAATCCCAATGGATGCGACCGGCTGACTGGCGAAGATGAGTTAGGTTGCTCCGGGTCCCGGTGGGAAAATCATGGCCGCTTTGGGGAGCCGTAAAGATAATGATCGTGTTGGGCGGCCAAGTCGCCCAAATTTGAAGCCCGGGTTGCGTATTTCAGGGCCAGGGCGGTCAGCTTCTCCAAAGCCGCAGGAGCCTCGGACGGTTTGCCGACGGACACAACACTCAGTTCCAATCGACGGTTTAGTGGAAGATCCGGCAGCACTCGCCCATCATAATGAACTTTCAATGTTTTCATCTTCTCAACAATAGCGCACGCAACTCGAATCGCCAATCATTCCCCGCCAGGACGCCGAAAACTCCCTCTCCGGCGCGCGGAACAAATCCCGCTCGCCGGTTCTAGCGCATTTCGTTTGTCTCGGGCGGTTTAGCGGTCGCCGTAATCCGAAGCTCCGCTGTTCCGGCTCAAAGCGCCGGAGGACGAATCCGCGGCGGCAGGGGGCGGAAGCAGATAGAGCTTGTCCAGATCGACCGGAGTGTGGTCCGCCACGGGTTGGGGCACTGAGTCGTACGCGTACGGGTATTCCGCCGAGCTGGCGAACGGGTTCGGGGGCGAGGAGCAGCCCGCCACAAGAAGGGCGGCCCCGCAAAGCAGCAGTTTGAATTTCATTATTAACCTGTCGTGCCGTCTTTTCCATGGCGCAATCAGGCAAACCATGATTCTTGCATCGGGGAAAACCCTAAGCGTCGTTCGCGGCGCCTGCTCTGTTCACCGGCCGCGGCACGCTGGCATTGCGGGCGCGGCCTTCGGCCCAATGACGCAGGCGGCTTATCTGTTCGTCCATCGTTTTGGCCAGCGGTATCGTTTGCGCCAGCGCGGCCAGAATGTGCGCGGTCGTCACTTCGCACCCGGCATGAAAGGCGTCGTAGAGCGCGCTGTTGATCGATTCCTCGATCTCCGCCCCGCTCAAGTCGGGGCTGGCGGCGGCGCAGGCGGCGGTGTCGAAAGCGGCGGTGTCCCGTCCGCGTTTGGCTAGGTGAATGCGGAAAATCTCCTCGCGCTCCTCCCTGGCTGGAAGGTCAACAAAAAAGATTTCGTCCAGCCGGCCCTTGCGCAGCAGTTCCGGCGGCAGTTGCGAAATGTCGTTGGCCGTGGCCACCACGAAAACCGGCGCCGCTTTCTCCGAAAGCCATGTCAGAAATGTTCCCAGGACGCGCGCCGTCGTGCCGCCGTCAGCCACAGCCGAGCCTTGCGCGCCGGCGAAGGCCTTGTCGATCTCGTCCACCCACAAAATGGCGGGCGCGACCGATTCGGCCACCGCGATGGCGCGGCGCACGTTTTCTTCGGAGGAGCCGATCAAGCTGCCGAACATGCGGCCCATGTCGAAGCGAAGCAGGGGCAATTGCCACTGCGCCGAGACGGCTTTGGCGCACAGGCTCTTGCCGCAGCCCTGCACGCCCAGCATGAGGATGCCCCTGGGGGCGGGCAGGCCGAAGGCGCGAGCCTCGTCGCTGAAGGCGGCGGCGCGCTTGTCCAGCCAGTCCTTCAACACGGCCAGCCCGCCGACGTGGGAGAACGTTTCGGTCGTGGCGCAATACTCCAGCAGGCCGCTCTTGCGGATGATCTGCTGTTTCTCGGCCAGAACTTCGTGGACGTTCCCGCCGGACAACCGCTGGTCCTTGACCAGGATTTTGGCGAAGACGTTTTCCGCCTCGCCCAGAGTCAATCCGAGCGCCGCCTGCAAAAGCTGCTGGCGGTCGGAATCGCCCAGCTCCATGGTCACCTGTTTGAACTCCTGGATTTCGGCCATGATTCTGTCCAGCAATGCGTTCAAGTCCTCCCGCGCCGGCAGCGGAAAATTGAGCACGGTGATTTCTTTTTCCAGTTCGGCGGGTATTTCCAAAACGGAGGACACCAGCAGTATCGTTTTGAAGCTGTCCTTGAGGTGCAAGGCGATATCCTTGAGCCGGCGAATAACGGCGAAATGTTGGCGGGTCAGAAACGGGTGAAAATCCTTGAAAATGAAGAGCGCCGGCTCGACTTGCTCGATGACCATATCCAACGCGGCCAGGGGATCCTTGGTGGCGGCGTGGCGGCTTTGCTGGGACTGGATGGAGGCGCCGGTGGGCACCAGTCCGGACGTGCAACGCCATTCAAAGACTTTCTTCCGGCGACGGGCGGCGATGGCGCTGACCGCGTTTTGCACGCGCGTCTCCTCGCTGGAGATGATGTAGAGAATCGGGTAGCGCGCGCGTATGAGCAGTTCCAGTTCGTCGTGAAAATTCATCGCGAGGATGTTCTGGGCCGGGCCCTCAGCCCATGAGCTTGCGCCACCATGGACGGCGTGGCGGCGCGGACTGGGCGATGGATTGGCGGAGGCGGCGGGCGATTTCCGGCGGGACGGCCGTTTGGGCGGCGTCGTGGCGGAGCAAGTCCTCGACGCTTTGGAACTCCCGCGCGCCCATGTGGGCGGTTTGCGACTCGGCGGTTTGCTCCTGGTGGCGGCCGGTGGAAAACTTATTGTGTTGTTTCATCTTGATGTTACCCCGTTTTTTGAAAAAGGTCCGCGAAGGCCTTGCGGGCGCGAAACAATTTCCCGCGCACCGCGTCGGCGGTCTGGCCGGTCAACGCGCCGGCCTGATCATAACTCAATTCCTGGTCGCTGACCAGCAGCAGCAACAGCCGGTATTCAGCCTTCAAACCGTCGAGCGCCTTCTGGATGCGGCCGCCCAATTCCTTGGTTTCCAGGATGCGCAAAGGTGAATCTCCTCCGGGAAGGCGTTCGAAGACCTCGCTCTCGCTGCTGGGCAGGACATGCCGGTCGTGCCAGGCGGCGCGCATGTTTTTGCAATGATTGATGGCGATGCGATAGAGCCAGGTGCGGGCGGAGGCCTCGCCGCGGAATTGGTTCAGATGGCGCAAAGCCTTGAGGAAGACATCGTGGGTGGCGTCCTCGGCCTTGTGTGAATCGCCGAGGAAGCGGAGGGCCAGGTAATAAATGGCCCGGCTATGGGCGGCATAAAGGGCGCCCAGTTCCGCTGGCAGCAGTTGGGCTTCCGCCGCCTCCGGGCATTGGGTTGGCGCGCAGGCCTGATTCATGGACGACTCCATCACCGATTAGACAGCAACCCCCGCCCAATGTCACGCCGGTTCAGCCAGCCCTAAACGGTTCCTCTTCATCTTCCACGGAAAAACTGGCTTGGCACCGGGGCGCGCCGTTATATTCGGCGCGCGATGAAAGATCTGGTTCGCGCGCTCAAGTATTTTCGCCCCGCTGCGGCAGGGGTGGCCGGGGTTGTTGGGATGATGCTGGTCAATGTCGGCTTGAACGTCCTCAAACCGTGGCCGGTGGCGGTGCTGATCGATTCGGTGCTCGGACAAAAGCCGTGGCCGGGACAGCGCCAACCGATTGTCGCGGGGGCCAAGCCCATGATGGTCGTTTGGTTGAGCGTGGCCATTTTCGTGCTGTATTTCGCGCAAGGCGCTTTTTCGGCGGCGCAGAATTACTACTCCATCCAGGCCAGCCTGCGGGGGTTGACGCGGCTGCGTCAGGAATTGTTCGCGCGCCTGCTGCGACTTTCGCTGAGGTTTCACCAGGGTGCCAGTGCCGGCGATCTGATTTATCGCGCTTCTTGGGACACTTATGCGGTGCAAACTTTGTTTCAGCAAGGGCTGATGACTTTTGCCACGGCGTCGCTCTCGTTGCTGGTCATGGCCTTCGTCATGGCGCGATTGAATGGGCCGCTGACCATGGTGGCGCTGGCGCTGGCGCCGTTGCTGATTATTGGCATCCGCAGTTTTGGCCGCGCCGTGCGCGAACGCACCGCGCGCGCGCAGCAGGCTGACAGCCGCGTGACCGCGCTGGTGCAGCAAGCCATCGCCGCGCTGCCGTTAACGCAAAGTTACACGCGCGAGGAGTTCGAGGCCGGCCGCTTCCGCGCGGAGGCGGACGAGGCGCAGACACGCCGGTTGGCGCAGCACGGCTCGGAGTTGGGCTATGGTTTTGTGGTGGCGGTGATTTTCGGATTCGGCACGGCGGTGACGACGTGGCTTGGGGCCAGGCAAGTCCTGGCCGGCTACCTGACGGTGGGCGAACTGTTTGTTTTCCTTTCCTATTTGGTCCTGCTTTACGAACCGTTGAGCCAATTGTCCTACCTCGGAGCGACGGTGGCGGGGGCGCTGGCCGGGGCGCGGCGCGTCTTCGAGATTCTGGACACGCCGGACGAGGTCGCAGCGCCTAGCGCCGCAGTCAAGGCGTCCAGCGCGGGGGGCATCGTGTGGCGCGGTGTTTCCTTTGCTTACGCATCGGAGCGGGAGGTCTTGCGTGAAGTGTCCTTTTCGCTGCCGGGCGGCGAGGCGGTCGCCGTCATCGGGCCGAGCGGGGCGGGCAAGACTACGCTGTTGCTGTTGCTGCCGCGGTTTTTCGATCCCGCGCGCGGGCGCGTGGAACTGGGCGGTGTGGACTTGCGCCAGTGGGACCTCACCGACCTGCGCCGCCAGATCGGCCTTGTCTTGCAGGAACCGATCATCCTGCCCGCCACTGTGGCCGAGAATATTGGTTACGGCAAACCCGGCGCGAGCGCGCAGGACATCGCGGCGGCGGCGCGAGCGGCCAACGCGCTGGAGTTTATCGAAAAGTTGCCGGATAAATTCCACACCCGCATCGGGGAAGGGGCGGCCCGGTTGAGCGCGGGGGAACGGCAGCGGATCAACCTGGCGCGGGCCTTTCTGAAGGACGCGCCGATCATTCTACTGGACGAGCCGACCAGCGCGCTGGACGCGGAAAGCGAGGCCCTGATCGCGGAGAGTCTGCAGGTCCTGTTGCGCGGGCGCACCGCGCTCATAGTGGCGCATCGTCCGGCCACCATCGCTGGCTGCCAGCGGGTGGTGGTGTTGGAGGAGGGGCGGTTGACGGAGTGTGGCACGCCGCGGGAATTGCGGGCCAAAGGAGGTTACTTTGCGCGGGTCATGGGCGGCTGAGGGTGGGTGGCTGCTCATCATCCTCATCCTAGTTTTAGGAAAGGGAAGAAAACCGGCTTCACCCGCGCAACGGAACTTGCTTAAAATCGGGTCATGAAGCATACTGGCAGGCATGGCACTACCAAGCGAGCCAGTCACGTTAACGCCGGAGCAGTTGAACGAACTGAACGATCATCTTTCTCACATGCGCCACGAGATCAATAACCAATTGTCGTTGATCGTAGCGGCGCTGGAGTTGATCCGCTTCAAACCGGACCTGCGGGACCGGATGCTCGCCACCATGGGCCAGCAGCCGCCCAAGATCATGGCGGAGGTGACGAAGTTCTCCGGTGAATTCGAGCGCATTTTCGGTATCAAGCGGGGAGGCGCCGGTTCGGCCAAGGGTTTTATCTGATCTTGCATTTTCTGGAGCGTCCCCTACAGTCAGGCGTCTGGCCTCTTATTTTGACGCATGCATTACCGAGCCGCGAGGCGCTTCGGCGGCGTGCATGGATGGATGAGGCGGCAGAACTGGAAGGAAAATACTATGTCAAGAACCGCTAGAACATTAATCATCTCCGCCGCCATGGCTGGGTTGCTCGCCGGCACCATGGCCACCACCGGCTGCAAAAAGGACGATTCAGGCGTCTCCACCGTTGCTCCCGCCGCGGACAAACATGACTGCAAAGGCCTCAATAGTTGCAAAGGCAAGGGCGGCTGCACCACCAGCGATATGGGCTGCAAGGGCAAGAACAGTTGCAAGGGCAAGGGCGGTTGCAAGGTGGCCTGATCCCCCATCGCCAGGAAGGCCCGCCGGCTTTCTTCTTGAACCGGTATTGAAAGGCGAGGCCGGCCATCGTCCGGCTTCGTTTCGTTGCCGCCGTCTGCGCGGCTCTCATGCCTTTCGGCCTTTTTTATGGAAAACACCACTACCCAATCCGGCCTCCTCACGCACGGCTACCGGCTGTTGATTGCCGTGGCCTCGCGCTTCCAATCTCCCTTGCTGCTCGCCTTGCGCCTATATTGGGGCTGGCAATTCTTCGGCGACGGTAGAGGAAAACTGCTCCACCTGAAAGATATCGCAGACTATTTCGGCCAACTCCATATCCCTTTTCCCTACTTCAACGCCTGCCTGGCCAGCGCCACGGAATGTTTCGGAGGACTTCTGCTTCTGGTCGGGCTGGGTTCGCGTTTGGTGGCGCTGCCGCTCATTTTCACCATGACTATCGCCTACCTGACGGCGGAAATCGACAAAGTCAAACATATCTTCAGCAACCCGGACAAATTCGTCACCGCGGACCCGTTTCTTTTCCTGCTGGCCTGCGTGATCGTCTTGGTTTTCGGGCCGGGCATCTTTTCACTCGATTGGCTGATTGCCAGGAAACTGCGCCAAAAATCATGACGCGCCGCCGCGCCATAGGCCCCGCGCTGGCTCTGTGCCTGATGCTTCCCAACTTCGCGCGGGCCGGGGTGCCTGCGGCCGAAGAAACTTTGCCGGTGGGCGGCGCCACCATTCACATCCACCTCGCCGCCAATCTTCCCTTGCCGCCCCCCGTCGTGGTGGAGTGGGTCCGCCGCGCCGCCGTTGCCGTGACCAACTACCTGGGCCGTTATCCTGTCAAAGAGTTATCGCTGACCATTGAGCCGGGCGGACGCGATGCGGTGAACCACGGCGTGACGCATGGCGCTCGGGATATCGAAGTCCGCCTCGGCCCGCGCACGAAAGCAGCGGATTTGAATGGCGATTGGATTCTGACCCACGAAATGTTTCACCTGGCTTTCCCCACCTTGGATGATCGGTATTTGTGGATGATGGAAGGCCTGTCCGACTATTTGGAGCCTGTGGCGCGGGGCCGTGCCGGCCAATTGACTCCGGAGGAAGTTTGGCGCGAATTCGTCGAAGGCTTGCCGCAGGGCCTGCCGGCAGAAGGCGATCGTGGCCTGGACAACACTCGCACCCGCGAGCGCATCTATTGGGGAGGCAACCTATATTGGCTGCTGGCCGACGTGCAAATCCGGGAAAAAACAAACAACCGCCGCAGCGTCGATGACGCCATCGGAGCCATTCTCGACGCCGGCGGCAACGGTGATGCGACTTGGCCCTTGGAGCGAGTCTTAAGTGTCGGCGACAAAGCCACACAAACCACCGTTCTGAAGGACTTGCACAAGGAACTTGGCCCTGAGCCTGGCGCCGTTGATTTGGATGCCCTTTGGAAGCGGCTTGGAGTCAAATACAACCGAGGCGCCATCACCTTTGACAACGCGGCCCCCGATGCCGCCATCCGAATCGCCATCACCTCCAACCGTCATCCAGGGTTGTAGATCGTCCATCTCTGCGTGACTTTGTGAATTCTCTGATGGCGTGGCACTCAGGTTCCGCATATCCTGCGAGACAATCCGATTGAATGATCGAACTTGCATTTCCAGGAACATCCCCTAAAGTTGCGGCGTCTGGTCTCATCCAATGAAGAATGCATAGCCGCGCCGGGTTGCGCTTGGGCGGCGGTCATTCATGGATGAGCCGCCAAACTGGAAGGAAAATATTATGTCAAGAACCGCAAGAACGTTAGTCATCTCCGCCGCCATGGCCGGTTTGCTCGCGGGCACCATGGGTACGACCGGCTGCAGTTCCACCAAGGACCAATCCGGCGTGTCCTCCACGACTACCGCCGTGGATAAACACGACTGCAAAGGCCTGAATAGCTGTAAAGGCAAAGGGGGCTGCAATACCGGCGACATGGGCTGCAAAGGCAAGAACAGTTGCAAGGGCAAGGGCGGCTGCAAGGTGTCCTGATCTCTCATCGGAAGGAAGGCCGGTCGCCTTCCTTCTTAAATCGCTTTCGGAGCGCGGGGCGGACCCGCTTCCAGCCTCGCTCTCCGTTGCTGTCTCCGCATTCTTCATGCCCGCTAACGCCTTTAACGGCTTCACCGATTACGGCATCGGCATTGGGCTGCGCGTGCCACATTACAACCACATCCTGTCCGAAAAACCGACGGTCAATTGGTTTGAAATCATTTCCGAAAACTTCATGTGCGACGGCGGGCGACCCTTGAAGGTGCTGGACCAAATCCTGGAGCAATACCGCGTCGTGCAGCATGGCGTGTCGGCCTATTTTGGTTCGGCCCAACCCCTGAGCCGGGAGCATCTCAAAAAACTCAAGCGTCTGGTCCAGCGGACCAACACGCCCTGGCTCTCGGACCACCTTTGTTGGGGGAGCGTGGATGGCCGCTACACGCACGACCTGCTGCCCATGCCCTACACGTTCGCCGCCGCCAAGGTCACCGCCGCCAAAATCCGCCAGGCGCGCGACTTCCTGGAAGTGCCCATTGCGGTGGAAAACGTCAGCAGTTACGCCGAGTTCCACGTTTCCGAAATGACCGAATGGGAGTTTTTGAGCGAAGTGGTGGAACGGGCCGACTGCGGAATTCTTCTCGATGTCAATAATATCTACGTCTCCTCCCGCAACCACGGCTTCAATCCTGTGGAGTATATCGACCATGTCCCCGCCGGGCGCGTGGCCCAGTTTCACATCGCCGGCCACAGCCGCTACCGGAAATACATCCTGGACACGCACGACCATCCGGTCATCGATCCAGTCTGGCAACTCTACCAGCACGCCTTGCGCCGGACCGGGCCGACAGCCACGCTGCTGGAATGGGACGC
>PLIU01000022.1 GCA_003140095.1 Verrucomicrobiales bacterium | reverse complement strand
CGATTGGCGGCGATCTGCGCGGCGAGGTCGCCCTCGCGCTCACCGGGGGTGCGCACGTTGGCGAGAATCATAGACATGACGTCGCGGGCAATTTTGCCCCGGCGCGCTAAATAGACCGGCGGGATGATCAATCCCTCCTGGTAAATCTCGCGCGCCACGGGCATCGAACCCGGGCTCATGCCGCCCACGTCGGAGTGGTGCGCGCGGTTGGCGACGTAAAACGCGGGGCGGCGTTCGCGGCCCAGGAACACAGGGGAGACCAGCGTGATGTCCGGCAGATGCGTGCCGCCCTGGAACGGATCGTTCAAGGCCACGATGTCGCCCGGCGCCATCGGAAGGGCGTCCATGGCCGCGCGCACGGAAAGCGGCATAGCGCCCAGATGCACCGGCATGTGGTCTCCTTGCGCGATGGTTTCGCCCTGGGCGTCATACACCGCGCAGGAGTAATCAAGCCGTTCCTTAATGTTGGGCGAAAAGCTCGAGCGGCACAAAGCCACGCCCATTTCCTCCGCGATGGACAGGAAAACATTCTTGAAGACTTCAAACTCGACGGGATGGATGCGCATGGAGTTCGTTCGACTCACCTCTGGCGTTGGAGGATGATGAGATTGCCGAAACCGTCCACGCGGAACGCGAAGCCGGGCGGAAGGACGGCCGTCGCCTCGCCGCCAGTCACCACGGCGGGGCCGGACGCGCACGCGCCGGGGGGCAATTCCTCCCAGCGATAAAATGCCGTGTTCCACAAACGCCCGCCGAAACGCGCCGGACGCCGCGAACCGGGCGTCGCCACCGCGTCGCGTTCCTTGGACTTCGGCAATTTTGGATGGCCGGCGAGGCCCGAGGCGCGCACGCGCACGTTCACGATTTCCGCCGGACGCGCCGGGTTCGAGCAACCGTAGCGCCGCTGGTGCAGACGGTCAAATTCGCGCCGGAAGTAGCGCGAAAAGGGCACGTTGATTTCAAAGGACTGGCCCGCATAGCGGACATCCAACGAGAGTTCCAGCACCCTTCGCGCGGGGCCGAAACCCTCGGCGGCCAGTTCGCGCCGCGCCGCGCGGAGGAGCGGTTGAAAGCGATTTCTTAGCGCGGCCAGTTTCGTCGAGTCGCAGCGTTCGAGCACGCTGGAGGAATAATCCCGGGTCACATCGGCGAACAGCATTCCGAGCGCGGAGAGCACACCCGCGTGGCGCGGGACGATGATGGTGGCAATGTCCAGGCGCGCGGCCAACTCGCAGGCGTGCATGCCGCCCGCGCCGCCGAACGCCACCAGCGCGAAATGGCGGGGATCGTGGCCGCGCTCGACCGATACGACGCGCATCGCGCGCTCCATGTTTGCGTTGGCCACGCGCACCACGCCTTCGGCCAGGGCGGGGACGCTTAATTTCAACTTCGCCGCGAGGCCGCGGGCCGCCGCGTGCGCGCGCAAGGCGTCCAGCGGCATCCGGCCGCCCAGGAAATACTCAGCGTCGAGCCGGCCCAGGAGGAGATTCGCGTCCGTAACCGTCAGCTCAAAACCCGCGCCGTAACAGGCCGGACCGGGGACCGCGCCCGCACTGCGGGGTCCCACGCGCAACGCGCCGCCGGTGTCCATGGCCGCGATGGAGCCGCCGCCCGCGCCGACCGTGTGGATGTCGATCATCGGCAGGCGCACGGGGAAATCGCCGATGACCGATTCCGTGGTCATGGCGATGGCGTTCTCGACCAGGCTGACATCTGTGGACGTGCCACCCATGTCGAACGAGATGATGTTGTTGTATCCCGCCGCGGCCGCGACCGCGCGCGCGCCGACGCCGCCCGCCGCCGGCCCGGATAACAAAGTGCGACCGGCCTGCGCGCGCGCCGCCGCGGCGGAAATGCAGCCGCCATTGGACTGCATGATCTGGAGGCGCGGGCCGCGGAGGCTGGATTCGAGCCGGCCCAGATAACGATCCATCAGGGGCGTGACGCTGGCAGCCACCACCGTGGTGCTCCATCGCTCAAACTCCCGGTGCTCCGGCAAGACGTCCGAGGAAAGGCACACGCGCAACCCGGCCCGCCGCAAACGCCGCGCCACCTCCCGCTCGTGCGCGGGATTCGCGTACGAATGCAGCAGGCAAACCGCCGCGATTTCCGCGCCGCTCCGCGCCACCGTGCGCGCCAGACGGTCCACTTCCGCGCCATCAAGCGCCATCAGCGCGTTGCCGTCCGCATCCAAACGTTCCGCCACGCCGAACACCAGTTCCGGCTCGACGATAGGCCGGCGCGGCGCGACAAAAATGTTGTACAATTCGGGACGAGTCTGCCGGCCAATGGCGAGGACGTCCTCGAAACCCCGCGTGGCCAGCAACGCAACCCGCGCACCCTTGCGCTCCAGCACCGCATTCGTTGCCACCGTCGAGCCGTGGATGATTCCGGCCACCGGTTGTTTCTCCGACATATAGGCGATGCCCTCCAGAATGCCGCGCGAGGGATCGTCTGGCGTGGAACGGCGCTTGTCCACCGTGATGCCGGCATCGTCCAGCCGGACAAAATCCGTGAACGTCCCGCCTGTGTCAATGCCGATGCGCCCGAGCCCATTCATCGCGCGAGAAGAAAGAGGGTGATAATTTTAATCATTTTGTTCTGTTTCAATTTGAGTTTTTGATTTGCGGCGGAAGGTCGCCACATACGCGCCGTCCACTCCTTCGATGAACGGGAGCAGTTGGCGTTCGTTCTCCAATTTAAAGGGCGGATGATTTTCCAGAAAGCTCCGGACCACTTCCTCGTTTTCCTCCGGCTCCAAGCTGCACGTGCTATAGACCAGAGTGCCGCCGGGTTTAAGCTCCGGGGCGGCTTGGGACAGGAGGGCCGACTGCGCCCTGCTCAAGCGTTTGATTTCCTCCGGCCGCACCCGCCAGCGCACATCCACCCGCCGGCGCAAGACGCCCGTGTTGGAACACGGCGCGTCAATAAGAATCCGGTCGAAAGCGCCCGGCGCGGCGGCAAGATCGACGCAGGCCGCGCCCAGGCGGCGGCAGTTTTCCTCCAACAGTTTGAGCCGCTCAGGCTGGTTGTCCCGGGCCTCAATCCGCCCGCGATTGGCCATGCGCTGGGCGATATGGGTGGTCTTGCCGCCCGGGGCGGCGCACAAATCCAGGATCGTTTCGCCGGGCTGCGGGTCCAAGCACCGCACGGCCAGCAGCGTGCTGGGGTCTTGCAGGTAAAACCAACCGTCTTGCAGGCTTCCCAGCGCGCCCAGCGGCGGATGACGGCGCAGTTCGAAGACCAAACGTGGCCCGGTCCAATCCCAAGAGCGCTCCTCGAATTCGAGACCTTCCTGCTGCCAGCGGGCGGCCAGCCGGGCCGCGTCGGTCTTCAATTCGTTCAGCCGCGCATAAATGGGCGGAGGTTGATTGTTCCAGGCCAGCAACTGCGCGGCGGGCGATTTGCCCCAGCGCGATTGCCAGCGCCCGACCAGCCACTCTGGATGGGAATAGCCCGCGGCGGGGTCGGTCTCTTTGAGGGTTTGGAGCATTTCCTCCGTTTGTTCGCGTTGGCGGACGTAACCGCGCAGGACGGCATTGAGGAAGCCGGCGCGAGGGCCGAAGCCCAGGCGTTTGGCCAATTCCACGGTCTCATGCACGGCGGCGTGATCGGGGATGCGTTTCAGCCAGAAAAGCTGGTAAAGTCCCAAATGGAGCAAGTCTCGCAACGAGGCGCTTTGAGCACGGCCGCCGGTCTTGCGGGCGATCAGCCAGTCCAGGGTGCCTTGCCAGCGGACCACGCCATAGACCAATTCCTGGCACAAAGCCCTGTCCAGGGGCGAAAGCGCATGGCGGGCCAGTTCGCGCTCCAGCAGCTTTTCGACGTAATCGCCGGAGGGACGGCGCTGCCGTAATACATGGATGGCAATTTGTCTTGGATTTTCACCGATCACCGCATAATAATGATGGGATGGAAATGGGACGCGAGAATATATCGATGAAAGAAGAATTAGAGAAACTCGCGGCGGCTGGCAAGCTGACGCGCCAAAATGTCGAAGCCCTGGTGGCCTTGACCGGAAGCGGTTATTGTTTTCACCGCAGTTGGGGGTTCGGCAAGATTGTGTCGATGGACCTGGTCTTCGCCCGGTGTGTCATTGATTTTCAGACCAAAACCGGCCACGCCATGGACCTGACCTTCGCGGCGGAATCGCTCAAGGCCATTTCCAGCGACCACATTTACGCGCGCAAAGTTTCCGGCATGGATGCCCTGCGCCAAATGGCCGCGCTGCACCATCTGGATTTGATCAAATTGGTCCTGCAAAGCTTCGGCAACCGCGCTACGCTGGATCAAATCCAACAGGTCCTGGTGCCGGACGTGATCAAGGACGATTGGAAGAAATGGTGGGAAACGGCCAAGCGCGAGTTGAAAAAAGACGGCCATTTCCAGATTCCCCCCAAGAAGACGGAGCCGATTATTTACCAAGCCAAGGAGGTCTCGCTGCAGAACCGGCTGATGGGCGAGTTTCGCGCCGCCAAGGGCCTTAAAGCCCGGGGCAATGTCGCCCACGAAATCCTCAAGAACTTTTCGGATTTGAGCGACGGCGCCAGCGTGGCCAAAGAGGTGATCACCGCCTTGAACGCGGAGATAGTGACCCATCAGCGCACCCAGCCGTCCATTGCGTTGGAAGCCATCTTTGTCCGGGACGAAATTCGCCAGCTCGCCGGAGGAGCGCCGAGCGAGGGCGAACTCACCGCGGCTGTGCTCTGGCAGCAAGAAATGGCGCGGGTCGGGTCGGTATTGGAGCAAATGCCCGCCGCCAAACACCGCCGCGCCTTGCAATCGTTCATGGAGAACAGTCCCGAACGCTGGGGCGACGCCCTCTTGTCCGCGCTCAATCACGTTTCCGCCAAGCTGGCCGGGGAAATCACGCATGCCTTGATCACCGGAGGCAAGCCGGACGCATTGAAAGAGTTGCTGGCCCGACTGATCAGCCAGCATCAAGCCAGCAGCGATCTACTGCTCTGGCTGGCCCGCGAACGATCGGATTCCTTTGCCGACATTCTCGGCCCCGAAGTTTTTCGCGCCATGCTCACGGCGATGGAGCGGGACCAATTCAACGAAAAACGCTCCAACAAGCTGCGCGATTTTATTCTGGACGACCAAACGCTGCTGGTCGAGTTGATCGGCTCGGCCGACCTGGAGGTGATCAAGGACTTGACCCGCGCCTTGCAATTGTCTCCGTGTTTTGACGACATGGACAAGCGGTCGTTGCTGGCGCGCATTGTCAAGACCTACCCGGCGGTGCAGACCATGATTTCCGGCGAGCAGACCAAGCAGGACGCCTCGTTCCTGGTTTCCTGGGAGAGCCTGGAACGGCGGAAAAACGAATACGCCGA
>PLIU01000391.1 GCA_003140095.1 Verrucomicrobiales bacterium | reverse complement strand
TGTTGGAGGAACCTTTCCCAAATCCATTCGAGTGCGTTGCAGCCGCGAAGGCGCTTGCTGGCCCATGGTCGGCGATGCGACGCAAATACATCAGGTCTTGCTCAATCTTTGCGTGAATGCGCGCGACGCCATGCCGCAAGGTGGCACCTTGACTTTCCACGCATCGAATGTCACGTTGGACGAGCATTACGTGGCGATGGCCAGGGAAGCGAAAGCCGGACCTTATGTGCTCATACGTGTCACCGACACGGGCACCGGAATCCCCAAAGCTGTCCTTGATAGAATGTTCGAGCCTTTCTTCACCACCAAAGAACTGGGGATTGGGACGGGGCTTGGCCTCTCCACGGTGCTTGGCATTGTCAAAAGTCACGGAGGGTTTCTGAAGGTGGATACGGAGATGGGCCGGGGAACCGAATTCGCGGTCTATTTGCCGGCCGCGCCCGGACGCCCCGTGCAAAAGGATGAGTTCGAGTCCAGTCCAGTTCCAAAAGGCAACGGCGAATTGGTCCTGGTGGTGGACGACGAACACGTCATAACGGAAGCGTGCCGCCAAACGTTGGAGAAGCACGGCTATCGCGTCGTGATCGCGAACGATGGAGTCGAGGGTCTGACCATCTACGCAAAGCGAGCCTCCGAAATTAGCCTGGTGATCTCGGATTTGGAGATGCCGTTTCTGGATGGCGTTGGCCTGGTGCGAGCCATCAAGAGAATGCAACCGGAAGCGCGGATTCTAATCGCGACCGCGATCGACAGCAGCAATGCCCGCAACGACAAGGCGGCTCAATTGCGTGAAATTGGCGTCACCAGCTTTCTGACCAAACCCTTCAGCTCGAACACCCTGCTCCTGGCGCTCCACAAGCAGTTTCACCGGTGAGGCCGGTGGCAGCATTGTCGATGCCAAATAGTGGCCGCTGCGAGGCTGGCGAATTTTCAAACGGGCTTTTAGATGCAAACGCAGATTTTACCTTGCCGCCAGAACGTGGTATAGTGCCAAGTGTTGCGGCGCTCACGCGCCCGTTCTTTGAAAATTTTCAGTCGGGAATCCGGCCCCGAAAGGGCGACTTGCGTGATTTTCACGCATTATAGGCCTGAATGACCCGGCCAATCAAACTAAATCAAACCAAATCAAAACTGCGGAGGGCACGATTGGAGCGAACGCGGTCGGATCAAGCCCAATCAAATCAATCATGGTGAAAATCAAACCAAATCAAAACTGTGCAAGACTGGGGGGCGGGGATGAAGGATGAAGTATGAAGGAAGAAGCGGCGAGCCCCGTGAGATAGACTGCGTCATCTCATGGGGCGAGGACACTTTACGGCGGCGGAGTAAACACGGGTCACCCAGTCCTACCCAGTCAAACCCAATCAAGGTGAATCAGACCGAATCAAACCAAATCAAGCCTGTGAGTGGCAAGTATCTATGGCACAAGTAGTTGCACGGGAGCGGAATGGGCTTCGGCGGGGCTTAGGATTAGGATTACGATTATGATTATGAACGACTCGGTCAAACCCGGTCAAACCCAGTCAAACCCGGTCAAACCCAGTCAAACCCAGTCAAACCTGGAGATTCATGGAAAACGCATGAATAGCTGCAAGAATGCCAGAATACGAAGGTTGAAGGAAGAGGAGAATTTGTTTCCCTGGGAAATGGGCGGGAAGCCATCAACTCATTTCCGGTCGTTTCGGAGCCTGTGAATAACTTTTTTCACAAAAAACTAAGGATTTAGTTGACGAGATCGCAAAAGTGTATAGAATCCGCCTACTAATTACTTAATAGTAATCTATGCCGCGCAAGAAAGCAACGATGTTGACCAACGCCGAACACCGCATCATGGAGGTTATTTGGGCCAGGGGATCGGCCACAGTGGCGGAGGTGGTCGAGGCGCTGGAGGGCAAGGATGCCTACACCACCATCTTGACTTTGATACGCATTCTCAAAGCCAAAGGCTATCTCACCTCCCGCAAGGAGAGCCGGGCGCACATCTTCACACCCGCCGTGGATCGAAACACAGTGGCACGGAAAGCGACGCACCAACTTTTGACCAAGTTCTTCGCCGGTTCGCCCAGCGAGTTGGTGCTGTCCTTTCTACGAGACGAGGAGATGACGCCGGAGGAAATCGATCAGATCAAGGAGATGATTCTGAATTCGGAAAGGGGCGACGCATGAGCGCGGAATTCTTCAGGGCGTGCGAACGGCTCCTCAGCGCGACGGCTAATGGCGTTTACCAGGGAATCCTCGTCGCTTTGCTTGCGGGACTTACCTTGCGATTGTTCGCCCGCACGAACGCGGCGACTCGTCACGCGGTTTGGTTTGGGGTTTTGCTGTTCGTGACGGCGTTGATTCCGGCGCATCTTCTTCTTACTTCGCGGCCGCGTCCCGAAGCCCAGGCGGCAACGACCCGGATTGCCTCAAGCAAGATGGCCGTTGCGCTTGCGCCGTCCGATTCCGGAACCACAGCCGGCTCGCCTGTGGCCAATGCCGCCTTTCCCGACCCGCCACCGGGCAAATCCGATGTCGGCAATATCGACGGCACGCCTTTCTCCCCCGACGCCGGGGCGCCGGATGAATGGGCAAGTGGAGAGATCGGTGTCAAGGGCGGCCCCGACGCAGTGGCGGCGGAAAAAGCGTGGTCGCGTTTCACACCGACGATTCTCAAGCCGTTATCCTGGAACCTCGAAACAGCGATCAGCTTGCCGCATTGGATTTGCTTGTGCCTGATTTCTGCCTGGGTATTGCTCGCGAGCGTCCGTGGCGGGCTGATGGCGACACGAATCGGCGAAGTTCGCCGTGTCAAAAAAACGTCCAGCGCCCCGAGCAAGGGTCTGCAAACGCTTTTCGATAGACTGCGGGATTCGCTCGCGGCGAGGCGCCATGCTCGATTGAGAATATCGAGCCGGCATCGCACTGCGGTGGTGCTGGGGTTCGTCCATCCGGTCGTGCTCCTGCCCGCGGAGATGGACCAAGACGCGAACGAGGGCGAGGCGGAGCACGTGCTGCGGCACGAACTGGCCCACGTGGAGCGGCGGGATGATTGGGGCAACCTGGCTCAGCAGTTCATCCAGGCCGCGCTTTTTTTTCATCCGGCGGTCTGGTGGATTTCCGCGAGGCTTTCCTTGGAGCGGGAGATCGCTTGTGACGATCACGTCCTTGAAGCAAGCGGAAGGCCTCGCGCCTATGCGCTCACGCTGGCCAACGTCGCCAGCCGCATGCATCAGTGCCGGCATTTGCTCGCTCCCGGAGTCTCAAATAACAACAGTCAACTGCAACAAAGGATAACTATGATACTCAATACGCACAGAGACCGCTCTCCCCGCCTGGCCAGAAGCCGGCTGGGATTTTTCAGCACAGTGACAGCGATGCTCGCTGTCGTTGCCATCGGTGCCGGACCCCGATTGGTCCTGGCGCAATCCCCCCCGCCGGAGCCCCCAACCGCAGCAGAGACCGAGAACACCACGCCACCACCGCCTCCCGCCGCGCCGTCCGCGGACACGGCGCCCGTAGCGCTCCCTCCCGACTGGCCGGGGGCTGAATCAGGTCCGAGACCCAAGCCGGGGCTCATTGATAATGATTCCACTCCGAGCATTCCCGAAGTGCCGATGATTCCGGCGATGCCGGCGACGCTCGCATTGGTAGCCAGCACCCCGATTCCGGACGTCAGCCCCGTGCCACCGGCGCCCCCGGCTGCCCGGTCTCTGAAGAAGTATAATATGTCCATCGAAGAACGTTTGGACCGAATCGAACGCATTCTTGAAGACCTTCAGGTGCGCGAGGGAGTGAAGGGCCGCCGCCATGGCGCTGATGGTTTTCCACTCAACCAAGGCCCAGACCAGAAGGGTATGCTCGGTGGCCTGACGATGGGTTCGAGCGCTGATCAGGCAATCAGGCGCGCGGCCGAAGTGGCGCAGCGGGCGATGGAGGAGGCGCAACGCGCGGCAGAGGTCGGTGAGCGTGCGGCAGAGGACAGTCAGCGCGCGGTGGAAGAGGGGCAGCGCGCGGCGGAGGAAGGTCAACGCAAAGCCGAGCAAGCCATGCGCGACATGGACAGGCTGAAAGGCAAGGATTTGGAGCGATTGCAGGATAAGTTGCGTGACGCGCAATCTGAAGGGCCACTCAAAGAGCTCCAGGCACTTCGCGTTGCGCGCGACTCCCTTCAAAGGCAGCTCGAATCCATGGAGCGGCACATCAAGAGGCTCGAGCAAGATCACAAGCGGCTGGAGAAAGACCTGAATCGGCAGGAGAAGTCTGGACAGGACCGATCTGACGATTCCGATGCAGGACCAAAACAAAAGGATCCCACGCCAGAAAAAACCTTTTAGGGCCTTACAACTGCCGGGTCGCGTGTGCCGACTGCCCGCGGTCCGGAAACTCAAGCCGCAATCAGCCTAAAGGAGCCGCATGCCATGAACGCCGCCGCATCAAAGCCGAACGAGGGAGGGATAACCCCGCCTGTCCACCTCGAATTCATTCAGAACCAGCTCGAGAATCCCGGCGAGTCCGCCGCCGTTGCCGTCGAGATCGAGCAATATCATCGCGCGCTATTTTTGCATCACCACGCGGTGGAATGGGAGCAGGCCCGGCAGAAAGCGCAGACGCACGCGCAACGACTGGCGTTCCTGGAAGGCCGGTTAAAGGAAACGGAACTGAGGCTCAGCGAACGGCCTGGACTTGTTCCAGTCATGGTCGATGGCCGCGAGGATACCGCCCCAAGCCCGCCGTGGAACGCCTGGGAATTGTTCATGTTCGCCCTCTGCTGTTTGGGGATCGTGTGCCTGATCGCTTTCGGCGTTTCCAACATTTCTTTTAATCTTCTCGAATCAGGCTTTATCACATTCCGGGAGAATCCAATCAGGGCTTATCTTTGGTCGGCTCTTTTGCCCGTGGGCGCCCTGGCGATCAAGGTAGGATGGGATTCCTTGCGGGAGAGAAGGACGCGCGATCTGTATCTTTGGTTCTGCCTGGCGGCGGGGGTTCTGGGCGTGCTGGTCTGGGTGGCCGCGTACGCCAGCGTTTATCCGTCCTTGTCCAAGGGCATCAACGACCAGATCGCCTCGCTTACCGTCTTTGATGCTCCATCCGCATCTGGCGCGGTGCCGCGCGGCCTCAATTTTGCCGGCGCCAAATGGATCGATGTCGTTACTGTGGCCGGCCAGGCGGTGGCCGAGATTTTTCTTTCGGCGGTGCTGGGAATGTATTTGACAAATCTTTACGCCCGGCACCGGCCGGTCCGGCTCGCCCTTGACCCGGCGACGGCGCAACTGGATCAGGAGCGCGGCAGGCTGGGGGAAAGTATTGCCCGCGAACGCCAGGGGCTTGGCGAGGCCAACGGCCATATCGTGAAGCTGGAGAATCAACTGGCAGCCTTGCTCGCCTATGGAAAATCGATGTTTCACCGGGAGACCGCGCGCCGCCAGGGCCAAACGCAGAAGCGGCAAATCATCCTTGAACAGCTGTCTGATCACGTGCGTCATCACCTTGACTCGGTGGAACCTGCGAATCGTGTTGCAGGCGCCAGTGCCGTAGCGTCGTCGTCGTACCGAGGCAATGGAGCCTGAATCTCAACCCGGGAAAACTATCATGCGAGTCCTCACTTCCGTCCTCTGGGTGGCCCTCAGTCTCGCCTCCATGACGCGGGCGGCCAACTCGGATCCCGCCGTTGCCGCCGGTGATCCGGCCGCCGGCGGCTCGGGAAAAGACACCATTGCCGGAACGGCCGGAGGCGCCTTTGTCGTGGGAATATCACCGTTCCTGGACTCGGCCGTAAAAGACGCGGTGTATCGGGGCCTGGTGCGCCTGATCGTCGAGGATCTCCCTCTCAACACCAGGCTGGAAGTGTACGACGCGTTTAATTTGCAGAGCATCACACGAGTCTCGATTCCCAGCGCAAAGGTCTTCAATAGTCCAAAGACTCGCGCCAACCAGTTCGCTTTGCCCATTGGCGAGATCAAACAGTTTCTCGCACGGGACAACGCCAAACCCAGCGGCTCGAAGACTGGTTTTGATGGAGCGATTCGACTGCCGCAATTCTGTGATTTCCTGGCCCAGGAGCGGCCGACTCACGATGGATCGGCGAAACTCCCTCTGCTTTTGATCGGCAGTCCTTTGTACCAGGACGCCAGGGAGCCTGGCTTCTCCATGGTGGATGGTTATTTCCCTTCCGATGGGCACCTCCGTGCCTCGCGCGAGCAGTCGGTTTTTGGGTTCAATCCGGGCGAAGGTTCATCGCGAGGGCTTCTGGTGTACTGGGCCTATTTCGGGGATCCGTGGATGAACGACCTGCACCGGGAAAAAGTCGCGCGCTTTTGGGCGCTTTACATGGAGCGGCGCGGCGGGCGCCTGGCGTCGTTTTCGGGCGATCTCGCAACCGTCATGGGCGCTTTTAGCTCGGAAGCCCCAGGCCGGAGCGCCGCGTCGAACGGCTGGCTTGCCGACCCGCTTCAGACGAGGCCGGAGATGCTTCGCGTCGGCCGCAACGTCCAATTGGTGGACTGGCTGACCGGCGATGCGCCCCCCGAAACAAGTCCGCCGCCGCCCTCGCAAATGGTGGGCCCGCTCAAGATCGGAATTCGCTGGAAGGAGAACATCGACCTCGACCTCTACGCCGCCCCGCGCCGCGATGCCGAGACCCTCTTCTTCCAACACCCGCGCTCTCCCGAAGGCTACTATTTCAAGGACCATCGGTCTTCCCCTGGGCGCGAATACGAATTCATAGAATTTGAATCGCCGGTGGACGTGCGCAACGTGCGGGGTTTCGTAAATTTCTACGGCGGCTCGTGTCCTGGCGGGCCGCGGGGAGAAGTGCGCATCGAGTTCCTCAACCGGATCTATCGCGGCACGTTTGCCATTGCGTCGCCCCAGGGAAACCAGGGCCGTTCAGGCCCCTCGCAGGCTGATTACTGGACGCAGATTCCAGTCCAGGAAATTCTGGGCATCAACGAGGCGGCGCCGCAGGCGGCCAGTGCGCCCAGGTAACCCGTCACCCGCGCTGCTGTCGGCAGCCAGGAATGGCCGCCCGCGCGATGAAACTTTCCTGTAGGCGCTGGAAAACATGGCAAAACGTCGTTCGCCCCAATCCGCCAGCCTACCGCTCCATCTCGAAGAAGCTGGTGAAAATAGCCTCCTTGATTTTCCACAGGAGCGCGAGCGTCACGGCCACCGGCATCAGTGTCAAAAATAATATGAACCATTCCCCAATCATGGGCATGTCCAGGCCATGCCGTCCGATGGGGCGGGACACGCCCCGAAAATCGGTGAGCGCGAGGTACAAGGTGAGACCGCCCAAAGCCGCGGAGAGCAGCCAAGTGTTGAGGGCGGTAAACGTGCGCGTTTCCACGCGCAACATTTCATCCGGCAGCATGGCGGCCAGGCGGCGCAGCACCTGATTGGTGCAAATGAGAAAGAGGAAACCGGATGCCGCCAGGGAAGTGATGCACACCAGGTAAAAGGGCTCCAAGGGAAAGCGGTGCCACCAAAACAGGAAGGGCGCCAGGCCGGTGTTGACGATGGCGAAAATCTCGGCCCGATGCAGCGCGTGATGCCAGACGCGCTCCTGGCGCTGGAAATCCCGCATTTGACGCAGCCCATACCAAAGCCAGCCGCTGAGCACGAAGGCCGGCGCGAAACTCAATGCGCCCAAGGCCTCCAGCCAATCGGTGCGCGCCGTCTGGACATCCGCCGCCAACGTCAAGGGGATGCCCCAAAAGAGAGCGGACAAGCCGCGCGCCAGCCGCCCCAGCGCCCGCATCAGATCGGCTTTCGCGGCATCCATCCGGTTTCAAATGGCCAGGTAAGTGTAGTCCTTCAGGCCCCGTTCGTAGTCGTCCAGTAACCGCATGCCTTCCGACGGTTTGAGGCGGTCGGACTTGATCGCCTCGTCGATTTGCATCTTCATCTGCCGCTTCAATTCGTTTTCGTCGTACTGCACCGAAGTCAACGCCTGCACGATGGTCGAGCCTTCGATGATTTCCTCCACGTAGTAGCCGGCCGGCTCGTCGGAATCGAGGAAGACATGAAGTTCGTTGACGCGCCCGAAGAGATTGTGCAAATCGCCCATGATGTCCTGGTAAGCGCCCATGAGAAAGAAGCCCAGAAAATAAGGCTCCAGGCCGTTGCCGTTGGGCCGCGGCGCATGCATGGGCAGCGTATCGCGCACATGGGACAAGTCAATAAACCTTTTGACCTCGCCGTCGGAATCGCATGTGATATCGACCAGCGTCCCCTCGCGGGTGGGTCTCTCGTTCAAGCGGCTCACGGGCATGATCGGGAAGAGCTGGCCCAAGGCCCAATGGTCCAGCAAAGATTGGAAGACGGAGAAATTGCACAGCACTTGATCGCCCAGGCTGTCCTCCAGTTTGCGAATCTCATCCGGCACATAGACGTGGCCGCGAAAACTCTGCACGACCTCCCGTCCGATCTCCCAGTAAAGGGTTTCGATTTTGGCCTTGTCGCGCAAATCCAACAGGCCCAGCGCGAACATGTTATGCGACTCTTCGCGGCGGTCGGCCGCGTCGTGCAAGGCCTCCAACTTGTTGAGCAGCGGGAGGTTCTTGCGAACGTCGAGCAGGTCGCGCACCAGCGCGTGTTCGTTCTCGCCATAATGGACGGACGTGCCGGCGCGAATTTTTTCGATCGTGCCCAGCGTCTCCACCAGCAACACACTGTGATGAGCGACAATGGCCCGCCCGCTTTCGCTGACGATTTGCGGATGCGGCACCTGTTCCTGATTACAAACCTCCCCGATGTAAAAAACGATGTCGTTGGTGTACTCCTGCAAGGTGTAATTGGTCGAACTGTCAAAGGCCGACCGGCTTCCATCGTAATCGACACCCAAACCGCCGCCGACATCCAGCGACTCGATGACAAAACCCATCTTGCAAAGCTTGGCGTAAAAGCGCGCCGCCTCTTGCACGGCCTTTTTAATGGTAAGGATGTCCGGCACTTGCGAGCCGATGTGGAAATGAAGCAAGCGGAAGCAATGCTCCATTTTTTCCGCGCGCAGAATCTCCGTCGCCGCCACCAACTCGGTCGTGTTCAGCCCGAACTTGGCGTTTTCCCCGCCACTGTCGGCCCATTTGCCCGACCCTTTGCTCGTCAGCCGCACGCGGATTCCGAGCATCGGCTCCACGCCCATCTGACGCGAGACCGTGATGATGTGCCGCAACTCCTCCAACTTCTCGATCACCATCACCACTTTCTTGCCCAGCTTGATGCCCATCAGCGCCATGCGGATGAACAAAGCATCTTTGTAGCCGTTGCAGATAATCAGGCAGCCAGGCTGGTTTTGAAGCGCCAGGCCGGCGAACAACTCGGGCTTGCTCCCAACCTCCAGGCCGAATTGGTGCGGCTTGCCCGCGTCCAGGATTTCCTCCACCACTTCGCGCAACTGGTTGACCTTGATGGGAAAGACGCCGCGGTAATGGTTTTGATAATTGAACTCCGCGATGGACGCGGCGAAGGCCTGGTTGATGGCCTCGACACGGTCGCGCAAAATATCCTGGAACCGGAGCAGCACCGGAAACTTCAGCCCGCGACCCTTGGCCTCCTCAATCACGTCGGTCAAATCCACCACCGCCCCATTCTCCCGCAACGGCATGGCCACGACGTGTCCGGCATCATTGATGTCGAAGTACTTCGCTCCCCAACGATTGATGTTGTACAAAGCGCGCGCCGCCTGGATATCCCAGGTGGCCGCCGAAGAAGCAACTTGGCTCATTTCGATTTCAAAATCTGTTGCGCACTATATGAAGATTGGCGGGGAATTCAATAGGGCGTTGCAAAAATCTTTTTCCCCGCATTGCCAGCGCCCGTTTTTTTTGCTCTCATGCGCCCATGCCGAAAGCGAAACTGGCCGACCTCGTCCGCCGCTGCCAAAAGCTGCTGCGTCCCGACACTTTTTGCGACTGGGACGGAGCCTGTAACGGATTGCAGGTGGAAAACTCGGGCCGCGTCGGGCGCATCGCGGCGTGCGTCGATGCGTCCCTGGCCACTATCAAACTGGCTATCCATGCCGAAGCGGACCTGATGATTGCGCATCACGGCTTATTCTGGAGTCCGGCCGTTCCATGGACCGGAATGCGCCGGGAGATGCTCGAACTGTTGGTCAAGAATAATCTGGCTGTTTATAGCTCGCACCTGCCGTTGGACGCGCATCCGCGTTTGGGCAACAACGCCAGACTGTGCGCGGCGCTGGGATTCAAAAACTTGCAGCCGTTTTTCCTGCACAAGGGCCGGCACATCGGCTGGCAGGCGCGGACCATACTCTCGCGACAGGCCCTGGCCAAAAAGCTGGCTGCAGTGTTGGGCCGCGCGCCCCTCCTGCTGCCCGGCGGCGGCGGGCATTGTCAACGAATAGGCGTGGTCACCGGCGGCGCCGGCGCCGAAATGAAAATCGCGGCCCAGGAAGGCGTGGACACTTTCGTCACCGGCGAGGGTCCGCATTGGACGTACGCGACGGCGGAGGATTTGGGCTTGAACGTCTTCTACGGCGGCCATTACGCGACCGAAACCTTCGGCGTCAAAGCCCTGGCCGCCGAGCTATCAAAAACCTTTGGCCTGCCCTGGACTTTCCTGGATCATCCGACCGGCCTCTAATACTTCAATACTTCAGGCGGAAGAACTCGCTGTTGGTGGAAATGGAGGAAGTCACAACCAAGCTGCTGCCGATGGCGGCCGGCGTGGCCAGGACGTTGCTCCAATCCGTGCCGAGCGCGGAGGCCGCTTGCAGCCCCAGAGCCGTGGCCGTCGATGGCCAGGATAAGACCAGGTTGCTCCCAAACTGGCTAATCGCCAACGCAGGCCATATCGAGCCCCCGACGGCCAGAGTGGCATTCTGGAAATTGGCCGAGAGAATGTTGGCATTGACGTCCGCCAACCCTTGTGCAACCGGGGTGTCGCCAAAGGCCAGTGCCGCGTTGTTGGAGTAAACGACGGAAGTAAAATGGACCAGGACCAATTGCTGCGTACCGGCCGCGAAAGTGGCCGGCGGGACCATTCCAACCAAGAACCCCACGTTGCCACTGCCGGCCAGGTTTGTGTTTTGGACCAAGGCCGCGCCCGTCGCTCCGCTGCCCAGGCTGGCATTGGCAAACAGGACCATCGCCGGATCGAACGTCACGCTGAAGCTCAAGGCGTTTTCAGTGCCTTGGGCGACCAATTCCACCGCGACGGAATTCATCAGCGTTCCCTGCGACAAGGGAACCAGCATGACGGAAGAGAAATCGGTCTTAACAGGACGGCCAGGGGATTTCATTTGCGGACCCGGGCTGGTCGGGCCGCCGGCGGCGGTCAGAGGATCCAGCCCCACCGCATAGCGGCCCACCTGCACCCAGTCGGCTACCGTGAGCTGGCCATCGCCCTGTGTCGCGCGCGGCGCGCAGTCCGCTCGCTGAAATTCACTGCCGTTGTCTGGCGTTTCTATTCCTGCCACAAATAGGCCCTCTTGCACCCAGTCTTCGATGTTCAACACCTCGTTGCCGTTTGTCCGGGGCGCCACATCGCCTCCCAGCGGCGTTTTGGGTATGACAATGACCCCGGGCAAAAAGGCCGCCGTCAACGGCTGCGCCTGAGCATCGGAAACCTGCTCCTCGGTCGGCTGATTACCAAAAGTTAGACTCGTCGCTGTCGCGTTGGTCACCGGCGAGACTTGGAACGACACATCGAACATGTCTTGCAGCCCTGCGGAAAACGTGCCGCTCAATATAACCATTCCCAAACCGAGACTGCCGGAAGCAACCTCGTTGCTGTTCACCAGCAATTCTCCACCTGTGGCACCGCTACCCAAAACCACGCCGGTGAAAGTCAATACCGCAGGGTTGAACTCAAGAGTGAACCCAACGCCGCTCTCCGTCCCCACCGCATTCAAATCGACGGAAACCACCACCGTGTCGCCGCCGAGCGCGTTGGTGCTGACCACTTGGATTGTCGATGGCGTAGTCAGCATCGCGGCGGAACTGGTCACTGAACCGCCCAGAGAAGTCACGATAACCGAGTAGCTTCCCGACTCGGCACCTTGCAGATTCGTCAGCGTAAAGGTGGCATTGGTCGCCCCGGCGATATTGGTGCCGTCGAACTGCCATTGGTAACTAAGGCCGCTGGAGGCGACGCTCTGGTAATACTTTTGCCCCAGGTAGCTTGTCACCGCCAGTCGGTCCGCGTCGCTCAAATACCCCTGGTACATGATCACCTCGGCAATGTCGCCGTTAAAGCACCGGCCATTGCCCCCCAGTTCCGGCAACGTTGGATTCAGCCCACCTATGTAATACCCTGCTGTCGGCGGCTGCTGTCCCGTCATCGCATAGCTTAAATTGGTCTCGCTGCTGGCCGTCGTGTCAAACATTTCCACCGTGCTCAGGTTGGTGTTGACACGGGCTGTACAAATACGATAGGTGTTGGTGGGTATAACAAAAGACGATAGGTAGTTGTCAGGCCAGGTGGTAAAATCCATATCCCCGTGATAAACGGCAAATCCCTCGCTGGTTTTGACACCTTCAGGTTGCCCAACACACCACACTAGAGAGCCCCAAACAGGCACATTGAAGGAGACGTTATACACGGCAAAGGCCGTCATCGCATTGGACACACCAACGTTTCCCGGGCCCGCGAAGTAATTCCCGCTGGCACCATCCGGAGCCCCATCAAACCAAAGAGCCGCCCTGCCCCCAATGCCTGCCGGATAGACCAGCAACGGCTGGTCGTTGGTGCTGGCTTGAGCAGCATCATTGGTGTTCCCCGATTGGTCCTGCCATTGGCTGACTTGGCCGGAGGAGTTGGTCACCACCCCCGCGTCCGCCTTGAGCCATAGCTGGAGTGTTCCAGAACTCACAGCGGGAAGGAAAGGCGTCACAGTGGCTGTCACCGCGAAGGTGACGTTGGATCCGAGCGGCGCCGACTGACTTTGAGGTTGGATGATGATGATTGGCAGCACCTCGATCGCCAGCACGGCGTTGGAACTGAGAACCGAACCAGACGGGCTGCTCACGACAACGGAGTAGGTACCGCTGTTGGCGGACTGGACATTGGTCAGCGTCAAGCCTGAGTTGGTGGCTTGCGCCAAGGCCGCGCCGTCCAAATGCCATTGATAACTCAACGGCATTGTGCCGGATGCGGTGACCGTGAACAAAACATTGGTTCCCTGCGCAGCCATTTGGCTTAATGGTTGGACAGTAATGGAGGGTGGGTTCCACACCGTCAGGACCGCGTTGGAGCCGGTCGTCGAACCCGCCAGATTTGTCACGATCAGAGAATAGGATCCCGAATCGGTGACTTGTAGATTCGTCAGTGTCAAGGTGGCGTTGGTCGCTCCGGCGATATTGGCCCCGTCGAATTGCCATTGATAACTCACCGAACTGTTGACATCCGACAAAGAGTACTTTTGCTGCAAATAACCGAGCACGGCCACCCGGTCCGCATCGCTCAAATACCCCCGGTAACAAATCAACTCCGCAATGTCCCCGTCGTAATTATAGCCTTGGACGTACTCCAGAGCGGGGTTCAATCCGCCAACGTAATACCCGGCCGACGGCGTAATCGCCTCGGGCATCGCCGTGCTGAAGTTGGTGGAACTGTCGGGGGCATTGTCAAAGATTTCCAGCGTGGTCAAATTGGTGTTGATGCGATCTGTCCAGATGCGATACGTGTTGGTCGGGGGGATCCAGGGGGCAGGGTACCCATAAGCCCACGTCTGGAAAGCCAAGTCTCCCATATAAAAGCAATTGGCCCGGCTGGCGGCATAAACCGTGCCCGGCATTCCGATCAGCCACATAATGACGTTCTCGCCATTGGCGGTGGCAAAGGCGTTATAGACAGTGAAAGTCGTCATGGCATTGGGCAGACCGACGTTTCCGGTGCCCGACAGATAATCGCCGTTAACATTGTCTTGAATGCCATTAAAGCGAACGGAGGGCCTGCCTCCTATGGCGGGCGGATACACCAGCATCGGCTGGTTGTTGGTGTTGGTTTGAGAGGCATGGTTGGTGTTGCCGGATTGGTCCTGCCACTGGCTGACTAGACCGGAAGAGTTGGTCACCACGCCCGCGTCCGCCTTCAACCATAGTTGCAACGATCCTGAGTTGACGGACGGAAGCGGCGGCGCGGACCCGTCCGAGACCGTTACCCACAACGTCACGTTGCTTCCGACGATCGCCGTTTGGCTTTGCGGCTGGGCAATGACTGTGGGTGCGGTTTGGGCGAAAGCCTTTGAGATGAAAAACAAAAGAACCACCCACCCAGCACGGAAGCGCCAACTTCGCGACGGGCTAGGAAGGAAACTGCTCCTCAAAGATTCCGATAGCATAATTCAAACTTTAGGTCTTTGCGCGCGCGAGCGAACAAGTTTTCAATGCGTGACAGCATACTTTACAAGATTGCCTGAATTAGTCAAGGTGTTTCTCGATATATGTTTCATCGAAAAGATTTTGCAAATCAACGACTTACAACAAGCAAGGCCTAGGAAACAAGGCGCCAGGGACTTCCTGGATCATAAGACCGGCCGCTAGTACTTCAATACTTCAGACGGAAGAACTCGCTATTGGTGGAAATGGACGAAGTCACAACCAGGCTGCTGCCGATGCTGGCCGGAGTCGCCAGGAAGTTGCTCCAATCCGTGCCGAGCGCGGAGGCCGCTTGCAGTCCCAGAGCCGTGGCCGTCGATGGCCAGGATAAGACCACGTTGCTCCCAAGCTGGCTGATCGCCAACGCCGGCCACGTGGCGCCGCCGACGGCCAGAGTGGCATTCTGGAAATTGGCCGAGAGAATGTTGGCATTGGCGTCCGCCAACCCTTGTGCAACCGGGGTGTCGCCAAAGGCCAGTGCCGCGTTGTTGGAGTAAACGACGGAAGTGAAATGGAGTAGGACCAATTGCTGTGTGCCGGCCGCGAAAGTGGCCGGCGGGACCAATCCAACTAGGAACCCCACGTTGCCACTGCCGGCCAGATTTGTGTTTTGGACCAAGGCCGCGCCCGTCGCTCCGCTGCCCAGGCTGGCATTGGCAAACCGGACCATCGCCGGATCGAAAACCACGCTGAAGCTCAAAGCGCTTTCATTGCCCTGGGCGGCCATTTCCACGGCGACGGAATTCATCAGCGTTCCCTGCGACAACGGAACCAGCATAACGCTAGAGAAGTCGGTCTTAACGGGATGGCTAGGCGATTTCATTTGCGGACCCGGGCTGGTCGGGCCGCCGGCGGCGGTCAGAGGATCCAGTCCCACCGCATAGCGGCCCACCTGCACCCAGTCCGCCACCGTGAGTTGGCCGTCGCCCTGCGTCGCACGCGGCGCGCAGTCCGCTCGCTGAAATTCGCTGCCGTCGTAGGGCGTATCTATTCCCGCCACAAAACGGCCTTCCTGCACCCAGTCGGCGATGTTCAAGACCTCGTTTCCGTTTGTCCGAGGCGCCACGTCGCCTCCCAGCGGAGTGGTGGGAATGACAACGACGCCGGGCAAGAAGGCCGCCGGCAACGTCTGTGCCTGTGAGCCGGCAACAAGTTCCTCGGTGGGATGGTTGCCAAAGGAGAGGACGGCGGTAGTCGCGTTGGTCACCACTGCGACTTGAAAAGTCACGTCAAACACGTCGTTTGTCCCCGGTGAAAACGTGCCGCTAAACAAGTCCACCCCTAATCCAAGAACGCCGGACGCGGCTTGGTTGCTGTTCACCTCCAACACACCGCCTGCGGCGCCGCTCCCCAAAACCACTCCCGCATAAGTCAGCAGCGAAGGATCGAAATCGAGACTGAAACCCACGCCGCTCTCCGTCCCCACAGCATTCAAGTCAACGGAAACCACCACCGTGCCGCCCCCGGCCCCGTTGGTGCTGACCACTTGGACTGTCGATAGCGGCGTGAGGATCGCGTTGGAACTGGTCACCGAACCTCCGGGAGAAGTCACGATTACTGAGTAGGATCCCGAATCACTGCCTTGCAGATTCGTCAGTGTCAAGGTGGCATTGGTCGCTCCGGCGATATTCGCGCCGTCGAACCTCCACTGGTAACTCAGGCTGACGGAGGAGAGGTTCTGGTAATACTTTTGCTCCAGGTAATTTGCCACTTCAAGCCGGTCCGCGTCGCTCAAATACCCCTTGTAGATGATCACCTCGGCAATATCACCATCAAAGCACCGACTGTTACCGACCCCTGGCAACGACGGATTCAAGCCACCCACGTAATAACCCGCAGTGGGCGATCCCTGTCCCGTCATCGCCATGCTGAAATTCGTCTCGCTGGTGGCCGATGCGTCAAAGATTTCCACCGTGCTCAAGTTGGTGTTCACCCGGTCAGTACAGATACGATAGGTGTTGGTCGGAACGATAAAAGGCGTTTGGTAATTGTAGGGCCAAGTAGTGAAATCCAACTGACCCTGCCAAATGGCACAGCCAATGCTAACTTGAGTTCCCTCCGGCGCCCCAACAAACCATACTTCGGCACCCCAATCGGACCCATAAACGACGTTGGAAAAGGCGTTATACACGGCAAAGGCGGTCATGCCATTGGACACGCCAACATTCCCCGTGCCAGCGAGATAGTCCCCATTGACGGCGTCCAGAATCCCATTAAAGCGCAGTGCCGCTGCACCTCCAAGACCAGGCGGATGGACCAGCAACGGTTGGCTGTTGGTGTTGCTTTGGGAGGCATGGTTAGTGTTGCCGGACTGGTCCAGCCACTGGCTGACCAAACCGGCGCTGTCAGTAACGACCCCCGCGTCCGCCTTGAGCCATAGCTGGAGTGTTCCGGAACTCACAGCGGGAAGAATGGATGTTCCCGAGGCCGTCACCGTGAACGTGACGTTGGATCCGAGCAACGGCGACTGATTTTGAGGTTGGGTGAGGATGATGGGCAACAGATTAATTGTTAGCACGGCGTTGGAACTGACAATCGATCCAAACGAGTTGCTGACGGTCACGCTGTAAGAACCGATGTTGGCGGCCTGGACATTGCTCAGCGTCAGAGTTGAGTTGGTGCCCTGCGGCAAGGCCTCGCCGTCCATATACCATTGATAACTCAGCGGCGCTGTGCCCGATGCGGTGACCGTGAACGAAATATAAGTTCCCTGTTCAACCATTTGGCTAAGAGGTTGGACCGTGATGGAAGGCGGGAACCCCACCGCCAGCACCGTGTTGGAACTTTTCGTCGAACCCGCGAGATTCGTCACAATCACGGAATAAGATCCAGATTCGCTAGTTTGTAAATCGGTCAATGTCAAAGTGGAATTGGTCGCTCCGGCGATATTAGTGCCGTCGAACTGCCACTGGTAACTCAGGTTGCCGAAGGAGATGTTCCCGTAATACTTTTCCTTCAAGTAATCTGCCACTTGCAACCGGTCGGCCTCACTCAAATACCCCTGATAGATGATGACTTCGGCAATGTCACCGTCAAAGCATCGGCTGTAACCGACCCCTGGCAACGATGGATTCAAGCCACCCACATAATACCCCGCCAGCGGCGTCTCCTGTCCTCCCATCGCCAAGCTGAAACTCGTCTCGCTGCTGGCCGACATGTCAAAGATTTCCACCGTGCTCAAGTTGGTGTCAACCCGGTCCGTACAGATGCGGTAGGTGTTGGTGGGAACAATAAATGGCGCTGAGTAGTTTTCAGGCCAAGCTGTGAAATCCAACTGCCCCTGCAAAATGGCACATCCACGGCTAACTTCATAACCTTCCGGCGCGCCAACCATCCATACCACGGCACCCCAATCAAATCCCTCAACCACATTGGAAAAGGCGTTATACACGGTAAAGGCGGTCATGGCGTTGGACACGCCAACATTCGCCGTGCCAGCGAGATAGTCTCCGTTGACGTCGTTCAGAATCCCATTGAATCGAACGGCCCCTCTGCCTCCAATGCCCGCCGGATAGACCAATGACGGCTGGCAGTTGCTGCTGGCTTGAGCTGCATGATTCGCGTTGCCCGATTGGTCCTGCCATTGGCTGACCAAACCGGCGTTGTTAGTAACTACCCCCGCGTCCGCCCTGAGCCATAGTTGGATTCTTCCAGAGCTCACAGAGGGAAGCGGTGTCACCCCGGCTGTCACCGACAAGGTGACATTGGTTCCGACGATGGCGCTCTGGCTTTGGGGCTGCGTCATGATGACAGGCGGCAGATCAACCGTAAGTACGGCATTGGAGCTGAGAATCGAACCAAGCGGATTGCCCACGACAACGGTGTAGGAACCGCCGTTAGAGGACTGGACATTGGTAAGCGTTAAGGTGGAGTTTGTGGCCTGCGCCAAAGCCGCCCCATCAAGGGACCATTGATAGCTCAGCGGCGCTGTGCCGGATGCGGTGACCGTGAACGAGCCACTCGTTCCCTGAACAAGTTCCTGCCCCTGCGGCTGAAGCGTGATGGAAGGAGGGACTAGCACGGTCAAGACGGCGTTGGAACTGTTCGTTGAACCCGCCAGGTTAGTCACAATTACGGAATAGGATCCCGATTCATTGGCCTGAACCTCGGTCAGCCTCAAGGTGGCGTTGGTCGCTCCCGAGATATTGGTGCCATCAAATTGCCATTGATAACTCACGGTGCTGTTGACGTCCGAAATATAGTATTTCTGCTGCAAATATCCTTGCACGGCTAATCGGTCCGCGTCGCTCAAATATCCCTGGTAAATGATCACCTCGGCAATGTCACCATCAAAGCACCTACTGTTACCGACACCTGGCAACGATGGATTCAAGCCACCCACGTAATAACCCGCAGTCGGCACCCCCTGTCCCGTCATCGTCATGCTGAAATTCGTCTCACTCGTGGCCGATGCGTCAAAGATTTC
>PLIU01000147.1 GCA_003140095.1 Verrucomicrobiales bacterium | reverse complement strand
GACTGCGACTGCCTGTTGATTTCTTCCTCCGCTCTCTGGCGCAAGACCAGCAGGAACACAGCATTGGCGTCATACTCTCGGGCATGGGTTCCGACGGCACGTTGGGGTTGCGGGCCAACAAGGAGAAGGCGGGCGTGGTGCTGGTACAGGATCCCGCGACGGCCAAATTCGACGGGATGCCGCGCAGCGCCATTGACGCGGGGCTGGCGGACATTGTGGCCCCGGTGGACGAACTGCCGGCGAGGATCCTCGCCTATCTAAAGCGCACACCACTGGCGCAAACTTCCGAACTGGCGCTGGAAGACAAGACGCGGAGCGCCCTGGAAAAGGCCATCATTCTGCTGCGAGCCCACACCGGCCATGATTTTTCGCTGTACAAGAAAAATACCTTCTATCGGCGGATCGAGCGCCGCATGGGTATCCACCAGATAGACAAGATTGCGTCCTATATCCGTTACTTGCAGGAAAACTCGCAGGAGCTGGATTTGCTGTTCAAGGAGTTGCTGATCGGGGTGACGAGTTTCTTTCGCGACGGGGCCGCCTGGGAGGAGCTGAGAGCAAGGGTCCTCCCGGCCCTGCTGGCCAGCCGGCCAGCCGGCCATGTGTTGAGGGCTTGGGTGCCGGGTTGCTCCACCGGGGAAGAAGGCTATTCGTTGGCCATGGTGTTCAAGGAGGTGATGGAAACGCTCAAGCCGCCGAAGAAATTCAAGCTGAGCATTTTTGCCACTGACCTGGACAAGGACGCGATTGAGAAGGCCCGCCATGGCGTGTATCCGGCGAATATTGCCGCGGACGTGTCACCGGAGCGGCTCAAGCGGTTCTTTGCCAAGGTTGAAGATGGCTACCGGGTAAGCACTGAGATCCGGGAAACGGTAGTGTTTGCCCCGCAGAGCCTGATCATGGACCCGCCCTTTACCAAGCTGGACATTTTGAGCTGCCGCAACCTGCTGATCTACCTAGCCGCGGAGATGCAGAAGAAAATCATTCCGCTGTTTCACTACAGCCTGAGTCCCGGGGGCATCCTCTTTCTCGGCAGCGCGGAGACGGTCGGCGCCTTCACCGACCTATTTGCCACCGTTGAGGGCAAGGCCAGGATTTATCGGCGAACCGAATCGGCCACGCGGAGCGAGCCAATCGAGTTTCCCTCGTCTTTCGCCCCCTATTTTGCGGCCGTGACAGCGGAAGGCCTGGCAACGAAATCGCCGGTCAGTCTCCAGTCACTGGCGGATCAGTTGGTTTTGGAGCATTACTCCTCGCCCGCCGTGCTCGTCAACGATAAGGGCGACATTCTTTACGTGAGCGGGCGGACGGGCGATTACCTGGAGCCGGCTGCGGGCAAGGCCAACTGGAATGTGTTTGCCATGATGCGGGCGGGTCTGCGCTACGAACTGACCAACGCTTTGCAGAAAGCGCTTCGGCACAAGGTCCCCGTGACGCTCAAAGGACTGAGAATCGAGAGCAAGGGGGCGGAACATTTCGTGAATCTCAAGGTCGAGCGGCTGGAGGAACCGGAGGCGTTGCGAGGATTGGTGATGATAGTTTTTGCGGATGAGGCCGCGCCGCTGGCAATGAAGGCGGTGGGGAGGATTGGGAAGCATGGGAAAGCGCCTGTCATCAAAGCCCGGCTGGCGGAACTGGAGCAGAAATACCAGCAGGTCAGCATGGAGCTGCAGACCACGCGCGAAGACATGCAGGCCTCGCAGGAAGAACTCCGGTCCGCCAACGAAGAAATGCAGTCCACTAATGAAGAAATGCAGTCCACCAACGAGGAACTAACCACCTCCAAGGAGGAGATGCAATCGCTGAATGAAGAGCTCCAGACCGTCAACGCCGAGTTGCAGGTCAGGGTGGACGAGTTGTCGCGGTCCAACAGCGACATGAAGAACCTGCTCAACAGCACGGACATCGCCACGTTGTTTTTGGACAAGGATCTCAAAGTGCGCCGGTTTACGACGCAGGCGACGAAAATCATCAAGCTCATCGCCGGCGACATGGGCCGGCCCATCACGGACCTTGCCTCCGACTTGGTCTATCCAGAACTGACGGCCGACGCGCGTGAGGTGTTGCAGAAGCTGGGATTTGTGGAAAAGCCGATTAACACGAGCGACGGCCGCTGGTTCACGGTGCGCATCATGCCGTACCGGACGCTGGACGACCGCATTGACGGGGTGGTGATCACGTTCTCGGATATCACGGCAGCCAAGACGCTGGAAGCGAAATTGAGAGAGAAGCATGACGCCCTGGAAAAGCACGTTGCGGAACAATCCAGGCAGCCGCAGAAGCCAAAGGAAAAGGCGCAGGCGAAAACAGGCAGGACTAAACCAAGCGCTGACGGTAATGGAAAACGGCTGGGGTCCGGTAAAATATGAATAGTCCCGCCCAGCACCATAGGCCAAGGATCTCAGAGGGTCCTATCGCACTGCGCAGCCGAGCCGAAGCCCGCCTGAGCGAGCAGTTGAGCGATAAGAAATCAGATGTTGGCACGCAACGGCTGCTGCACGAGTTGGAGGTCCATCGGATTGAGCTGGAAATGCAGAACGCCGAGCTGCAAAAAACCAGGGATGAACTTGAGGTGGCGTTGGAGAAGTTCACCGATCTTTACGATTTCGCCCCAGTGGGCTATCTCTCGGTTGATGAATCGGGCGCGATTCTGGAAGCGAACTTGAAGAGCGCCTCGATGCTGAACATGGAAAGGTCCGGGCTGGTCAACAGGAGCTTGCTGAATTTTGTGGCCGAGACAAGCCGGCCGGACTTTCTGGGCTTGCTGAGAAAAGTATTCACAGTGCCCAAGGATCAGGAGTGGGAAGCACTGCTGCAGAAACAGGACGGAGGCACCTTATTGGCCAGCTTTCGGGCCACGTCCGCAGTCAGCCGCGAGGGGAGGCGGAAATGGTGCCGGGTCGCGTTCGGGGACATTACCGACCGCAAACGAGCGGAAGAGGCGCAACGCCGACTGGAGGCCCTATCCGACGCCAACCTGGAGTTGAACCGGGAAATTGTGCGGCGGCAGGCGGTGGAGAAAGCGCTCCAGAAAAGCGAGCGACACCAAAGCCGGTCGCTGCAGAAGTCCCGTCACATGCAGGGACAGTTGCGGCACCTGTCGCATGGAATTCTGCAGGCACAAGAGGAGGAACGAATGCGCATCAGCCGCGATCTGCATGATGAAATCGTCCAAACCCTGGTGGGCATCAATGTCCAGTTGGCGGCATTGACGCGGGAGGCTGCGGGCGGCGCCAGTGGTTTCCCGCAGAAGATCGCACGCACGCAACGGCTGGTGGAAGAATCGGTGGAGAAGGTGCATCAGTTCGCCCGCAATTTGCGGCCAACACTGTTGGATGATCTCGGACTGATTCCAGCTTTGCATGCGTTTATTAAAGGCTTCGCCAAGAGTACGGGCATCCACGCCAAACTGAGGGCCGTGGCGGCGGTGGAACGATTGGATACGGCCAAACGAACGGCGCTCTTTCGCGTCGCCCAGGAAGTGTTCACTAATGTGGGCCGGCACGCCCGGGCCAGCCGCGTGGAAGTGGACATCCAAAAACTGGCGGGTTGCATTTGCATGAAAATAACGGATGACGGCAAATCCTTCCAAGTGGATCGCGTAATGCATGGGAAGGGAGGCAAACACCTTGGGTTGCTTGGAATGAAGGAACGATTGGAAATGGTCGGCGGCGATTTTGAGATCGAGTCTGAGCCGGGCAAGGGCACGACCGTCATGGCGAGAATTCCGCTGGGCGCGGCGGCGCGGGGCGGGCTTTGATGGAGTCTCACCCTTGGCATCAAGATCAGGATCTGTTCCGCTTTGACAAAGCGGGGCTTGCGCGTCCTACCATTATGTAGGAGTGTAAACGTGCTGAGAGATGATGTTCTTTGACAATTTAGGAACGACGGCTGATCACCGCTCCGGTGAGGCAGGCCATCACAGGCAAAGCCGACTGAACAAAGTGGAGCTTGGCCGAAGCGTCAGGCTGGCCGAAGTTCGGCGTGTCATGTTCGAATGTCCGTTATCGTTAACGATACGAGGCAAGAACGGGCCGGTCAAACTGGGTCAAACTGGGTCAAACCGGGTCAAAACCGGATCAACCGCGAATGGACGCGAATAGACGCCAAATATTCAGGCGACAGCCCGGTCAAATGTGGTTGAACCCAATCAAACCTGGTCAAACCGAATCAAACCGAATCAAACCTGTGATGGAGGAAGTATCTATGGCTCACGGAGTTGCAAGGGAGCGGAATGGGGTTTGGCGGGGTTTAGGATTAGGATTACGATTATGATTATGAATGAGTTAGTCAAACCAGTCAAACTAGTCAAACTAGTCAAACTGGGTCAAAGCCGGTCAAACCAGGTCAAACGGGGTGAAACCCAGTCGATGGGTCTGGCGACTGAATACATTCTCGCGCACAGATATGTTATTATATGGCTAACATGGGGAATCGACAGGCGAAAATTCCGGGACTCGGAATGCCGCGACTCATTTTTATTCTCGCGGTCCTATGCGGCCTTTCCGGTGCGGCGCGCGGCCAGAACGCGTCCCTGCAGATGCGCCTGGAAAAGGCGCTGGAAAACGCCCGGTCCATCACAAATGTCGAGATTCAATACGACGATATGCTGTGGATAAAAGGCGGGGCCGGTCCTTTCACCGATGAATTCACCCGCACCATGCATGTGACGTATATCTCCGCTGAAGGGAAATACCGGACCGAATGCCGCAACGTAGCTTCCACGACCAACGCCATAAAGCTTCATGAAACTGCGTTTGACGGGAAGCTCTACTCTGGATTCACCGCCGACACTGGCTACATGACGCAACAGGACGGTAATCCTCCAGGCGACACGTTTAATCCGCTGAGTCCGCTGATCGAGCCGTTCCTCTTTCTTTCCAGCGACTCGGATGATTGCCCTGCCTGCCATCTTCGATTCACGGAACTCCGCTCGCCGGACAGACTCAATGGCCTGATCCTGCCCGAAGCGGAAAGCTCGAATGGGGCGCTTCACCTGTCATTTCCCGGCCTTCCACGCAATGGCGTCAATCAGTTGTGCAACATTACAATTGACGATGCCGATCCTGATTTCACGCCGAGGACCATCTCAAACATCAGTTATGCGAGTCGTGATGATATATGTTTCGAAACAATATACACGTTGTCAGACTATACCATTTTAGGCGCATATCATTTTCCTACGAAGATAGCTTACAGCATATTTGAAACGCCAACGAACAACCTGTTGGCGCCAACGCTCGCGGGCACGAGCATGGGCACGGTGGTGTCGGTCAAGATTCCGACACAAATACACGATTCCACCTTTCGACTTGATGAATCCGAAGCGCTCCATGTCTGGAATCATGGCGAAACCAAAGGCTATGGGGTTCTGGCCTGGAATGGTGATGCCGCTGCAAAATCCGCGCTGATTAAAAAGGAACAACTCAAAACCCCACCGACACGGTCCGGTCACGCCAAAGAAACCGGCCGCGATCCATCCTGGCATTTTTATAATTGACTTCATTTGGTTTTTGCCCGGAGATCGAAAGGAAAAATATGTCCGCTGATAAATCGACGAACGTGAATCCGCCCTCTTTTCCGGTTGTGACCCGGCGCCAATTCCTGCGCCAGGCCGCCGCCGCGACAGCAACGGTTTCGGCACTCGGCTCCTGGCCTGCGTTTGGGGCTGAACCCGGAGAGTTCAAACGCAAAATCAAACTTGGCGTCATCGGGTGCGGAGGGCGCGGAAGCTGGATTGCCAAACATTTCCAAGCGCACGGCGGCTACGAGATGATGGCCGTGGCGGATTATTTCGCGGAAGTGGCCAACCCATGCGGCGACGCATTGGGTGTGCATAGCGCGCGACGATTCTCCACATTATCCGGCTATAAACGGTTGCTGGAGTTCGGCGTGGAGGCGGTCGCGCTGGAAACGCCGCCGTATTTTTTCCCGGCGCACGCTGCCGCCGCGGTGGCTGCGGGGATGCATGTCTATATGGCAAAGCCGGTGGCGGTGGATGTTCCCGGCGCGCTGGCCATTGAAAGCGCCGCCAAGACGGCCACGGCCAAGGCGCTTTGTTTCTTTGTCGATTACCAGATGCCAACCGACCCGGGGAATCAGGAAGTGGCCAGGAGAATTCATGCGCCCGAATTCGGCAAAATCGCCCAGGTACAGACCTGCGGAATGGGCAGCGGTTTTTCCGACCCCGCGAAAACGTCCACCATCGAGAGCCGCCTCCAGCACCTGATCTGGGTCAACGACGTGGCCATCGGTTGTGATTACATCGGCAACTACGACATTCACGCGATTGACGCGGCGTTGTGGGCCATTGGGGAGCGACCGAGCGCGGCGATGGGCGATTCGAGAATCTGCCGGACCGATCCGCACGGCGACAGCCACGATGTCTGTTCGGTGATTTACGAATATGCCAATGGCGCGGTGCATAATCATTTTGGCGAAGCGCTCGGCAACCAAACCACCGGCGAGCTGAGTTGCCGTGTTCATGGCGTGAATGGAAACGCGCTCTTGAACTATTGGGGCAAAGCCACCATGCGCAGTTCCGACGACGCGTTCAGCAGCGAAGTCGAGAATCTTTACGACTCGGGGGTGGTCCGAAACATCGCCAGCTTTTACCTTCAGGTGACGGAAAACCGATTTCAGAATGATACGGTGCGACGGGCAGTGGATGGCGTGCTCGCCTGCGTTCTGGGCCGCGAAGCCGCCGCGCGTCACAGCCGGCTGACGATGGATGAGCTAATCCAGGAAAACAAAAGGCTGGAGTTGGACCTGACCGAATTGAAAAGTTGAACAGGCTTCCGCCAATCAGAATCGGCTCGTTTCAATGAACCAAACTGCAACTGTTCTAAGGTCTCAGAACGTGGTTCGCGTCAGCGATAAGTTCCAATTGCCAGGCTCGGGGGTTGGCGGCGGTGACGCTGAAATCTTTCTGGCTCGCCAGATCAAAAACCCAAAGCGCCGCGAGGGGAACATCGTCGTCGCAGATGGCCTTGAGTTGTCGGCGGCATGCAGCCTCCGATTCCGGCGTGGCGTCAGGTGCGCCCCACTCGCCGACGAAAAGTGGTTTGTTCAATTTGTGCGCGACCTGCACAGCTTGTGCGAGGAGTCCTTCATTGTCTTGATACAAATGCAGGCTGATGGCGCTGATAGGCGCCGGATTGACCATGGTGAGCATTTCGGCGAATTGTTCCGGCGTATCGGATGTCCACGTGCCTTCATGCTCCTGGTGCCAGGCCGACGGGCGCAGGAAGCTGTCGCCAGTCACGACCATGCGCTGCGGGTCGTATTTGCGGACTTCGCTCCCAAAGGCTGCAAAGGCCTGGTGAACCATGGCGAAGGTCAGTTCATCCCGCTGGCTGCGGCTGGTGGGCGTGCCGAGTGCGGGAACCAGCGGCGGACGATGTTCCTTCGCATTCGGCAGGCTGGCTTCCAGCGAGTACTCATTGCCGAACTCCCAGACCCAAATGGCTGGATTGTCCCGATAACGCGTGACCACCTCGCGCACGTACTCTCGCATGAACGCCCGCGTCTTACTGCGCGGATCCGCCCACGCATCCACCGGCTCGCGCACGATGTCCGGCACTGTTGCATAAAACCAGAACAACGATGGAACCATCCCGAGGCCGCGCTTTTGAGCCGCCTGCACCACCGCGTCGAGCCGGCGAAAATACTCCGCGCGGTCGTTGAGGTAGAGCTGCATATCCTCGGGCCAAAAACCCGTGGCGCAGAAGCGCACAAAGGGAATGCCTTTGGCGGCCAAAGTCGCAAACCCGGCCTCGTAGCTGGTGTCGTTGCCATCCTTCAGCGTTCGCAGAAAGCAATCGAAGTAGTTAATGCCGATGGCCCGGAACGGCTTGCCATCTTTGAGCACGGCGCCGCTTGGGCCGGGCGAAATTCCGGGCGGGCCGGTTTGCGCCCCTGCCCGCTTTTCCTTGGCCGGGGCTCTTCCCAAATATGGACAACAAAGCGGATCGCCGATGACCACGTCTTCCCAACAGACGAAATGAGACGCGGCATAAAAACTCTCCGCCAAGGTGTATCCCGCGGTGTACCTGTCAAACACAATGGTGGGAGAGGCAACCGCCTGCAGCAGCGGCTCGTCCGTGTACCCTTTTCCGCCCGTGAGGCCATGAGCGATCAAATCCACGAGCAGCGATTGACCCCCCTGAGTCGGCAAAAAAGTCCGCGCGCTGGTGGAGACAGCCGTGTCGCACAACGCGCCGGGGGCAAAAAACAGGCTGAGATAGGCTTTGGTCGAATAAAAGTCATTGCTTTCCCAGGAACGCTCGTCGTTGCTCCCCCAGGAAAAATAACCCAACAAATTGGAACGGCCGCCGATGAACTTGGTGGTCAAATCCAACTCCACCGGTATGCCGCGACTGGTCAAGACATCGCTGGCGTGGCGCATATCGGCGTTGAATTCGCTCCAGGCCGACTCCGCCAAAATATGCGTGCTGGTGATTGGGGCCGGTTGAGCCGCCTTGTCCCCGAGGCCGAAGATTGGCTCCACATCCAGCAATACTTTGCCTTGGGTGAGCAAGCGTGGCAGGTCTCGTTCCGCGGCCAAAGACCGGGCGGCCAGAGCTTTGGCGTCTTCTACCGTGTATCCATCCAAACGAGTGACCAGGTAGCCGCCGAATTTGGCATGGGAAAAAGGCTCGGCGGCATTCCAGTAACGGTTGGAAAAAGCGCAGCCGATGGCACCCGACCCGGCAAGATAGATTTTCAGCGCGCCGGAAATATTGGCATAGTCCAAGGCGCTCAAATAACTGTCCACCGACGGATGACCCCGGGTGCTCTCCGGCTCGCGGCTGTTTTGGTCGCAACTCCCCATGGGCGCTCCGGTGATCCGGATGGGAATGCCTTTTGTCAGCACGATAAAATCGACATTCGTGTGCGCCGCCAAAAACCCGCGCACAGGAGATTCTATCGATTGCGTGTAGGCGGCGAGGGTAATGGTTTCATTGCCGGCGCTCACGGCGGAATCCTGGCATTGAATGGAGAGTATGTTTTTGACATGCCGTTTGAGCGCGTAATCTTTGGCGATGGCTTTGGAAACAGGGCTGTTTTCGTTGACCAAAAGCAGGACCTGGTCGGGACTTCGTTTTTGCGGAATCTTGGAGTCGCCCGCCAAGGCCAACAGAGGCAGCCACCCCAAAAACGCCAAAGAGACGAAATGCTGTTTCCGAAAACCAAAACTCTTCATGTCCCAGGCACTACAGCAGAACCTCGGCCCTTTGGCAAACGGAATAGAGTTGGACGACGACGTGGACTCCTGGCATCAGCGGGCCGACAGAGTCCTTTGCTCTTCTGTGATTATCGTCCGATTGGGATGGAACTTGAGGGGAAAAACTCCGGCGCGACGCCGGACCGCGCGATATGTGGATTTTCGCATTCAGATTTCTCCAAAACATGACGATACAACATGGAATGAGTGCCGAAAATTCAGCCCCACGCGCCAGTTGCGAAAAGCTGGACCTCACCCGGGTTGACGCCCGATTGCGCGGCTGCGCTTGTTTGCCGTCCTTGAGCACCATCGATTCCGCCTTGCGCGAATTGCTGGACGCGGACCAGCGTTACAACTCTCAGATCGCGGAGATCATTCGCTGCGACCCCAGCTTGACCACCCGCCTGCTGCGGTTGGTCAACGCCGTTCATTACGCCACGGCTAAACCGGCCAAGAACATCGACGAAGCGGTCTTTTACCTTGGCGTGCGCAAAATCCGCCAACTGGCCATGGTGACGCAGATCATCGAGGATTTCCAAAAGCTGGTCGAAGGAAATCGCTTTCCGTGGCGCCAATTCTGGCGGCATTGTATCGCCGCCGCCTTGATGACACGAGAGATCACCGAATTGCTCCAATCGCAGGAGGATGAAATCGACTACGTCGGCGGCTTGATTCACGACGTGGGCAAGATCGTCATGGCCTCGGCTTTTCCCGACCATTTTGAGGAGATCTACCAACGCCGGGCTCAAGAAGGCGTAGAATTAGTGCAGTGCGAACGCGAGATTCTGGGCGTGGATCACTGCGACTTGGGCGCCATGTATCTGAGAAAGCAAGGATTGGCGGAGGCGTATGTCGAAATCGTGCAATTTCATCATGCGCCGCAATTGTCGCGTTACCAGACCAGTGTGACCGCCGCCGTTCACCTTGCCGACTTGCTGGTGCGCCATAGCAAACTCGGCGAGAGCGGCAACCACGCGGAAGTGCCGCTGGATAGTTGGTTGGAATCGCCGGCCTGGAAGATACTCTTCGGCCGTCAGACCGCAGCGGAACGAGACTTTTCGCGGGCCAGCCTCAATGAGAGCTTGGAACGCATCCCGGTGATTTTGGAAAGTTTAGTGTAGTTGAGGAGGAAACTCGCACCTGCGGGCGCTTTTTACCAGTGGCTGCACCGTCGGCGCGCCCTTCAAATTTTTCGTTTCCACACGGGCTGGCTCAGTGGCTCAACTGTCCATTCATCCACACCTCCCTGGCGCAGCGGCTCGTTTCAACTGCTGTTTATCCGCCATGCCTGAGAGTGCTCTGGAAAAACCTCGATGCTTGCGCCCCAAGGGGCAGGCTGGATACATTGCTCGAACTTAGTCTGGATGCCGCCGTAAACGCAGGTCGCCAGGCTGCCCGAAATCCGCTCATGAAAAGACTCGCCCAGCGCTTCTGCCTTTCTTTGCTCACGGGTTACGTGTTCCTGTATTATGGCGAGTTCATGTTTTGGGCGACGCCGGATCGCGAGGGTATGAACCCCGGCGGCTTGGTCCTAACGTGGCTTTTGTATTCCATCTTTGCTTACGTTTTCCTGTGTGTGGCGGCCTGCTTTAAAGCCAGAAGCCTATGGGCGGTCTTTCTCGCGGGGGCGGTCTTTGGTTGGTTCGAGGAAGGTATTATCATGGGCACGACATTCGGTTCGCCCGATACACCTTTCCCGATGAGCATTTCGTTTACCGCATTAGCCTGGCATGCGCTGATTGACGTTCTGGCCGGCTGGTATCTGGTCCGCCAAGTCCTCTCCAAGAATCGACCGCTGCGAATGGCTGGCGTCGCCGCGCTGGTTGGCGCCTTCTATGGTTTCTGGGCGATTTCCTGGTGGAACGAACCGCCGGAACCGATGAGGGTTCTGTTCGCTGCTGGCCGCAAGGATATGATCCTGCTGCATTTTGGCGGATTCACGTTCGTAACCACCGCCCTCCTCATTGTCACGCTCTGGCTATATAACCTGCTAATGCCGTGCCCTTTTACGCCTTCGAAATTGGAGAAATGGATGGTTGGGCTGGCGACGCTGGTCTGGTTCGGCCTCGTCACGACACCCGCCGCGCCCAAAGCATTTTGGGTGCTGCCGCCGTTGTTGGGTCTCACCTTTCTGGCACTGGATCGCAATCGGCGGGTCGAAGACCAACCGGATGCAATTGTTGGCTTCAACCCGGATGTCGGGGCCGGCAGTTACCTGGCCCTCTTGTTCATACCCTTGGTTGCGACCGCGACCTACTTTTTGGCGCTCGCGGCCGGTGTTCGTTGGCGCACGAATATCGTGGTGTTTTACGCCACCAGCGCCCTCGGTGCCGGACTGTGGATCGCGAGTGTCTGCGCACCGCTTCGCAGGGCCAGGCGATGATCCCTCCGGGCGACTAAAAGCGAGACTCGCCTTTTCGAATGGATTGACGCAAAGCTTAAGATTGAGGGGGGCGCTGAGGAGGACAGGCGACCGGCCAGGGCCAAGCCTCATCGGCCCGCCACGCTCTTGCAAATAGTACGAAATTTAAGATTGCTATCTTCGGATGAAATGGGCAGATGAAGGCCATGGCTAATACATCAGAAAAGGTAAAAAGAACACCGAGCGCAGCATTTATGAAACCGGTCACGCCGGACGAGAAGCTCGCGAAGGTTGTCGGCGACCAACCCCTTGCCCGGACCGAATTGACGAAGAAGCTCTGGGNNATGACCAAGCTGGTCTCCGGGCACGTGAAGAAATAACGGCTGTCTGGATTCGGCACAATCGGCTGACTCCTCACTGGGCCAACGCCCGTTGGCGCTTCGCATTTTGATTTATGCGCACATGGCCTGTTTTACTCGTTGGCTTGCTTGCTGTCATGAACGCCAAAGCGGCCGAGCCAATGACGCTCTGGCCCAACGGCGCACCCGGGGAAAAGGGTGACATCGGCGTGGAGCGGGATTTGACCGTGCCGAGCGACGGGCTTGCGGGCGGAATGCGGGNNTGTGCGCCTCGGTAACGTCAGCACGCCCACCCTCACTTTTTACCGGCCTCCGCCAGACAAGGATTCCGGAGCGGCGGTGGTGGTCTGTCCGGGCGGAGGCTACACCATCTTGGCGATGGATTTGGAGGGAACCGAGGTGTGCCAGTGGCTCAATTCAGCGGGTATCAGTGCTGTGCTGCTCAAATACCGTGTCCCGGCCCGCAAAGGTCTGGAACGATATACCGCTCCGCTGCAAGACGCGCAACGAGCGCTGGGTTTGGTGCGTTACCACGCCGCCACGTGGGGGATCGATCCCAACCGCATTGGCATCATGGGCTTTTCCGCCGGTGGACATCTC
>PLIU01000366.1 GCA_003140095.1 Verrucomicrobiales bacterium | reverse complement strand
GCCGCCAAATGAGTGACGCCGGAATCATGGCCGATGAAGGCGGCGCAGGAACGCATCGCTTGCGCCAGCTCCACTAGCGGAAGATTTTGCGCCAGACGCACGCGCTGGGTCGGCAACGCGGCGGACAGGCGCAGGCAGCGCGCGCCTTCCGCTTCGCCACCAATTAACAAGAAATGCCATGCGGTGGTCGCAGCAAGCCTTTGGAGAAACTCCGCCCATTTCGCTTCGGGCCAGTTTTTTCGGACGCCGCCGCTGCCGGGATGCAATGCCAACCGCGGGTCCGCGGACACTTCGCCCGGCCCGGGCAAAAGCAGGCGCGGACGCGGATCGGGTTCGCTCACGCCGAGGATTTCCAGCGGGCGCAACAAGATTTCGGCCGCGTGCAACTTGCTTGATTCGTCCGGGCGATGCGGGCCGGCCAGGAATCGCGCCACGCCGCAACGCGCCACATTCGACTGGAAAATGTGATCTGGGTCGTAGAGGTAGGAGACGATCAGTTCAAATCCCGCGAAGTATTCCGCCGCCTGCGCCGGCCACGCGCCGTCGCGCGCGAAGAATCCGGCCAGCGCCGGAGACTCCAGGGCGGAGACGCGGTCGGCCAGGCCGCCGGCGACCGCCAGCGAGGCGGCGCGTTCATAGCCGAGGATTTCCAACGCATGAGTTGGAAAACGCCGGCGCAACGCGGCCAGCACCGGAATAGTCAAGATGAAATCTCCCAGCGCGCCGCCGCGAACGACCAGAATCTTTTTTGGGTGAACGGTAATCTTCGCCTCCTGGTCACCTTTTATTAAACTATCACATCACCGACCGTTTCGCCCAGACCTATTGAGACTCGCCTAATAGAGTGACATTAAGGCCAAAGTTCGGACTGTATGTAGCAGGCGGCGACAATGGAGGGGCGACGACGCATGCTACGGAGGCCGCCGTAGCCTCAAAGCTCAACTCCCAGGCTTGTTTCACCAGGAGGTTGGCGATTTCGTGCGTCTTGAGATGGCCCCACATATATTCCACCGGATTGAGTTCGGGCGCATAAGCGGGCAGGCGTTCAACCAAAACGCGGCCGCCGGTGGAAGCGATGTAGCTTTTGACCAGGAGGCTGCGATGAATGGGAGCTCCGTCCCAAAGGACCAGGATCTTTCCGGGGATATGCGCTGGAGATGCTGGAGAAACTCGATGACCTGCGGGCTCTTGATGCTGCCGTTGTGGATTTGAAAATAAAACCGCCAGAGGGCCAGGCCGCCAATGATCGAAAGACTCTTCCAGTTGAAGGTTTCCTGGAGCACGGGCGTTTGCCCACGCGGAGCCCAAGTGCGCACTCGGGTGGGCCGTGTGCTCAGTCCGCTTTCATCGACCAGGTGCCCGGCTGGTTGCAGCGTCTTCCGCGTCGATCGGCTTCTTCGTCATGTCCACGCCCGGAAAAAAATAGAGACCCGGCTCCGTGACATTGCTCTTGAGCGCGCCAGCACGGCGTCCTGTTTCGGTCCCAAAACGCTCAACCCCAACGCCATCGTTAAAGAATTTTGATGCGCAATCGCGCTTCAAACAAACGCGATCAACGCGCCCAGAAATGTCGCCAAAAACTTTTTCATCTTATTTCGCTGCTTTCTCCTTGGTGGGTTTCGTTTTCGAAGGTTTAGCTTTTGCAGTCTTCTTTGCCGCTCTCGCTTCCGCGATTTCCGCGAACACTTTCTCGATCCGGCGGATATAAACATCCACCGGCAGGCTCGCGACCAACTGTCCGATCACTTCCAGAGGCACATCCTCAAGCTTCTTGAACCGCACGCAACCCCCGCCCATGTCGAACTTCTTGCCCGCGTTCTTCCACGCTTTCTCGAACCACGCCTTCAACTTCGGATCGCCGTAACAGCACATCAAATGAAAAGCCATGTGGTTCTTTTGCGAACCCAAATTCACGAACGGCAACGGCACCTTGGGATTGCACTGATACCCCTTGGGATAAATGCTGTGCGGCACCACGTATCCGATCATGCCGTAACTTATGCACTCTTCGTACCCCTTGGGCAGATTCGCGAGAATGACGCCTCGCACCGCGTTAATTGCCTCGCGACGATCCGCGGGCAGTTCCTTCAAATATTCCTGAACGGTCTTGGAGCTGCTTTGCATAATCCAATCAGCTTTACCGGCCTGTTAGCGAAAACAACGAAACCGATACAAGCCGCGCCAAATCCACGCAAGCCCAAAATCGGCATAGTGCCCAAAAAAGGCTGTGCGTGCTGGAGCCGAAAAGCTGCCGGAAACCGGGTTGCTCTCAAAGGGGCCGCGGCCACGCGAACGCAACGCCAGTTGTGTGGCCTGGCTGGGGCAGTCAAGCGTCTGCAACGCCCGGGTCAGCCCATTTCGTCGGACCAGCGACCGGAAAGCCGAATGCGGGAAATCCGCCCGTCCGGTTGGAGGGGGGGCGAGGTTCAAACCCTCGTCCCTACCTCTATCCAATTTCAACTGCATGGAGACGCCTAATTAACTTCTCCATCAGGATCAGGATCGACGAACGGCCGGCGGCGCGTCTTGCAGGTGAACCAGGCGCAAGGCCGGTTCGGCGAAGCGGCCCAGCGCTTTGAGTTCGGCCTCGGAGCGGGCGCGCGCGGCGGCGTCCCCGGCTTGGGCTTTCAGCAAGATTTGCCGCAAACTGGATACTCTTGCGGGCGTAATGATTTCCGCGCGGCCCACCATCACACGCACCAATTTTTCCGGCGCCGGCGAGAGGGTCAGGGGCAGGATTTCATCCGTCCACGCGCGCGGCAGGACGTAAAGCACGCGTTCGCCTTCGTCGGTGAACCAGGAATCCGTCCAAGTGTCCACCATGGCTCTGGCTTCATCGGCAAAGAGACCCTCACCAGCCAGGGCCTTGGCCATGCGCGCGGCGATTTTCTTTTGCAACTCCGCCAAGGGCCAGTCTGCGGAGGCGGAGCAGGACCGGGAAGAATGGGACGGCAGGGAGTCCACCTCCGTGAAAGAGCCGCGTCCGTCGTGGATGTTGATCAAAAACAGGTGGGAGAGTTTCCGCGCGCCTGTGTTTTCAACCACGAGGGCGTTGGCCGCGTCGATGCTGGCGCGCAAGGGCGTTTGGAAACTGCCCGCGCCGCGATAGAAAAGGAATTTTTCAGCTTCGCTTTTTGCCGTGGAGTCGGTGCGGAGCCATTGGCTGTCCACGGCGCGCGCGGCGAAATAGTGGCTGCCGGATTTGTCCTGGGGCAGAAGGTCCGATCTGCCGGGGTCTGCCATGATGTTGAGATTGGACCATGTAATGGCGCCCTTCTCCAACCCATCGGCCTGCGGATACCATTCGGTGATCCAGCCTTGGGGAAAGCGGACGTTGACATCGACTTTGAAACTGCGGGTGGAATGGAAATAAATCACCGGCGTTTCCATGCGTTGCAGAGTGACCAACTCGCCTTTGTTGAAGCGCGGGTGAGAATCATGGACAAACGCGGGCAACAGGGAGCTTTGCAATGGACGCCACTCCAGCAAGTGCCCGTCCCCGCCCTGGACGGAGGTGAAGGTGCCCCATTCGTGGGCGGTGTAACCGTGCTCGGCGCGAACGACGGCGGCGCCGGCCCAGAGCAAGAAGAGACCGAGAGCAATACGTTTCATGAGGCAACATTGGCTTAAGGCGCTGAAGAGTTGTCAGCGGCGGGTAAAACGATTGTAAAAGTTTTGTAACACAATCATTTCCCACCCGTATTTCCGTGAATAATGTTTCCCTTGGCATCGACTTCGTACGCCGCGATCAGGAATTCGAAGCGATTGGTCGCCGACTCAGGCTGCCGGACATCCAGAACCAACAGAAGCTTGCCATAGGGGATTTGAGCGCGCACGGCCGCGACGAAATTGGACTGTGCCGGTGAAGTGGCGATGAGGTGTGTCGAAAGATCGACCTTCTCCTTTTCCAACCGTGAAAAGAGATCCCCGCTGTAGTCGATAGGATTTCTCCTTCGATTCCTCAACCTCACCTCTGTCTGGTCGGCTGTGGGGAGAATCAATGTCCGGCTCCTGACAAGATTGGTTTTGGCGGCGCCTTCGAGTGATTGCAGCGTCCTCTGGGATAGAATCCAACCGGCCACTCCATTGCTCTGGGCTTGCGGCGGGCCGAGAGAATTCCGGGCGACGATCGAGGCCACCGTCTCAGAAACCTCGTCGAATTGAATATCCAGTCCGACCTGTCTCGGGGGGCCCAAGACAAGTCGGCAAGCCTGTTGGAGCCGATGCCATTTTGCTGGAATCCAACGATCCGGCAACCGGCCGCTCGTCACTGCCAACGGAGCGGGAGGTAGGATCATCACTGCTGGAAAGGAAGGGGCGAGTCTGGAATTACAAAAAGAAGCAGCCCGCCCAGCAAGAAAAGGATCAGCACGATGAGCCATTTTTGATTTCGTGGAACCATAAAGGGGGCGCAAAAAGGCTGGCTCCGAATGGGGATTGGAATAGGCGCAGGTGTCGGCGCCGGCCAAACGCCGCGTTCAGGCGTGCTCCCATTTCCGCGGGGTCTGACAAAAAGACCCAATGGAAATTCCTCTCACACGGTTTGGCCCTCGCCAGACCGGGGGGCAAGAGTGGCCCGCGCCGGCATGGGGGCAGCGGCCGGCCCGGCGTTTTTGCTCAACCACGAGGTCAAGGATTCCAGCTTTTCCTGGCAATAATCACCCATGAGGCAAATTTGAATCCAGTTGCGCTGACGGAGATAATCGCTGTTGTAGCTGAGCAGAAATCCGGTTCGGTGCGAGAGCTGGCCCAGGTGGGCCGAGTTCTGGCTGGGCGGCAGCGCGATGGTGACCACGCCGGGCGTCGCCTCGGAGTCCGGCGCGACCAGGTTGAATCCCAAGTCGCGCAGGCGGTGGCGCAACCGCGCGCAAACGGCCGCCACACAGGCCATTTTGGCGGGCCAATCAGGCTGCCGCACGGCGGCGTCCAGGGCCTGCACCAGATTGGAGGAATGGGTGAAAGCGATGCCCTGATGTTCGTCGTACCAGCCGAGGTCTAGGTAGCGCGGCAATGCGGCGGAGGAGGCAATGGGATGGTTATGGAAAACCATGCAGAGGCCGGGATAACCGGCCAGTCCCTTGCCGCTGGCGCAGGAAGCCAGGTAAATGCCTTCCAGGTTCACCGGCACCAAGCCGATGGAGCTGATGCAATCGGCGCACAATTTGACCCGCGACTTGGCGCACAGCGCCTGCAAGGTCGAGAGCGGATTCAACATGCCGGTGGAAGTCTCCGCGTGGACACACCAAAGCCAGCCGACGGAGGATGAACGCGAGAGAAACTGTTCGACCGCCGCCAGATTGAACGACTCCCCCCAACGGAATTTCAAAGTGTCGAAAGTCAGGCCGAAACGCCGGGCCTGATCGATCAGCCGTTCGCCAAATTCGCCATTGCTCAGGATCAGCCCTGGTTTGTCCTCCAGCGAAAGTTGCGCGCCGACGGCATCGTTGGCCAAGGTGCCGGAGCCCATGAGAATCTGCACCTGGCGCGCGCTGACCAAATGGCAGAGGCGCTGGCGGATTTTCTGAAACTCGGCGATGAATTGCTCCGACCGATGGGATTCGGCCGGACGCTCGAAGGCGCGGCGCACCAAGGGGTGAATGGAGACCGGGCCGGGCAGAAAACTGGCCGGCCCGCGGCGGCGGATAGGCTCGCGGAGGAACTCCTCGGCCTGCTTCTCAAAGTTCTCCAAGGTCAGGAACATCGGCTGAAAACTGGCCTCGCCTGACCCCACCACAGGGCCAAAGGGGACGAAGCCCAGATGGCGGTAAAGCTTCTGCTGGCGGGTGGTGCCGGAGATGACCCCCAAATCGTAGCCGTGTTCCAGACCGTACTGCCACATCAACGCCGCCAGCCCGCGGAAGACCTGGCCGTTGCGGAATTCCTTTTCCACCGAGAGCAGGCGGATTTCGCAAATGCGCCGGCCTGGCGGCAGGAAGGAATCCAGATTGGGCAACTTTTGGTCCAGGGAAAAGGGGCGGCGCCCGCGCGCGGCGATCATGCCGACAATCCTGTTATTGCTCAGGCAGATCAGGTAGGTGTTCTCGTTGTGGAACTTATCGACCAACCGCGGAGTACCCGAGGGCTGATGCTGGGGGATTTCCTCCACGAAGGTCCGGTAATTGAGTTGGTGAATCTGCTCGAACTCCCAGTCTTTGGATGCGACTTTGAATTGCAGGGATTGTGTGCTCATAAATTGCTCTGAAGGATCAATCAAAATTGACTATAACAACGCAAATGGACACTGGCTGCAAAAGCATGCCACGCAGGCTGCCTGTCCCGGCCCAGCCTGTCAAAAATAAACGCCCCCTTCTTGTGATCACTAAACTCGTCGATCCGCGACATAGTTTTTAGGTCGCGCGATTTGAACCACATCTCATGGAGTGTTCCATGCCATAGTCATACAAGGGAAGCCGCCAAGTGGAAAGTCTTAATTTTCATGTTCCGGGACCGGGGGCATACATGAACGTTGGCCCATCTTGAGTTGACTATCCAATTCATGACGCTTCCTGGGGTGCCGGCTGGGGGTCTTAAAACCAAAATATAGGAGACAAAACGGTTGATTCGGCGCGTTTTTGGGGGAATATTCCGTCATGCGAGCGCGCTTCTGGTTGATTCTTTCGCTCGGCTTCAACTTGTTCCTGGCGGCCAGTCTCTACGTCGCCACCGAACCGCTGAGGGAGCCGCCCGTCGTCGTCCCTCCTCCGCTTAATGAGGTCGTTGTCAAAACGAATGTTCAGGTGCGCCGCGAAAATTTCACCTGGGAGCAGGTCCAATCCACCAACTACCCCACCTTGATCGCCAACTTGCGCGCCATCGGGTGCCCCGAACAAACCATCCGCGACATCGTCACCTCCGAGGTCGATCGCCTCTATGCCCGGCGGCGGGTCACGGAGGTTGATTACCCCAATTACCAATGGTGGAAATCCACCCCCGACCCGGCCCTGGCCCACGCGGCGGAGGAAAAAATCCGGAGCCTGGAGGCGGAGCGGCGCGAATTGTTGACAGGCCTCTTGGGCGCGGGTTGGGACGACGAGGGCAAGGAATTGATCGCGGCCCGGGCCGGCATCACTCTAACCGGCCCCATCCTGGGCGATTTGCCTGCGGCGACCAAACAGGCCGTCCTGGATATAGTCGCCGCCGCGCAGCTAAGGATCGAGGCCTATCAGGAGGGGCAACGCCTGCAAGGCAAACCCATCGATCCGATGCAGATGGTGCGCCTGCGCGAAGAGCCGCTGGTGCCCTTGGCGTCGGTGCTGGAGCCTGATGCCTACGACGAGTTTGTCCTCCGCTATTCTCCGGCGGCGCAGCAATTGCGTGAGATGATGCGGACCATGGACCTGGGGCCGGATCAATTTCGCGACTTGTTCGCGGCCTTAAGCGGGATCATTGGGCAGCCGGTTTTTTTCTACGCCGGCGACGATCCGGCTTTGCTCAAGCAGCAGCAGCAACTGGCCGCGCAGAGCGAGGCAGTCATCAAGACCGCCTTGGGCGCCATCGTCTATGCCACCTACCAATTGAACCAGGACCCCCTTTACCGCACTTCCCAGGCTTTGGCCCAGCAACTGACCTTGCCGGCCAGCATGATCCTTCCCATCTATCAAATTAACCGCGCTACCCAGGCGGAAATGGACAGCATCCGCAACGACGATACGCTGAGCAACGACGAAAAAGTCGAAGCCCTGTCGCAGACGCAGGTCGAGCAACAGCAAAGCTTGCAACAACTGCTGGGTCCCGACGCCTTCCAGCGCTGGCTGCAGGCCCAGGGACAAAAGTAAAGTCTAAATTCAAGGTCGGTGGGGACTCTGTCGACCGTAAACTCGATTTCGTAAGATTATGTCACGGCTCGACGGAGGGCACACCCCGAGTCTCACCCTACCGACGAGGATGGTGTCACGCCCCAATGTTTGGAAGTGGCGCTGTGGACTGAATAGTTACCCTTTTTCATCCGCCTGTTCGCCGACGTTGTCCAGCAACCGGGCAAAATAAAAGCAGCCGCCCGCCACCAAGGCTGACGTGACAACGATGATCACGGCTTGCGTGCCGGGTTGTTTGAGGTCCTGGGTCCAGCTATCGATTAAAACAGACTGTTTGCCGTAAAGGATTTCCTCCTGCCGCGACTGGGCCTTCTCGTTAACCATCATGGAGGGGTCATCCGGCGGTTCCGCCGCGTGCGTCCCCAGCCAATAAGCCGCGTCCGCGCCGAAAATTCCCAGCAGCAACACGATGGCGGCGGTTATTCTGAGCCGCCGCCCCGGTCGCTTGGCGGAAGAATTCGGACTGGGCGTTTTGTCACTCGCAGTCATGCGCCATAAATATACCACGCGCAGAGAGAATGAACAGGATGCGGTCATCGTGGTGTCCAGGAAGATGCGTGGACGCGCCAGCCTAAGCGTCACGCAGGATTCGACGAGAAAGGCGGCGGCGCAAGAAATTTACGAATCGTTTCCGGGTCCTGGGACTGCGGCTGACAGGCGGTTCCAGTGCAGAGATAAACGACCGGGCCGTCTTTGGCCGATAACGTCCGAGTGAATGGATCGACCGCTCCGGCGACGCCCAAAACAACTTTGTTGGGCTGATAGATCGAATGTATGGCGCGCAATAAGGCGCGCGTTTCGGGCCGCTCCGGCGCGCCGGCCACCACCGCCCGCCTCGGTTCCTCCAAATAAAAATCCAGCCCCAGCAACCAGTGCGGCACCGCTTGCGGCAATTCGTGCAGGCGCGGCGCCAGCAAACGCAAGGTTTTTTCCGCCGCGGCGGCGTATTCCTTCCTCTGCGTCATCGCCGCCAGGCGCAGCAACGCCAACACGGCGACGGCATTGCCCGACGGCTCCGCGCCGTCATAATCATCCTTGCAACGCAGGATCAGTTCGCGCGGGCCGGCGGCACTGTCGTAAAAACCGCCGCTGGCCGCGTCGTAAAACCTCGCCAGCATCGCGTTTGCCAGGGCGGCGGCGAAATCCAGATGGGCTGGCTCGAGCGTGGCTTCGTAAAGATCGAGGACGCCGGCGCATAAATTGGCGTAGCTGGCCAGCAGTTGGACCGAGTCGCGCTCGCCCTGGCGCCAGCGGTGGTACAACGTTTTGTTTTGCTCGTCCCAAAGTTTGCCGCGAAGGAAGGCGAGGTTTTTCTCGGCGGCGGCGCGGTAACTCTCATCGCCCAGCACGGCGTAAGCGCGGGCCAGCGCGCCGAGCATCATCCCGTTCCAGGAGGCCAGCACTTTGTCGTCCAGGTGCGGACGGACGCGCCCGTTGCGGGCCTGGAACATTTTCTTTTGGGCTGAGGCGAGCAGTTCTTGTTCGGCGGGCGCAAGATGGGAATCGGCCACGCTCAAGACATTCTGATGTGGCAGAGGATCGGGGTCGCTGTGATCGACGAAGTTTCCCAGCGCGGTCACGCCGAAATGACGGGCGGCGATTTTGAATTCCTCCGGCGCCAACAATTGGGAAAGTTCGGCCGTCGTCCAGCAATAGAACTTGCCTTCCTTGCCTTCACTGTCGGCGTCCTCGGCGGAGTAGAATCCCCCGCCGGGGTCGGTCATGTCGCGCAAGACGTATTGGATAATGCCGCGCGCGGTGGCGGCATGGCGCGCATCGCCAGAGACCAGGAAGGCGTCCAGGTAAAGGTTGGCCAATTGCGCGTTGTCATAGAGCATTTTTTCGAAGTGCGGCACCAGCCATTGCGCATCGACCGAGTAGCGGGCGAAACCGCCGCCGAGCTGGTCGTAGAGGCCGCCCGCGGCCATGCGTTCGCAGGTGTGAAGGACCATTTTGACCGCCTCCGGGTCCGCGGCGCGCGTCCCATAACGCAAGAGAAAAGCCGGCTGGCTGGGGCGGGGAAACTTGGGCGCGCCGCCGAAGCCGCCGAACTGCGGGTCATACTCGCGTTTGAAGAGCGTTGCGGCCTGGGCCAGCAGGGCTGGAGAGAGGGTCAGATCGCCCGGCTCGCGCGCGGTGTAGGCCTCCAGCTTCTGGTGAAAATCCGCCGCCGTCTCCAGAATGTGCTCCCGCCGCGTTTCCCAAAGGCTGGCGATCTGGCGGAGCACCTGCATGAAACTAGCGCGGCCGGCGACTTTTTCGGGGGGAAAATAAGTGCCGCCGTAAAACGGCTTCAAATCCGGCGTGAGGAAACAATTCAACGGCCAGCCGCCCTGGCCGGTCATGGCCTGCACGGCAGTCATNNTCCATGACGTGGCACCAATGGCAGGTGGAGTAGCCGATGCTCAGGAAGATCGGTTTGTTTTCCAGGCGCGCCTTGGCGAAAGCCTCCTCGCCCCAAGGGAACCAATCCACCGGGTTATGCTGATGTTGCAGCAGGTAGGGCGATTTCTCGCGCGCCAGACGGTTGGTCTGAACCGCTATGTTATCGCCGGGCATCAGGCGTAACCGTTTTCTTCTTCCCATTTGAGCCACGCCGCGACAGTGTCCTTGAAATTCGTCGTGCCCAGCGCGGGATTTACCTTTGGTCTGGCAATCGATTCGAGGGACCACAACCAGTCTCCACCGCCGGTCCTAAGTTCCCGCAAAATCAATGGCAGATCATTCTTTCCCATTCCAATAATCTTTGGATACGCTGGGTGCATTGCCTTTTGCCGAATTAACGAAAACATTCCGATTTCGCTACGCCATCGCCTGGCAAGCTGGCTAAATTCCTGTTCCAGTGTGTCGGGCGTTTCCTTTTCGGTCTGTTGCTGTTTAGGCATTTTCAGCGCCGCCATAATTCTCTATCCTCGTTAGGTGCTCGCTGGTTCAATTGCATTGCGTCTCGTTCTAAGAATTTAAGATCAAAGCCAAGCCAAGTCAAACCGAATTTGGCGGGTTGCCGGCCGCGGCAAGACCAATCGCGCTTGCGGGGCAGTTTCAGGCAATCACGGGGGGGTTGCCCGGGGCGTAAGTGGCATCTCCAAAACCGAGGATTAGGAAAAAGAAGAAGGGCAGGAAAATCAAGCCGAGCGTAAAGCCGACGCCTTTGCCGAAGTTCCGCGAGACGCCGGACAAGACAAGGATATGCATGATGATGTTCAGGAGCGGGATAAAATAGAGCAAGAGCCACCACCCCGACTTGCCGGCGATTTTGACCAGGCAGTAAATATTAAAGATGGGAATGAGGCATCCCCAACCCGGTTGTCCCGCTTTGACAAAAACCTTCCACAGGCCGATAATAAAGAGGAGGCACAAGAGCAAGTAGAGCATGGTAATATTCATAATGTGCTGGTGACGGTCTTCATTTTAACTTTTTCTCCAGAATCTCGCCGGCGAGGTTCGGGTTGGCTTTGCCTTTGCTTAGCTTCATGACCTGGCCTTTGAGGAAATTCAGCGCGGCGGCCTTGCCGGCTTTGTAATCCGCCACCGGCCCCGGATGCGCGGCGAGGGCCTGATCGCACAAGGCCTCGATGGCCGCGGCGTCGCTCACTTGCGCCCATCCTTTCTCTTTGACAATCAGGTTCGGCGCGCCGCCGGTCTCGAACATCTCCGCGAAAACCTGCTGGGCCATGGTGCCGCTGATCTGGCGGCTCTCCACCAGCTCCATCAAGTCAAGAATATATTCAGGCTTGAAATTCAATTCGGCCAGCGTTGCGCCGGAGGCGGCCAGCTTGGCGCGCAGGTTGTTGATGATCCAATTGGCCGCGGCCTTGGGATTTTTTGAGCGGGGGGCGAGGTGTTCGAAGTAATCGCCCAGCGCCCGGTCCCACACGAAAGTTTGCGCGTCCGAGGCGGGCAATTGGTACTTGCTCATGAGGCGTTGCTTTTTGGCCAGCGGCAGTTCCACCACGCGGCGGGCGACTTCTTCCACCCACGCGGGGGCCGGCGCCAAAGGCATCAGGTCCGGCTCGGGGAAATAACGGTAATCGTGCGCCATTTCCTTGCTGCGCATGGTTTCGGTGAGGCCGCCGGCGTCATCCCAGCGGCGGGTTTCCTGGGTCAATGGCCCGCCCTTTTGCAGAACTTCTATTTGACGCGGGATCTCATGCTCCAGCGCCCGGCGCACGCCGCTGAAACTGTTCATGTTCTTGATTTCGATCTTTTGGCCCAATTCCCTGGCGCCTTGCGTGCGGACACTGACGTTGACGTCGCAACGGACTTCGCCTTTTTCCATGTCGCAGTCGCTGATGCCGCCGTAACGCAGGATTTCGACCAGGGCATTGAGGTATTCGTAGGCCATCTGGGCGCCGGTGATTTCCGGTTCGGAAACGATTTCCAGCAGAGGCACGCCGGCGCGGTTGAAATCGACGCCGCTGTGGCGCTCGAAATGAAAATTCTTGCCGACATCCTCCTCCAAATGGGCGCGGGTGATGTTGACGCGGGCGAGGCCGCCGTGGCACTCAAACTCAACGAAGCCGCCGACCGAGGAAGGTTTGTCAAATTGGGTGATCTGGTAATTCTTGGGCATGTCCGGATAGAAATAATTCTTGCGGTCGAATTTGGCGTATGGGGGCAACACGCCCTGGAGCAGCAGGCCGGTCAAGGCGGTCAAACGCAAAGCCTCCTCATTGGCCACCGGCAGGACGCCGGGCAGGCCGAGGCAAACGGGGCAGACATTGGAATTGGGCGGCGCGCCGAATTGATTGGCGCAGCCGCACCACATTTTAGATTTGGTCTTGAGCTGGACGTGGGTTTCCAACCCGATGACGGCTTCGTAGCTCACAGGAGAGGGACGGTAAAACTTTACCTCGACGCTGGCAAACTAATTGTCTCGCGCGATTGCCCGCGGGGCAAGCCGATTCGGCGTTCGCCCGGACGCGCGCATGTCGCGCCTCCGAATATCGCTTTCCAAACCGCGGGGAATGTGCTATCTAGTGGTTGCTTGGTCGTAAGACGAGGTAGAATAATGATTTACCACGGAACAGCCAAAGGGAACATAGTGGTGCTGGAAGCGGGAGCGGAAATCCCGGATGGCACACCCGTTCACGTCGAAATCATGGAGTCGGGCCGCAGCGGTTCATTGACTGATACATGCGATCCCTTTCGAATGGGCGAGCAGGCGGTCGAAACCGGCATTTCCGATTTGGCCACCAATGCGGATCATTATCTGTACGGACATCCGAAAGTGAGCCATGCCCGGTGACGCCGTTTTCCTCGACACCAACGGATGGCTTGCCTTGATGAACGCCTCCGGCCAACTTCACCAACGGGCCGACGTTCTCTGGCGTGATTTGGGACGGCGGGGCTATTCGATAGTACTGACCGATTGAATCATCGCTGAAACGGGCAATGGGCTGACTCGTACGCGGGCACGCGACCGTTTTTCCCAAGTCATTGACGGGGTTTTGAAGGATCCTCGCTGCCGAGTCGTGTTCATCAGCGCCGCCTTGTTGCGTCGCGCACTTGACTTGTATCAGGCGCGGGCAGACAAACAGTAGGGCTTGGTGGACTGCGCCTCCTTCGTCGTGATGGCCGACGAGAAGATGGTTGAGGCGTTGACCAATGACCGTCATTTTGATCAGGCTGGATTCAGGCCTGTGCTGCCGGTTCCCTAACGAGGATGGGCCGCTCTTGGGTCTCATGCCACTGCCTGAGCGCGCTCACGCCTTCGACAAGTAGTATTTCTTGGTGTACTCCTGCACCATGCGCCAGGTGTTGTATTGCGGCACCAGGGTGACCATGGCCCGGCGCACCATTTGCAGCCATTGCCGCGGGATGCCGTGCTCATCGCGGTTGAAAAAGGCCGGCAGCACATGCTCGGTCAGCGCCCGGAACAGGTTGGCGCTGTCCTGGAGGTCCTGCTCCTCGATGGAGGAGGGATGGTTGTCGGCGCCGATGGCGAAGCCGTTGGTGCCGTCGAATCCTTCGCGCCACCAGCCGTCCAGGATGCTCAAGTTTAAACAACCATGACAGCCCGCCTTCTGCCCGCTGGTGCCGGAGGCCTCCAGGGGACGGCGCGGGTTATTGAGCCAGACGTCGCAGCCGGAAACCATTTGCCGGGCCACATGAATGTCGTAGTTCTCAATGAAGACCAAATGGCTCTTGAGATCGCTGTATTTGCTGAGATGAACGATGCGCTGGATGAAACGTTTGCCGTCGTCGTCGCGCGGGTGGGCCTTGCCCGCGAAGATGAACTGCACGGGACGGCGGCGGTCTTTGATCAATTTGACCATGTTCTCGAATTGATCGAAGACCAGCGGGGCGCGCTTGTAAGTGGCAAAGCGCCGTGCAAAGCCGATGGTCAGCGCATCGGGATCCAGCAATAGGTCGTAAGCGATGAAGTCCGATTGGAATTGGCGCAGGCCCAGGCGGCGGCGCGCGAATTCGATGAGTTCGCGCCGCAATTTGTAGCGCAAGGCCCAGAGTTCCTCGTCGGAAATGAAGCCCGGGTCGGCCATTTTTTGCCAGAAGGCGGTCGAGTTGAATTCCTTTTCCAGTGGCATGGAGGGAGTGGATCTCCAAAAGGCGGTGGTCTCGCCTCCGGACGGTGAGGAGGGCGTGCTGGCGCTGAAAAGTTTGCGCTGCCAGTATTTGCGCACGGGGCCTTTCATCCAGCCGGTCAAGTGGATGCCGTTGGTGATGTGGCCGATGGGGACCTGATCGACCGGTTTGTCGGGCCAGAGGGCGCGCCACATTTGGCGGCTGACTTGGCCGTGCAGTTCACTCACGGCGTTGGCGGCGCGGGAAAGCTTGAGGCCCAGAACTGTCATGCAGAAGGATTCGGCGTCGTTTTTAGGGTCGATTCGACCCAAGCCCATCAAGTCGTCCAGGGAAAGCTTCAATTGCGTCGCTATTTTGCGCATGGCGTAGCCGATGAGGTCACGGCTGAAGCGGTCGTGGCCGGCTTCGACGGGGGTGTGGGTGGTGAAAATACATTGGGCCTTGGTTTTGGCCATGGCTTCGGAAAGGGAAATGCCGGCAGCGAGTTTTTCGCGCATTAATTCCAGGGTCAGGAAAGCCGCGTGGCCTTCGTTCATATGGAAGACCGAGGGCTGCACGCCCAGCGCGCGCAAGAGGCGCACGCCGCCGATGCCCAGAAGCACCTCCTGCATAATGCGCATGGTGTTGTCGCCGCCATAGACCCGGCGGGTCAAATCGCGCAAGTGGGGCGGGTTCTCCGGGCGATCGGCGTCCAGAAGATAGACGGCTCTGCGGCCGACGTTGACCCGCCAAACCTGGAAATAGACATCGGTCAATTCGATTTCCACCGCGCACACCAGCGGCAGGCCTTTGGCGTCGAGCACTGGTTCCAAGGGGAGGTTCTGCGGATTGAGCAGTGTGTAGTACTCGACCTGCCAGTTATCCTGGTTGATCTGCTGCTGGAAATAGCCCTCACGATAAAAGAGGCTGATGCCGATGAAGCCGATGTCCAGATCGCTGGCCGATTTGGCGTGGTCGCCGGCCAGGATGCCCAGGCCGCCGGCGGCGATGGGCAGTGTTTCGTGGAAACCGAATTCTGCCGAGAAGTAGGCGACCGGATTGTGGATCAGCTCCGGAGCATTTTGCCGGCCCCAGCTTTCCTGGTCCGACATGTAGGCCTCAAAATCGTGCAGGACCTGGCGCACCCGCCGGGCGAATTCCTGGTCCTGCAAGCGGACACGCAACTCGTAGTCGGAGACTTCGTGCAGGACCGCGACGGCATTGTGATAGAGGTTTTGCCAGCAGCGGGGCGAGAGGTCCTGAAAGATCTCCTGGGCGCCCTGGTTCCAAGTCCACCAGATGTTGTGTGCGAGACGGTTTAGGTCTGCGATCAGTTTGGTCAATTCTTCAGGCGATAACGCGGTCGTGCTCATAGTTTCGATTCGTCCGCGGGCCGGGCGCAACAAATCGGGCGCAAATTAGGCACGCGCTGGCGGCAGCGCAACTTAATTTCTTGGAAAACGATGCTTGCGGTCTCTCCTCCGCCTTCTTACGTCGGCGGCTACCAGTCCGTCCCTGCCAGGGAACTTTTAAAGTGAGATGGGCCTGAGCCGGCGGCGCGCCCAGAGGAAGGAGCAGGGTTGCCCGGCGGACGGCTTTCTACTATCTTGCCGCGCTTGAAAAAAAGTTTCCGACCCGAGATTCCACGCAAAGCCGTGTACCGGCTTTCGGTGTATTTCCGTGGCTTGCAACGGCTTAAAGCCAATGGCATCCGCACTGTCGCCAGCGAGGCGCTGGCCAAGGCGGCCGGGGTCAAATCGACGCAGTTGCGCAAAGACCTCACCTACTTCGGACAGTTCGGCACCCGGGGCCTGGGTTACGTTGTCGAAGAATTGGCAGACATGATTGCCGACGTTCTGGGCACGACCAGATTGCAACCGGTTGTGCTGGTGGGCGTGGGCAACCTGGGTCTGGCGCTGCTTTCGTATCGCGGTTTTGAAAAGGAAGGATTTGAAATNNTGAAATCATCGCCGCGTTCGACATCGACGCTGAGCGTTGCCGCGGAAATGCCAGTTCGATCGCCATCCATGATATGGATAAACTGGCGCCGCTGGTCCGGGAACGAAAAGTGAAGATGGCCATTCTGACGGTGCCGGCGCCAGCGGCCCAGGAAGTGACCAACGCGCTGGTGCAGTGCGGCATCACCGGCATCTTGAACCTGGCCCCGCTGGTACTGGAGGTGCCGGAACCAGTCGTGGTCAACAACGTCAACTTGGCTATCGAACTGGAAAACCTGAGCTACTTTGTCCAGCGTTGATCTCGTGCCTCCACCATCAGATTGGATTAAGATTAGGATTAGGATTAGGATGGGAATGGGGAGATTCGTTCAGGCTTCCTCGGCGGTAGCCTTGCAAATCGAGCGTGACGTGGGCGTAGCCAATTTTGCGCAACGCTTCGGCCACGCGCGCAAAGGTTCCGTCCACCAGAAGTTTGGGCATCTCATCCGCGCCGACCTCGATGCGCGCCAGGGCGGACGCGCGGCCCCCGCCCGCGCCTTGATGGTGGCGCACGCGCACGTCGTGGAATCCCAGATCGCGCAGCACGTATTCTGCCTCCTCGATCATGCGCAACTTCTCCGGGGTGACCGGCTCGCCGTAGGGGACGCGCGAACTCAGGCAGGCCATTTGCGGCTTTTCGGCCGTGGGCAGGCCCAATTGGGCGGACAAGGCGCGGATTTCACTTTTGGTCAGGCCGGCTTCCTTGAGCGGGGCGCGTACTTGGAATAGGCCGGCGGCTTGCGCGCCCGGCCGGTGGTCGCCGGCGTCGCTGGCGTTTTCGCCGTAGGCGATGACAGCGAAATGGCCGTCGCGGGCCAGCGGGGTCAATTGGGTGAAAAGCTCGTGCTTGCAGAAATAGCAACGATTGTTTGGATTGGAGACGTAGGCGGGATTGTCAAATTCAGCCGTGCGAATGATTTGCAACGGGATGGAGAAGAGGGCGGCAATGGCCACCGCCTCGTCCAATTCGCGCCGGGGCAAGCTGGGGGAATCGGCCAGAGCGGCCCGGCATTTGTCGCCCAGAATCTGCCGGGCCACGAAGGCCAAAAAGACGGAGTCCACCCCTCCTGAATACGCGACCAGGCACGAACCATAGGAGCGCAACAGGTCCTGCAACTGTTCCAGTTTGTTCAAAGCCACGCCACAACTTGCCACGGACGGGCGGCAAAGTCGAGTGCTGACGAGGGTCTTGCGCAAATTTGCGTTGCCCCTTTTTGCCGCACCCGCTTTGAACCAGAATCAAGAGCGATGTGGCCTCCGAAACCAGTCATAAACGGGTCTAAACGGCAGACTACAATGAGTGCGCAAAAAACAATGCCAAACCGCAAAACCCACTCTTACCGTCCACATAATCCCAACATGCCTTTTGCATTCCCAACCATAAAGTGGTAGTGTGCCAAGTGTACGGCGCTCACGCGCGTGTTCTTTGAGAATTTGCAGTCGGGAATCCGGCCTCGCCAAGGCTGCCCGGAAAAGCGGCCCCGGCGATTGGGCATAAGGTGAGTGGGTAGGACTGAGGATGGGTTGCCGAAGTATGTTCATCGATGGCTTAACAAGAGTCGCCGGGCGTTTCGATCTGCGTGAATTTCACGCATAACAGGCCTGAACGGCCCGGTCAATCAAATCAAATCAAACCAAATCAAACCTGTGAGAAGGAAGTACCTATGGCACA
>PLIU01000251.1 GCA_003140095.1 Verrucomicrobiales bacterium | reverse complement strand
GATATGCCGGCATCTTTGGAATTGATGGGTATTTCCGCGTATTTCCAAAATTAGGATGTTCGAGGAATTTCGAGAACTCGGCGAAAAAATGGCGGGGCAGTTTCGGTCGATGGATTCCGTCGGCGATCCACCTTCGCTGAGGCTTCGGCGGACGAGATGGCGGACAAGCCGGCGGGACAAGGACGCAAGGAGGAGCGCGCTCCCGAAGAAATCGCACCTATCACAATTTTCTGTTAAGAAAGAGAAATTGACTTGCATTGTAAGGAAAACGGCGCGACATTTTTTGCAGAAAATGGAAAAACCGCTGAATTTCCGGTTTGAACTTCCGCGGCCGCCCGTCGGGCCGCTGGTGGAGGTATCGTCGCAAGAGATGGAAAAACTCCTGCTCAAGAAATTGGAGGAATCGGAAAATAACCCCACGCAGGCGCTGTGGCAGTTGGCGCTCTTTTACAAGCAAATCCGGCAGAACGGCAAGGCCCTCACCCGCCTGCAGCAGTTGATGCCACTGCTGCCGGAGCCGGAGGAAAGGGCCAGGTGCGTCCTGACCATGGGCCAGACGATGGAGCAGACAGGCAATTATGCGGCGGCGGCCGGATATTACAAACAGGCGCTGGCGCTGGAGCCGATGCATACGTGGACGTGGTATTTCGTCAATAACAACCTCGGTTTTTCGCTCAATATCCTGGAGCGGTTCGCCGAGGCGGAGCCTTACTGCCGCCGAGCCATTGAAACCGATGCCAACCGGCCCGATGCCTACAAGAACCTCGGCCTGTCCCTGTCCGGCCAGGGCCAATATCGCCAGGCGGCCCAGTGTTACGTGGCCGCCACACAGGTCAACGCCGCCGATCCCAGTGCTTTTCATCTGCTGACGGATTTGTTGAAAAGACATCCGGAATTGGAGTATGACTTTGAGGCGGCGGCGATCTGTTGCCGCAAGGCCGTCGAGACCGCGGCCCGCAAAGTCCAAGCCATGAAACCGGTGGTCCATCGCGGCTGGAAAAAGCACGTGATTCTCTTTCGCGCCAAAGTCTGGGCCATGTTTCGGCGTCTATGGACCGGCTCCCCGTCAGCAACAGTCGGATCCCGGTTTTGAGCCGTTGGATCCGCCAGATTGAGAAGAGCATCGCCGCCAGAAAACTCTTTTGCCACGGCCAAAAAATCCTGCTGGCTGTTTCCGGCGGGCTGGATTCCATGGTCCTCCTGCATGTAACGCACCATCTGGCTGGCACGCATGGGTGGAAATTGACGGTGGCGCATTTCAATCATCAGTTGCGCGGTTTGGCGGGGGACGCGGATGAACGATTGGTCCGGCAGACGGCCCGGCGTCTGGGCTTGCGGGTGGTGGCAGGACGGGCGGACGTCGCCGGCACTGCGCGCGCGGAGAGGATTTCGCTGGAAATGGCCGGGCGCAAATTGCGGCATGATTTTCTGGCCCGAACAGCGCGCAGGTTTCGCATCCCGGCGATTGCCCTGGCGCATCACGCGGACGACCAGGTGGAATTGTTCTTTCTCAGATTGTTGCGCGGAACCGGCGGGCAGGGTTTGGCCGGAATGCCGTGGAAGAACCCCTCCCCCAGCGATCCGTCCCTAACGCTGGTCCGTCCGTTGCTGGATCAACCCAAGGCCGCGTTGCGGGACGCGGCGCAAGCGGCAGGCGTGCGCTTTTCGGAGGATCCGACCAACGCGTCCATAGATATTCAACGGAACCGGGTCCGCCATGAATTGTTGCCGTTGCTGCGCCAGCATTATCAACCGCGCCTCTCGGAGCGGGTGCTGCGCCTGATGGAATTGGCGGGCGCGGAGGCGCAGGTGGTCGGCGGGCTGGCGGAGCGGTGGCTGGCCGCCAAACGGCGAGTCAGGTTTGACCGGCTCGCCGCGGCGGTGCAGAGAAAGGTCCTTTATTTGCAGTTGTTGCAAATGGGGCAAGCGCCGGAGTTTGACCTGGTGGAACGATTGCGCGCGCAAGAGAGCCAGCCGGCGGCCGTCGGCCCGAACCGATGGGTGTCACGGGACGCCGAGGGCTTGCTGCGCGCGCGAAAGATCAAGGCGCCGGAGTTTAATGCGAGCCGGATTGAGATGGTATTGACGGCCAGCAAAGGCCGGGCGGCCTTGGACGGCTTGGCGGTGGCGTGGGAAATCATCCAGACGCCGGGTGCCGGGCATGGGCGGGAACCGAATCTGGAATACTTTGACGCGGACAAGGTTGGCGGGCGAGTCTGGCTGCGGCATTGGCAGCCGGGTGATCGTTTTCAGCCTATTGGGTTGAAGTCGGCCCGGAAATTGCAGGATGTGTTCACGGATTTAAAGGTGCCGCGCCAGGAGCGGCATCGCCGCGTCGTGGCGGCCACCAGTCGGGGCGAGTTGTTTTGGGTGGAGGGCCTGCGGATGGCGGAACGATTCAAGCTGGAGCCGGGCACGGTGCGGCGGTTGAAATGGCACTGGCGGCGGTTGAAACTTTAACATTGGGCTGGTGTTATTGATAAATAAGGGTATATTTATGATTATGAGTTACAAATGGACATGGGCCTGGGTGGTGGGATGCGCCGGGATGGCCGGCCTCGCAACCGCCATGGCCGCGCCGGATTCCGACCCGGCGGATGCAAATCCCTATACGGTCATTAGCGACCGAAATATCTTTCACCTCAATCCCCCGCCTCCACCAGCGCCAGCCGGCGATGAAAAACCGGCGGATCTGCCGAAAGTGATGCTGACCGGGATTATTAAAAAGCGCGACTCCTTGGAAGTTTGCCTGGCTATTCCGCCCAAGGACAACAAGGAAAACATCGTTTACCTGAGTCTGGCGCCGGGCGAAAAGGGCCATAATGTGGAACTGGTCAAGGTTCGTTACGATAAAGGGGAGGTTGATATCATCAACGCGGGCACGCCTCAAACGCTTTCAGCCAAGAGCAACAGTTACGCGTCACTCGCAACGGCTGCGGCGCCTGCGGCTCATGCTGCCGGCGGCGGCGCGTCAGGGATGCCTCCTTTCGGCCATAGAGGAGCCGGCGGTCCTATGAGGAACTCGCTGCCGCCCTCCCCCGGCCATTCGGCTGACATGACGCCAAGAGGGGGTTCGGCCATTATCGCTGGCGGTGGCGGCGGCTCGGCCATTGTCGCTGGCGGTGCTGGCGGGGGAAATGCCAGTTCGCCGTTTGGGTCGTTAGGCATGTCATCAGGAACCGGCGGAGTTAGTATCTCTGGAGGAGCATCTTCGTATGTTCCAACCGGGGCTGCGGCGACCGCCAATACTGCGGGAGAACAAATTGCCACTTCGCTTTTTAATCAGCAGACCGGGCATTATCAGGTGCCCACGCCAGTTGCGCCACCGGCGCCTCCCATGGTTCAGGCTACGGGACTGCTGGCCCAAAAGATGGCCATGGGAGGGACTGCCCCACCGTTACCTCCTGCATTGCAATCGATGTTGGACGGCGCAGGCGATCAAGGCCCTCCTTCGCCTCCGTGACGAACGCTCCCGCGAGCTAACTTCGCAAAAACTCCGCTCCCGCCCAATCGGCGAAGCGCAGCCCCTTGCTTGTCAAGCGGAACCTCTGCTGGTTGAGTTCTCCATAGCCCAGTTCCATCATGCGGTCGATCTCCGGCCTCCACTCCTGGCGCAAATCAAATCCCGTCCGGCGCTGGAATTGCTCCAGCGGCCAGCCGGAGGTCATGCGTAATCCGAAGGCGGCGATCTCTCCGGCGCGCGCCAGCGGCGGAAGTTCCTCCGTTGATTCGATGGCTCGCCGGCCGCGCTCCAGTTGCTCGCAATACATGGTCGTATTGGACCAGTTCCGTGTGCGCACACCGCGGACGTACCCGGCCGCGCTGGGGCCAAGCCCATGGAAGGAACCTCCACGCCAATAATTGACATTATGCCGGCAAGCGCGGTCCGGCACTTCCGCTGCAGCCGACGCCGTATGTCGGGCAAAATTGGCCACTTCGTACTGCTGGAACCCGGCGTCCGCCGCGGCCAGCAGAAGCTCGTCATACATCGCGCAGGCCAAGTCCTCGTCCACCTGCACGGCGCCGGTCTGCAGTTGCTCGAAAAGGGGAGTGTCTTCCTCATAAATGACTTCGTAACAGGACAGGTGCTCGCTGCCAAGCGCCTTGGCCTCGGCCAGGGTCTGGCGCCATGAGGCCAGCGTCTGGCCGGGAATGGCGAACATCAAATCCACGTTCAAGTTGTCGAATCCGGCGGCCCGCAGGATGTCGAACGACTTGAAGATCATTTCGCGGCTATGCACCCGACCCAGCCGATCCAGCAGCGCTGGGTCGAATGATTGGGCGCCCATCGACACCCGGTTGACTCCCCCATCGCGCAGCAGCTTGGCCTTATGCAGGGACACTGTGGCGGGATTGCATTCCACGGTCCATTCCGCGGCCCCGTGCCAGCCCAGCCGATGGATGGTTTGCAAAACGCGTTCCCATTGCCCAAGGTTCAGAAGCGAGGGCGTGCCGCCACCGAAAAAGATCGTCTTCGGTTTCAAATCTGACGCCACCCATTGCATCTCCCGCACCAAGGCCTCGACATAGCGGTTGACCAGTTGGCCGCTGGCGGCCTCCGAGTAAAAGGCGCAGTAAGCGCACTTTTTGGCGCAAAACGGGACATGCACGTAAAGGTGCTCCACGGCCAATTCTTCGAACATTTTATTAGTTGTTGGTCTTTTGGCTATCGCGCAAAAGCAAACCGCGAAGGCGCGGGGGCAGCGTGCCCGCGGCCCCGCCATTCTTGCCGGCAGGTTCCGAGCCTTCGACATAGCGGTATTCACCGTTATCTTCCTGCCAGATTTCCACGGTCACCTGCTTCCTTCCCGAGTGGGGAAAGAACCTTTCAAAGTGCAGGGTCTTGGCCAGGGCCAGTTGGCCGGCGCTTAGGACGGTCGCGAGATCTGTCCACATCCGGCTCATCAATTCGTCCATTTCCTGGGGGAAGGGCGGAATGGTCATGACCACGTGACCGGCGGCATTTTTGGAACGCTCGGTGTGACGGCGCTCCAATGCGGTGAAATCCCGCTGGTAGCGCCGCAAAATCTTATTGACGTTTTGCACCTGTTCCTTGGTCAAGTTCAGTTCCGTGGCCGCGCGACGGCCAATCCCGACCCCCTCCGGACCGGCGGCAAAGGCTTCCAGCGCGCCCGCCGGGATCAGGACGGATTTCTGCTCGGCCCAGTGCTCCTTAAGCAGGAGGTAAGTGACAACTGCCAGCCAGATCGTTCCCGCCGCCAGCGCGAAGCGCGGCAGCCATCGCCACTTGCGCTTGCCGTTGCTGCGCCGCATGTCGCCCGGCAGGTTGTGAAAGTGGCCCGTGGCCGCCTCCACGGCGGCGCGAAATTCGTTGGCGTTCTGGTAACGCCGTCGCCGCGGCTTGGCCAAGGCCCGCGATACGATTTCATCCAGACGCGGATTCACCCCGGCCTTATGGGAGGGAGGTTCAAATCGGCCCAGCGGCAATTCGCGCGTCAGCATCTCGTAAAACACCACGCCCAGGGAGAAAATGTCCGCCCGACGATCCACTTTCCCAGGCTGCTCTATTTGTTCGGGCGCGATGTAATGCGGGGTGCCCATCACCACCGCGGTCTGGCTCCCGGCGGACCAATTCTTGGCTTCTTCGCCGATCAACTGGGCCAGGCCAAAGTCGGCGATTTTCACTCGGCCCTTTTTATCGAGTAATATATTTGACGGTTTGATGTCCCGATGGACAATGCCCTCTTCGTGGGCGTATTGCAGCGCGTGGCAGATCTCGATCACAATCCGCTGCGCCTCCTCCGCATGGATGGCCTTCTGCTCGATCAAAGTCCGCAGGGTCACGCCATCGACATACTCCATGAGCAAGTAGAAAAATCCGCCAGCCTGACCGAAATCGAAAACGCGGACGATGTTGGAATGGTTGAGCTTGGCCAAGGCTTGCGCCTCGCGGGAGAAACGATGGGCAAAGGCCGGGTCGCGCCCCAATTCCGGTGAAAGTATCTTCAGCGCCACCACCCGATCCAACTGCGGCTGGCGCGCCTTGTAAATGGTCCCCATGCCGCCTTGGCCGGCTACTTCCATGATTTCCAAGCCGGGTAAAAGGGGCGCCAGTTCCGCCGGCGTCGGGGGCGTCATCGGTCCGTCCGTCGCTTCCACGAACGAGTCGGCGCCGGGATCGCTTCCGCACTCGACACATGAGCCGCCCTGCGTCTCCACAGGTATCGCTGCGCCGCAATGCCGGCATATTCGGATGGTGTCCATGAGCACTGACACGTTTGTACAGAGGCGGAAACCGTCCCCAAGGTTACTGGAATCCGCGAGGAACCCTCCTCCTAAATCTGGAAGTCGCTTTTGGCTCTGTGCTGTTTCCTCGTCACTTTAATGTCGGTCGTTTCGTATGTCACCAGGGAATGCGGCGGCACGCTTTGGGTCAAAAACACACTGGCCCCGATCGTGCTGCCGGTCCCAATCACCGTCTCCCCGCCCACAATGGTCGCGTTGGCGTAGATCGTCACCGCGTCCTCCAGGGTTGGATGCCGCTTTTGTCCTCGGAGAGATTGGCCGCCCGAAAGCGAACGGGCCACCAGCCCGACGCCTTGATAAAGTTTGACGTGCCGGCCAATGATGGCGGTCTCCCCGATGACAGTGCCCGTCCCGTGATCAATAAAAAAATGTGAACCAATCTCCGCTCCCGGATGCAGGTCAATCCCCGTCCGCCCATGCACCCACTCCGTCATCATGCGCGGGATCAAGGGAACTCTTTGTCGGTACAACTCATGGGCCAGCCTTTGCACCGCAATGGCTTCGACGAACGGATAGGCGACGATCACCTCTTCTTTGCTCAAGGCGGCCGGATCGCCTCGGTAAGCGGCCTCAGTGTCCGTTTGGAGCAACTCCCGCACATGCGGCAGATTGCTCAAAAAGTCCAGCGTCAGCGCATGGGCCACCCGGCTCGAATCCCGGACCTCCATTTTCTTCTCTGGCGCCGCGTATTCCAGGCTCTTGTAAATCTCATCCGCCAGCCGTCCCAACACTGAATCCATCAATCCCGCAATCTCCACCTTCAACTGCGAGGAATGGATCGGCTTCTCATCGAAAAAGCCGGGGAAGAGCAGCCGGAGCAGGTCGCACGTTATCGAAGCGATGGCGGTCTTGGAGGGGAGGTTTTTGCCGTCCAGATGATTTATGCCTCCGACGTGCGCGTAAGAGGCCATCAACTGATCTGTCAATTCCGTGACCGAAAGTTTCACGCGGTAAGTATCGAGCACAGCCGCCCGAAACGCAAGCCGGCAGACGCATGAGTGCCCAGGCTGCGCCCATATCGAGAAGCGGCCGCGAAGCCGCCGCGCAGGGGTGCAGGCACGAAATTTGAGTGAATAACTTCCAGTCCCTTCTCGTCCTTTTGCTAACATGACCACTCCAAAAGTTGGTGCGGCCGTCAGTCGGCGTCGTTTCTTGATTTCCGGCGGCGCCGCCTTGGCTCTGCCGCATCTGATCACTGGCTGCGCCACAGCGCGAAAATCGCCTTCGCAACAAATCACCCTGGGCATCGTCGGCTGTGGGGGTCAAGGGACCGGCAATACAAAGTCTTTTCTCGACCAGCCGGATTGCCGGGTCGTGGCCGCCTGTGATGTGGACCATAATCACCTGCGCGACCTGGTCGGCGTGGTGAACGATCGTTACAAGAACACGGATTGCAGGTCCTACCACGATTTCCGCGAATTAATGGGCCAGTCCGACATTGATGCGGTCATGCTCGCCGTGCCCGATCATTGGCATGGCCTCATCGCCGTCGAGGCCGCCCGGCACAAGAAGGATATTTACGGAGAGAAACCGCTGGCCCGAACCGTCGCGGAGCAACAGGCCATCGTCCAGGCGGTGCGGCGCCATAATTGCATCTGGCAAACCGGTTCCTGGCAGCGCTCAGAGAACAATTTCCACAAAGCGGCGGAAATTGTACGCAACGGCTTGATTGGCAAGATCACTCGCGTCGAAGTGGGTCTGCCGGAAGGCCTCGGAAACGTGAACGATAACGCCCAATTCATGATGCCCACCGCCCCCCCGCCGGAGCTGGATTACAACACCTGGATCGGGCCCTCCGAATTGATGCTTTATGTGCGCGCCCGGACTCACGGCAATTGGCGCTGGAACTACAATACCGGCGGCGGCCAATTGATGGACTGGGTCGGGCATCATTGCGACATCGCCCACTGGGGTTTGGGCTTCGACAACGCAGGGCCGCTGGAAATCGAGGGCCATGGCGAGTTTCCCCCGCGCGACGCCGTTTGGAACACATGCACAAAATACCGCATCGAACTGAAGTATCCCGATGACATCGCCATGACCATGGCTGGCGGAGACAAGGATATTCGCGCCGGCACCAAATGGATTGGAACCGATGGCTGGGTTTGGGTCGATCGAGGCCACTTCGAAGCCTCGAATGAGGAATGGGCCGACATGAAGCAACTGCCTGAAAGCGAGCGCAAGATCAAACTCATCATTTCCACCAATCACCAGCGCAATTTCCTCGATTCGGTGAAATCCCGACAACCGACCATCACACCGGCCGAGACCGCGCATCATTCAGCGATTCCGGGCCATCTGGGGCTGATCTCGATGCTGGTAGGCCGGAAAATCAAATGGGATGCCGAGAACGAACTCATTTTGAATGATCCCGAAGCGTCTGAATTGCTTACCCGCCCTTTCCGCCCGCCTTGGAGTTTGACCTGATCAACTTCCCTTCATGACCAGACTGAGGGTATGGCGTGGAAGACGATCATCTGAGCGCGCGTTCAAGCTCTACACTTCGGGCAACAGTTGCCCAGGGTAATGAGCCGCGAGGGCGCATCCTCCCTCGCTGGCGAGCGCGGCTTCGACGCCTTCAGGCAGACGCGCCAACAGGCCGGAGAGCACTTCATCCAGTTCCGATGGGCCGAAGCTTTTGGACCGGCCCGCCGCTGAGGCCAGGACGGAAAGTGTTTCCCGCGCGTAGTAGAGGAGCCCCTGGCGCAAGGGCAACGAAAAGACGGCCAATGTCACCCCATAAACCACCGTGTGCCATCCGTGAGCCTGGCCGCATTCCACCGCTGCCAGATAGCGTTGCACGATGCGGCTGTCGCGCAGCGGCCGCAGCCGCGCCAATTGCAACCCACCCATCCGCTTGCTCGGCACGGCAAAAGGCGTCGGCAACAACGGGGAGGCTAAGCCATGATCCTGAGCCAGCAGTTCCCGCAATTCGCCGCGCCGGGCATGGCCGCAGGCCGCCACAATGGCGGGCAACTCCAACGGCAGCAGCAGCCGGGCCAGATAATCTTCCAGGAACTGGCCCAGGGTGGCCGGCGCTTGGAGGGGAGCGGCCCAGAACGGGCCGTCCAGAGCAGCCCCGACGCCGGGCGAGCCGATCTGCCGAAACAGGGCGCGGAATTCCCCCAGCAGGCTTTCTGCTTCACTCCGTGCGCGATCCGGTTCTGGTGACGCCGGGCACGCGCTCTTTTTCGTGCGCATCATTCGACTTGTTCCATCAGACTGGCGAGCCGGCTAACCGGCAGACGCCTTCTTCATTCAAGCTACACGGGAGGGCGGTTCCGTCCAGCGGTAATACTGCAATTAAGAAAATTTTTAAGTTGCTTTTCCATCATAGGGACACAGCGCGGAGAAGCCGCAAACACAGAAAAGCCACGGATTTCGCGTCAAACTACTGCCGCCCAAATCCTAACCAAGAGCAAGCGAGCCCATCTCGAACGAGAACCCACTGACTGGAAAGCCGGATGCGGGAAATCCGCCCGTCCGGTTTGGAGGGAGGGGCGAGGTTCAAACCCTCGTCCCTACCCCTATCACGCCACGTTCTACGTGGCAAGCGGGGGCGCGTGCGCTCCCCGAGCCATGAAATTCGTCGCATTAAGCGAGGACCTAGGGCCAAGCGATGTGCCTTGCGCCAACGTCGCAAAGGGTGTAAAAGAACACCATGAAAACATCCGAAGCTCTGATCGGGGAATGGGCAGTCCCCAACTGAATCTGGCGTGAAATCATTCATTCACCTCGGGCTGGCCGTCGCCTTCATGGCTCTGGCGGGTTGCGGAAAAAAGACCGATGAAAAAACCTTCACCATTGCCGTCATTCCCAAAGGCACGACGCACGAATACTGGAAATCCATTCACGCCGGCGCGGTCAAGGCCCAACAGGAGCTGGCCGCCCGAGGCATCCCGGTGGAAGTGATTTGGAAAGGGCCCTTTCGCGAAGACGATCGCGACCAGCAAATCCAAGTGGTGGAGAATTTCACCAGCCGCCGGGTCAGTGGCATCGTGCTGGCCCCGCTGGATTCACAAGCGCTGGCCAATCCAGTCGAGAGCGCCGTGCAGTCCGGCATTCCCGTCCTGGTGATGGATTCCGGGTTGAAGTCGGACAAATACATAAGCTTCGTGGCCACGGACAATTTCAAGGGCGGCCAGTTGGCGGGTGAATACATGGCCCAATTGCTCAACGGGCAAGGCAACGTCATTTTGTTGCGTTACGCGGTCGGCTCCTCCAGCACGGAGGAACGCGAGAAGGGCTTTTTGAACGCGTTGGCCAAATCTCCCGGCATCAAATTGATTTCCACCGATCAATACGCGGGCGTGACCGTTGAAACCGCGTACCAAGCCTCGCAGAATCTGCTCAATCGGTTCGGCAACGAAGTCAATGGCATATTCTGTGTCACCGAACCTTGCACCATCGCCATGACCAAGGCGCTCCGCGACATCGGCAAAGCAGGCGGCAAAGTGAAAATGATCGGGTTCGATTCCGGCTCCCAATCCGTGCTCGATATGAAGAACGGCGACGTTCAAGGCCTGGCCGTGCAAAACCCCCTGCTCATGGGTTATCTCGCCGTCACGACGATGGTGCGGCATTTACAGGGCGCAAAGGTCGAAAGCCGTATTGATACCGGCGTGGTCTTGGTGACGCCGGAAAAAATGAAGCAACCCGAGATGATAGATTTGCTCCAACCTCCCATCGATAAGTATTTGAAGTAATTTGTGAACTCTGGATGGACAACATTGTTATTATTCGCGGCGATTTCCTGCGGATTCGCCCAATCCGGCGGCGTCACGGCCCGGTCTTTCGAGAAAAGTGTTCGACCGTTGGTGCAACAATATTGCTTCCAATGTCATTCAACGGAGAAACAGAAAGGTGATCTTGACCTGCAAAAGTTCACCTCGCTCAGCGCGGTGCTGAAGCATCCCGAGCCTTGGGGGCGCGTGTTCGAACAGCTCTCCATGGGCGAAATGCCGCCGAAAGAAAAACCGCAGCCGACGAGCGAGGAGCGGGCGCGCCTGGCCGCTTGGGTCAACAATGCGTTAGACAAGGCCGCCCAGAGACTGGCGGGCGATCCGGGTCCAGTCGTGCTGCGGCGTTTGAACAATGCGGAATATACCTACACCGTCCGCGACCTCACGGGCGTTGAGTCGCTTGACCCGGCGATGGAATTTCCCGCGGATAGCGCGGCCGGCGAGGGTTTCATGAATACCGGTAACACGCTCGTGATGTCGCCGCCGCTGGTCACCAAATATCTGGACGCCGGAAAGGTCATCGCCAGCCACGCCGTGCTCTTGCCGGACGGGATTCGCTTTTCCGCCAAAACGACGCGGCGGGATTGGACGGACGAGATCGTGGCCAGGATCCGTGCATTTTACGATACTTTCACCGATGCGGGCGGCGAAGATTTTGTGACGCAACAAGGCATTGCGCTGGACCGCACCAAGGGCGGCTGTTTGCCGCTGGATAAGTATCTTGCGGCCTCGCTCGAATTGCGTGACGCGAGCAAGAGTGTCGCGGCCGAGGCGCGTGAGCGAGGTTTGAGCGCGAAGTATCTTGGCCTGCTGGTGAACCTTTTGCACGGCAGCCAGCCCTCTCCCTTGCTCGACGGCCTGCGGGCGCGCTGGCGCGTGGCGAAGCGGGGCAACGTTCCCGCGCTGGCGGCGGAAATCGCGGAGTGGCAGAAGGCGCTATGGAAGTTCAGCAGCGTCGGGTATATCGGCAAAGCAGGCGGGCCAAAAGCATGGATGGAGCCGGTTTCGCCGCTGGTGGCGCAGCAGGAATTGCGGGTGAAACTCGCGCCCCCGGCCAGTGGCGATGACGTCGTTTTCTATCTGGCGGCAGGAGATGCGGGGGATGGCCGGGAGGGTGATTTTGTCGTTTGGCAGCAGCCGAAGTTAATCATTCCCGGACACCCTCCGGTCCTGCTCCGCGACGCGCGGAATTTTGTCGCCGAACTTTTGGCGCGGCGGGAGCGGATTCTTGCCTCCACTGCGCGAGCGCTTGCGGCCGCCGCGGAGGCTGGCGCGGCGAAGGGCGGGGTGGATGCGGCGGCGCTGGCTCAGCGGCACGAGTTGGATGCGGGCGCGATGAAAGCGTGGTTCCATTACCTCGGCCTCGGTTTTGCCAGCGAGATGAAGCTTGATCTTTTCACCAACCAACTGACGAAGGCGGCCCAATATGATTTTGTGAAAGGCTGGGGTTCGACGGAGACGCCTTTGCTGTTCGCTAATTCCTCGGATCAGCAGGTGCGCATTCCGGGAAACATGAAGCCGCATGGTGTCGTCGTGCATCCCTCGCCGAAACTCGCTGCCGCGGTCGGCTGGCGGAGTCCGGTGACGGCCGCGATGCGCATCGACGCCACGGTGACTCGCGCGCATACTGATTGCGGCAAAGGCGTGACTTGGGCGCTGGAATTGCGCCATGGCAGCCTGAGGCGGCGCCTGGCCGATGGCTTCGCGCAGGATGGCAAGCCGGTCACGATTGGGCCGATTGAAAACGTGGCTGTTCAGCCGGGCGACCTCGTTTCACTTCTCGTCGGGCCTCGCGATGGCGACTATACATGTGGTCTCACGGACTTGGAATTCAAACTGACGGCTTCCGGCGATTCGCCACAGGAATGGTCGCTGACTCGCGATGTTTCCGACAATATTCTGGCGGGGAATCCTCACGCGGACAAAACGGGGCGCGAAGGTGTGTGGCATTTTTATTCCGAATCCGCCTCCGGCATCACCAACGGCGAAGCGATTCCGTCCGGCTCGCTGCTGGCGCGCTGGCAGAAAGCGGAATCGGCAGCCGAAAAACAACAACTCGCCGAGGCGTTGCAAAAAGTGCTGATTTCCACGACACCACCGGCTGCCAGTCTGGACGCGGCGCTTTATGGCCAGCTTACCTCTCTGTCCGGGCCGCTCGTTTTGGGAGTTGCGCCAGACGCGGGGTCCGCCGAAGCGCCTGCCGCTTCCAGGTGGGGACTTGATCCCGCCCTCTTTGGGAAACGACCTGATGGGAGCGCGGTGGATGCCGCGAACCTTTCTGTCCAGGCTCCATCGGTCATCGAAGTGCGGCTGCCGGCAAGCTTGGCCGCCGGCAGCGAATTCGTGACGACCTGTGCGCTTGACTCAAAGATCGGCGCGGAAGGCAGCGCGCAACTGCAAGTGCTCGCTACCAGGCCGGATTTGTCATCCGGATCGTTGCTGCCCGGCGCCCCGATCCTGGTGAATGAAGGCAGCGCCGCGCGCAAACGGATCGAAGCCGCGTTCGGGGAATTTCGACAAATGTTTCCCGCCGCTCTTTGCTACACGAAGATCGTGCCGGTGGATGAAGTGGTCACCCTCACGCTTTTCTATCGTGAGGATGAGCATCTGGCGAGACTGCTGCTGGATGACGCGCAAAAAGCGAAGCTCGACCGGATGTGGGATGAATTGCATTTCATCAGCCAGGATGCCCTCACGCTGGTGGATGCCTTTGAGCAGGTATGGCAATTCTCGACTCAGGACGGCCCGGATGCCCCGCACGGCGACAAACGCCTGGAACCGTTGCGTGAGCCGATCAATCAGCGCGCCGCCGCGTTCAGGCAGCGGCTGGCGGACACGCAACCCCGGCACATCGAGGCCGTTTTGGAATTTGCAGAGCAAGCTTATCGGCGCCCTCTGACCGGCGAAGAGAAGGGCGAGTTGCGCGGCCTCTACCAACGCCTTCGCCAAAAGGAAATTCCGCACGACGAAGCCGTCCGCCTCATGCTGGCGCGCGTATTCGTGGCGCCCGCGTTCCTCTATCGTCTCGAAAACGCGCCGGCCGGCGCCAAGCCGGGTCCGGTCTCGGATTGGGAACTGGCGAATCGGTTGAGCTATTTCCTATGGTCTTCCGCGCCCGATGCCGATTTGCGCGCCCTGGCCGCAAACGGCACACTCCACAAACCCGAGGTGTTGACAGCACAAACCCGCCGCATGCTTCGCGACGCCCGCGTGCGCCGCCTCGCCACGGAGTTCGCTTGTGAGTGGCTGCACATCCACGACTTCCAGTCGCTCGACGAAAAAAGCGAGCGGCATTTTCCCACTTTCGTCAGCTTGCGCGGCCCGATGTATGAGGAAGCCATCCGCTTCTTTACCGACTCGTTCCAAAACGACGACTCCGTCCTCGCGCTCTTCGATACCGACCACACCTTTCTCAATGAGAGTCTTGCGCAACACTACGGCATCCCCGGGGTGACTGGCGCGGCTTGGCGGCGCGTGGATGGGGTCAAGAAATATGGACGCGGCGGCATCCTGGGTTTGAGCGCGACGTTGGCAAAAGAATCCGGCGCTTCGCGCACCAGTCCCATCCTTCGGGGAGATTGGGTCTCCGAAGTTCTTTTGGGCGAGAAAATCCCGCGTCCGCCAAAAGACGTGCCGCGTCTGCCCGAGGACGAATCCACAGAGACACTAACTGTCCGGCAGTTGACCGAGAAACACATCAGTGACCCTCGCTGTGCCGGCTGCCATGCGCGCTTCGACGGCTTCGGCTACGCGCTGGAAGGCTACGATGCCATTGGCCGGTTGCGCGCGAGCGACCTTGGCGGACGGACGATTGACACCCACGCAGTCCTGTTCGACGGCACTTCCGTCAACGGCGCGGAAGACTTGCGCCATTACCTGCTGACCAAAAAGCGCGACGCCGTGGCGCAGCAGTTCTGTCGCAAGCTGTTGGGCTACTCCCTGGGCCGTAGCGTGATTCTGTCGGACCGGCCACTGCTGGCCGAGATGCAGACGCAACTGCGCAAAAACGATTACCGGTTCACCGCCGCCGTGGAAACGATTGTCCGCAGCAAACAGTTTCTCGACATCCGCGGGCATGATGCTATTGTTGAAGAGTGACCCGTTGAACACCGACCAAACTGACTGAATATGAGTAATTACAGATTCTCTCGTCGCACCTTCCTCCGAGGCGTCGGCGTCACAATGGCGCTGCCTTGGATGGAATCACTCAACGTCTGGGGTGACACGCCGCCTGCCGGCGTCAAGCCGGCCAGCGAGGCGCCGGTGCGGCTGGGCGTGCTCTTTTCCGGCAACGGCTTTCACTCCACGGAATGGTGGGCCAAAGGCGACGGCAACCAAATGGAACTCGGCAAGGTGCTGGCGCCGCTCCACGATTTCCGCGAGAAAATGGTGTTCGTCAGCGGCCTCTACAACGAGGAGGCGCAGAAGGGGAACATCCACAGCTCGCAGACCGGCAATTTGCTCTCCGGCGCGCCGCTCGCCTCCGGCGGCGAGATTCGTTCCGGCACGAGCATTGACCAACTGCTGGCCCAGCGTTACGGCCACTCGACCAAGGTGTCCAGCCTCGTGCTCGGCTGCGAGAAGTCGAATCCAGCGGTGCATAAGAATTATTCCATGCTCTACAGTTCCCACATCTCATGGACCTCGCCGACCACGCCAACCCCGCTGGAGATTTATCCCGCGCTCGCGTTCGACAGGTTGTTCAAGGACGAAGTGAGCAAGGGTGACAGGAGCGTGTTGGACGCCGTCCTCACTGACGCAAAGGATCTGCGCCGTCAAATCAGCGCCAACGACCAGCACAAGCTCGACGAGTATCTGGAATCCGTGCGTGACGTCGAGCAGCGCATTGACAACGCCGGCAAGAAGGGCGAATTGCAGGGCTGGCGGCCGACCTTGGAAAAGCCAAATATCCCGCGTCCCGCCGATGGCATCCCCCAGGACATCGCCGAGCACATGCGTTTGATGGGCGACATCCTGGTGCTCGGTTTCCAGACCGACACTACGCGCATTACCACCCTCAAGCTGAACAACGACCACAGCTCGCTGCGTTTCCCGAACCTCGGCGTGGACTACATGATTCACCATTTGCTCTCGCACAATGACACGCCGGACTGGCTGAAGGTGAACCAGTTCTTCCTCGAACAAGTCGCCTACATCGCGCGCAAGCTGGATGCCATCCGTGAAGGCGGGCGCACGCTGCTGGACAACACCATGTTGTTGTATTGCTCCTCCATGCTGACCGGCAATCACGACGCCACGAAACTCCCCGTACTCGTGCTCGGCGGCGCCGGCGGGCGCATCAAAGGCGGCCGAGTGCTTGACTACAAGGAAAAGCCCGAGCGCCAAATGTGCCGCCTTTATCTGTCCATGATGGACAAAATGAACGTGAGGCTGCCAAAGTTTGGGGATGCCACGAAAGGGTTGGAGGAATTTTAGCAAGAGGCGCAGCCGAGACACGAAATTCCTGGGTGAATTATTCGTGACACTGCGTTGTTTTTCATTGCTTCCATGGCCCAACTTGGCTGGCGTAACGATGACATGAATCGTTTCAGTCACATGGTCCGATTTGTGTCCTTGCTGGCACTACTTGGATTAACGCCAGGGCCAATTTCGGCGCAGACTGTCCTTTATGAATCGCAGGTTGCTTTTCCGGATTTTGTGACAGGGGCTTTGGCCGGACAGGATGGGTGGGAGTCCACCCTCCGTTATTCCACCAACGCGGCCCAAATCGTCTCCTATGCCACCGGACAGGCTTTGGAACTTTTTGGGCCTTTTGTGGTCCAAGGCGGGCCCAATTATTATAGCAGCGCCTTTAGTCAGTCGCTGACAAACTATGATGCCGTGTCGGCCGGAACGCCCATCGTCAGTGTCAGCGCCGATATGTGGATGAATTTGGGGCCGACGGCCAGCAAGGCCAGTTGGCTCTATGGCTTTCTCATTTTGGCCGACCCGAATGGCACTGCATATGCCTCCATCGGCATGGACAAAAATGGCGTCGTTTTTGGCCAGAATTTTGCCAGTTCAAACCAAGTAGTGTCGGCCACGAACACCGGAACCAATACGTTCCATGTGCTGCGCGCCGATCACAATTTCAGCAGCCGCACGGTCACGTTCTACATGGATAATAACCTCATGGGATCCATGCCCTTTAGTCCCAATTCCGGCACCCAAGCCGGCTCGGTCATGCTGGTTTTGCAAAGTTCGGACCCGCTGGATTCTAACTTGTTATTGGACAATCTTAGTGTGACGGCCGGCACGGGAATCCCTGCTGGAGCGTGCTCGCTTCAAATTACCAGCCCGACGGGCCCCTGCTTGAGCAATGCTGTGGCAAGCGTCCCGAAGGTCGGGGACCTTTATGGCCTCAAGGTCACCTTTAATATGACAGGGACGCCCAATCAGCCGTTCCGAATCAAATATACAATTGGCAATGTTACTTATTATTCAGGTTATCTTGATGGCCTCACCGCCGGCTCCGGTTGGTGGTATTATTTCCTTTGGTGGGTGAATTTGGATGGTCCGCTGCCCTGGAGCGTGACGCTTGACCCCGATGGAATCAGCGGCAGCACCAACATTGCGGGTATGACGGCCAGCGGAACTTTTACGCCAACTCCGCCATCCACACCGCTGGAGCTTTATAACCCTGTGATGGTGGGCGGCACGGAAGAATGGGAAGCGAATTTCGAACCTGGGAGCGGCACCATATCCGATCTCTACGTGGTTTTTGGCTCACCCACGACCCACGGCGCGCAGAATGTGATTTCCGTCAATGGTCCGGACGAGGGCACCAGCATCATCACCGCTCCGTACGGTGTTCCGGTGCGCGCCGTCGGCTGGACTAATCTGCTGGCCGGATCATTTCGGAAGAGCGAGAGTTTTACGGCACAGTTAAACGCCATGCGTGTGAACCCCACCCTGTTGAGGACAAATACCTGGGCCCAAATGAGCGCTCTGCCGTCCGACATCACCGCATGGCTGGCGGCCGACCCGCTGTGTCAGTCCACCAGCCCGGTGATTTCCAATTTCGTTCAGCTCTACCTTCCCACCAATTATAAAACCACCATGACGCCCTACGACACGGCGCGCGTCCTGCACGGAGCGGTGATGAGGAGTCTCATCTATCTGGAACCTCCGCCTTTTCCGGATGCCACGAATTGCTTGCAAGCGGGTCTGGCGGATTGCGGAGGTTACGCGGCGCTGCTGACGGCCGCGTTGCGCGATGCGGGGATTCCAGCCCGCCGCATTGCCGGTTTTTGGGTGGGTGATTGTTGGCAAAACGACTCCCAATGGCATGTCCGGACCGAATACTATCTGCCTGACACCGGTTGGTTGATTACCGACTCGTGCGTGGGTAACGAAGCTGACCCGACGGGCATGTTCTCGTGGGATTTTAGCTTCGTTCCGGATGCAAATGATTACTTTGCCATGGATGTGGGCGACCAACATATTCTGCCCTATGATAATTTTAACCAGTTGCAATTGCCGAATTGGCTATGGTACTGCTGCGCGACATACAATTCCGGCGCCTCCCGTTCCTATCTGCAACCGCTGGCCTCGGTGAGTGTCGCAAACGTGGCGGGCGGAAATCTAAATATATTAGTCACCAATGCGCCCAGCCTGGGCACCGTGGTTCTCCAATCTTCAACGAACCTCACGGATTGGAAAACCGTCGCCACCAACGCGGCCACTGGAGATCCGTTGACGTACTCTTTCCCGACGACGAGCGAGCCTGGAAAGTATTTCCGCGCCGTCCAGATTCCCTAGCACAGGTTCCGATCACTATGTCGAGCCAACACCGGCGCTTAGTCCGCATTTCAAATCGGGCTTGACAAGTGGTTATAACCAGTTGAAAAGTCGCCTCCATGCTTCGCGCCAAAATTGGATTTGTGGTGTTCGGGGTCCACAAGGATGGGTTAAAGGACCCGATGGGCGTTCCATTTATCGACGAGGAACTGATTGCCCAGGCCAAAAACGCCCTCCGCCATGCCGGGTTGGAATTGGTCGGAGATAACCTCGTAGTCGCCTCCAGGAAGGAGGCGCGCGAGCGGCTGGCCCAACTCAAGAAGATGGACGAGGTGGACGCAGTGGTGTTGTTCTCGGGAACATGGGTGTGGGCAGCGCATCTGGTCGGCGCGCTGCGGGATTTCGCCGGCACGGGAAAGGGCATTGTTCTCTGGACCCATCCCGGCTCGCAAGGATGGCGTCCCGTTGGTGGGTTGGTGCTGCACGGGGCGTTGAAAGAGATCGGCCTGGCGCACCGGTTTGTGTACGGCGGGCACGACGACCCGCTGGAAATGGCGCGCATTGTGTCGTACTGCCGGGCGAGCGCGATGAAGAATCGACTGAACCAGAGCGTGATTGGCGCCTTCGGCGGTCGCGGCATGGGCCAGACGTGCGGCGCAGCGGATCCATCACAGTGGATGAAGGTTTTTGGCGTGGACATCGATCCGCGGGACACAACGGAGTTGATTAAAATGGCTCAGGCTGTGACAGGGCGGGAATCGAAACAAGCCCGGCGCCGCATTCAGCGATTGTTCAGCCAGCCCATTCCGCAGGACAAAATTTCCGAGCGATCCATTCGACTTTATATCGCGCTGAAAAGAATCGTCACACGGGAGGCTTGGGAGTTTTACACCATCCAATCCTTGCCCGGACTAGCCAACGATTACAGCGCCACTTGTTTCGCCCAGAGCATGATGCTGGAGGATGGATGTGGAACATCAACGCTGGGGGATTACAACACGGCCATGACGGTGAAGCTACTGACCGATTTGAGCCAAGAGCGTGTGTATTATGGCGACTTGCAACACATCGACAAGGCCAGCAAGGAGATCAAAATTATTGGCGACGGCGCTTGTCCGCCTTCGCTTGCCGGCAAACTTGGCCCGGCGGGATTCGCCCGCCATGGCATTCCGACCGAAGGTGAGGCCGGGGGGTTATCGGTCAAATTGACGTGCAAGGTCGGGGAAGGCGTGCTGGCCAGGCTGGGCCGGAACGACGGACGGTTCGAGATGGTTCTGGCCCGCGGCACGGTGTTCGAGCCGCCAGCCGGGCAACTGGAAGAGCGGCAGAATGAATGCGGCATTCCGTTTTGGCCGCAAGGATTTGTCACCGTTGACTGTGATATCGATGCACTGTTGGAGGCCTGGAACAATGAGTATGCCTGCCTGGGTTACGGCGCGCATTTGTACGACGAGTTGGCCGCCTTTTGCGAGCAGACCGGGATCAAGGCCATTGCGCTGTGAAAATCTGAATGACGAAGACGTGTTTTCTGATTAGGGAAGAGACCCCCCTCCAACGGGCGCGCTTTCCGGTTATTGACGCCCACAATCATCTTTGGGGGAAGTGGGGCGCATTGAGCGATGTGGTTAAAGCGATGGACAAAGTTGGTGTCGCTATCTACTGCGACCTGACGAGTAATGTCTCCTTGACCTGGGGCGGCGGCGGTTACCTGATCAAGCCGGGTGACATTGACCATTTTTTTCGCGAATGCGTGGGGCGGTATCCGAATCGGTTTTATGGGTTCACAACGGCAACGCTGACCCCACCGCCCGGGCCACCGCTGTTCAACGATGCCAAAGAATTCGTCGAAAGAACCATTACCATGTTGCGCGACCATGTCGCGCGCGGCGCGCGCGGGCTGAAGGTGTTGAAGGAACTTGGCCTGCGATACCGCGATGGGCAAGGAAACCTGATTCCGTGTGACGACGAACGGCTGGCGCCGATTTGGGAGGAAGCCGCCGCTCTAGCCCGACTTGGCGGATTCG
>PLIU01000397.1 GCA_003140095.1 Verrucomicrobiales bacterium | reverse complement strand
GAAGAATTATGTCTTACGCCCAGGAGCTTCTCTTGCCCAATTAAGACCTTGCATTCGGCGTTTTTCAGGGCGATTCTAAAGCGTTTCCAGTAGTTCGGCTACGTTATACTTGACTCTGTATAGCGCGTTATCCCCGAATTCTGCTGAGGGCAAGGGCCGCATCCCGAGACCGCTCGAGTCCTGCACTGCATTGAATGAGCACGGGCTGCGGCAACGCCTCAAACGCATACCGGACTCTAGCCAGTAGGATCGCATCGCTGACCGGCACGTCACGGTCCATGTGTGAAACGCAACGAACACTAAGGCCCGCGCCGCTATAGTACTCGATGAGAGGTTGGTCCAAGTGTCGGTAGTACACGTTCATTTCGTATTCGTCGGAGAGCATGACAATGACAGATCTAACGCCTTGCTGGCGCACACGCGTTAGCCACGAGTCCACTACCGAGGCCGGAACGTCCAACCTTGGGTAGCCGGGACGTCCACCATACGCCAGTACGCCCTGGACCGCCCACTGGATCGGATCGGTGTTTTTGTCAAACACCCTCACATCGGGCGTGCCGTCGGGATTCTGCAGCTCGGACATATCTGCTTAATAGTAACATAGATGTCAACCTCGAGCGCGAGCCGCCGGTAGCCCAGGAACTCACTACTCCTTCGGACACGCCGGAAGCATTCGCATATCCTACCCGGCCTCGTTCCGAAGGCTGGTTGACGACATCATTAAAAAGGCCAAGCCGCCAGCGGCGGCTTGCCATATATCAGGCCGATAGCACTTGCCGGGCGATTTTCTCAAACGTTGCGCGAGGCATCCTCACGAAACCCTCTCCTGTGGGGGCTGTCAATTCAGCCCCTTCGTTGGCTGCTGGGATATATCCTTGGACGAATACGTCGCCGCTATCTGCGAGAATCGCCGCCGGGCATGCGCTCCGGCCACACAGTTGTGGCATGGCTCCATTTCTCCGATGATCTTTTGAATCTTCATAATTTTTCTTATTGTTTTTGTATTTTCTCGATGAAACAGAATCGCGGATTCTGGTTCATGCGTGGCGAGGGAGGCGGCTTTGTTTGACCGGAAGGGCAATCGAAAGTATCTGAACGGCCCGGAGCGGAAGGCATATTTTCGGGTGGCGAACGATGAGACGGATGTGGCGCGGCGGGCGTTTTACCTGACCCTGTTTTACACGGGCTGCCGGATTTCAGAGGGGTTGAACCTCACGCGGGAACGCATCGACCTAACGGGCAAAGCCCTCGTTTTTGAAACCCTTAAGCGGCGCAGGCGGGGGCACTTCCGCTCGGTGCCGATTCCCGACAGCCTGACGGCGTTGTTCGGTCAGATCGTGGACGGGCCTGAAACTGCGGCGCGTGTATGGAGGTTCTCCCGGACGACCGCTTACCGGCTGATCAGAGGCCAAATGACCGAGGCGGGGATTACCGGGGCCATGGCCTGTCCCAAGGGGCTGCGTCACAGCTTCGCCGTTGCCTGTATCGGGCAGGATATTCCCCTTACTACCGTCCAAAAATGGCTTGGCCATGCCCGTCTGGAAACGACAGCCATCTACTTGGACGTGGCCGGGGACGACGAACGCCGGTTTGCAAAACGCCTATGGACTGCGGGCTAAAAGCAACGAGGATTCGCAGCCGCTTCGATATCCTCATGCAGGCCGCGAGAATTTCCACCACGTCGCTCTGTTCCTTGGAAGACGTAGCTAACAGCGGTCCTGTCGGGGGAAAATGGGGTTTGAACTGAGTGAACAAGGTCACGATTATTTCCAGTGGGCCTACACTTCAAGGAATCCGAATGTTCTTCCTCTCCGAAAGAGTTCCTTTGCTAAATGAACGTATCCCAGTTAAAGGCATCCTGGTGGTGGAACTTTCGGCAAATTCGGGGAAGGGCTTTAGATCGGCGCGGGAATTCACGGCTATGATGCAGGTCAATGCCGCAATCCCTCGGCCACAGCCGTCAGTAGTTGATCAAGGCTGTAAGGCTTTGCCAAGCTTTTCAGATGAATGGCACCGGTCTCTGGGAGTTCCGACGTGTCGCGTTTAGTCCCACTGGCGATAATCATCGGGACTCTCGGTTTCAATTCTCTGATGGCGCGAATCACCCCCATCCCATCCATATACGGCATGTCTGTATCTGTAACAAGGAGTTTGATTTCATTTTGATTTTCCCTAAATCGGGCAATACCCTGCAGGCCGTTTTGCGCTGTCATCACGCGATAGCCGTAACTCTCCAACGTGTTTTTTGTCAGTTCCCGCACGGTTTCTTCATCGTCGATCAGCAGGATCAATTCGCCATGCCCTGTCGGCAGGGCTGCCTCTATTGACTCTGTTTCCTCTGTTTCGGCGGAGTCCGTCGCGGGAAGATAAACTTGGAATTCCGTTCCTTTGCCCGAATCGGTCTTAATGTCGATAAAACCTCCGTGATGTTTAACAATTCCCGCGACGGTGGACAATCCCAAGCCTGTCCCTTTATCCCCCTCTTTGGTGGTAAAAAACGGCTCAAAAATACGTGGCAGAACCGCAGGCGGAATTCCGCTGCCGGTGTCGGCAACCGAAATGATGACGTGCGGCCCTGGAGCAGCGTTGTAGGCCGCCGCCGTCTCCGCAGTCAACATAATGTTTTGGGCCGATAGCGTCAACTCTCCTCCTCGTGGCATGGCATCACGCGCATTGACGCACAGATTCAGCAGCACTTGATGAAGCTCCGTGGTGTCACCCTGGACGGTCCACAGTTCTTTGCCAGGGAATCTGACCGAAAACAAAATTGACTTTGGAAAGGTGTCTTGAATCATTTTATCCATGTCGCCGATGAGACGTCTCAGCTTCACTGGTCCGCTCTGGCCGCCGGAACCGCGCGCGAAACTGAGAATTTGTTTGACTAGGCCCGTGGCCCGCTGGGCATTCGAATAAATGATGTCGAGGAATTTCTCCCGGTTGCCTTTGTCATCGCAGGTTCTTAAGAGCTCCGCGCCCATAATCACAGGGGCCAGCGCGTTGTTCAAATCATGCGCGATTCCCCCCGCCAAGGCACCAATGCTGTCCATGCGCTGCGAACGCAGAAACCTTGCTTCCAGAGCTTTGGTCTCCGTAATGTCCGTGTCGATCATGAGGACGCTGGTTGGGTTGCCCTGCTCATCACGCACCAGGGTCCAGCGGCCGTCAATAATCAATGCGTTTCCCGCGCGATTCGCCACCAGCAATTCACCTCTCCAATTCCCCTTCTCCAGCAGAAGCTGTTTGGCCTGCTCGTATTGGATCACGTCCCTGGCGAGAAGTTCGGCGGTTTTGCGCCCTATGATGGCCGAGGCCGTCCAGCCGTAAATCCTCTCGGCGCTTTTATTCCAAAATACTACACGGTCTTCCACATCCGTCACCAAAATGGCGTCCTGCGCCTTGTCGAGGAGCGCGGCGTGCTGGCGGATTTTTTCTTCGATTTGGCGGTCCTTTGCCTCGTGCTCGGATTCGCGGATTGCGCGCTGGACGGCGGGAATGAGGCGGCTGAGGCGGTCCTTCAACACATAGTCGGTCGCGCCGTCCTTCATGGTTTCAATGGCCGCTTCCTCGCCCATGCTGCCGGTGACAAAGACAAACGGGATATGAGGGAATTTTTCCCGCACAAAACGCAGGGCGCTCAGGCCGTCGAAGCCAGGCAGGGACTTGTCGGATAGAATGATGTCGAAAGTCGTTTGTTCGAAGGCTTTGACGAAGTCCCCTTCGTTGTCCACGTCGGTAAATTCAGCGGCGATGTGTTGTTCCTTCATCCACTGTTGTATGAGGCGGCGGTCATCCAGATCGTCCTCCAGGTGGAGGATTCGCAATGCACGATCCGAAACAGAAACCTTGGAGGTGCTATCCGTTTGCGGTTTCGTGTTCATTCCCTTCGTGATTATCAGTTCATCCGGTTGAACCGTTTAATCCTTTGCAAGCATCGGCCAGCGCCTTGACCGCGGGCCGGCTCGTGGGACTGGAATCCCGTGCAACATTTTCCAAGAGCAGCGCGCTTCCATGTCTTATTTTGCATTCTTTAAGTGACGATCCGAAAGCACTTGATTAATCGGACCATAAGGCCCGCCTGTTCTCCACACCACCCGGAAGCGAAACAGACACATGTGACCACCACGATCATAAATCATCACGGAAGAACCTAATTCAACAGCTTCCAATGTTCAAGGCAATTTATGTAATCAGGACTATTGCATTTGACCATTGGAGGTGTGTCGCATCGCTCGCTTGGCAGGGTTGGTGTTGTGCCAGCCGCAGCTTTGGCGACGGCGGGGTTTCGTCGTCCCGGAAGAGGCAGCCGGACAGAGGATGGGGTGAATACCCCATAGCGCGCACTCAGGCGGCCAATTAAATGTATGATACGGCAACTTCTAAGACAAAATGGGGATAAGGTCGAAATTACTTATAAAGTCGAATTTACTATCAAACTGTCGAAGAAGGATGCGCTGAAACTGAGATGCGCGCCGTGAAGGGCTTTGGCCGGATTTGCACCTTCCGGAAGGTGAGCGTGTGCGACAGTTTTGAAAAATGATGGCGATTACCCTATTGCGGATGCGCAGTTGCCTGGGCGGAATTCCGGAAAGCCCGGTCCACCTGCTAGTATTATTGACGCAGTGGCGCCGCCGGTTTGGCTTTCTGATGTTGCCGCCCGTGGGGGTTCTTCTGCCCGGACAGACCGCGCAAAGTTGCAACAAATTCCCGCTCCATGAGCACAAGCCATCGGGTGGCGGCCTAGATCAGGAGACATTTTTCTGATGAACCATCTTTCTCAGCTTGTTGTTTTTCGCCTGGATAATCAGCGTTATGCCTTGCCGTTGCCGACGGTGGAGCGGATCGTGCGAGCGGTGGAGGTGACTGCACTCCCGAAAGCGCCGTCGATTGTTCTTGGAATCGTTGATGTCGCAGGGCGCGTTTGCCCCGTCCTGAATGTTCGACAAAGGTTCGGCTTGCCGGACAAAGAAATCAGATCGGCGGATCAGTTTCTCATTGCGCGAACGGCGCGGCGCACGGTCGCCTTGGTGATCGATGAGGCCGAGGGCATGGTCGAACTTTCACCCGCTGAGATCGTCGCACCGGCGGTGATTTTGCCCGGGCTGGAACAAATCCATGGGGTGATCAAACTCAACGACGGTTTGGCGCTGATTTGCGACCTGGAGAAGTTTCTCTCTTTGGAAGAGGCGAACGCCTTGGAAGCGGCTATGTGCCACGAGGCGGCGTATGAAGCTTAGCATCGTCCCCAATGTCGTGTGGCCGCGGCTGAGTGAATTTATTGCTGACAAGATGGGGCTGCATTTTTCGCCGGAGCGATACGCGGATTTGGAGCGTGGATTGGCTGGCGCGGCGGAGGAATTCGGCTTTGGGGATGCGGGCGCGTGCGCGGACTGGCTGTTGACCGAACCGCTGACCAAGGCGCAACTGCGAGCGCTGGCCAGCCATCTTACCGTCGGCGAAACGTATTTTTTCCGGGAGAAAAGAACGTTCGAGGTGCTGGCCGAGTCGGTGCTTCCGCAATTGATGCGCCTCCGGCGGAACAGCGGGCGGCGGTTGCGCCTGTGGAGCGCGGCTTGTTGCACCGGCGAAGAGCCTTTTTCCCTGGCGATTTTGCTGCACCAGTTCATCCCCGATCTGGCCGACTGGCATGTGATGATCCTGGCCACAGATATCAACGAGCGGTTTCTGCAAAAAGCCGCCGCCGGGTTTTTTGGGAAATGGTCCTTCCGCGAATCGCCGCCCTGGTTCAAGCAACGTTACTTCCGGCTCGCCGGAGATGGCCGTTACGAGATTCTTCCAGAAATCAAGAAAATGGTGACGTTCGCGAACTTGAACCTCGTAGAGGATAATTATCCCGCATTGGCGACTGATACGAATGCCATGGACGTTATCTTCTGTCGCAACGTGCTCATGTATTTCACGCTGCCGCAAGCGGTCAAGGCTGTGCGCAACCTGCGTTGCGCGCTGGTCGATGATGGGTGGCTGGCAGTGAGCCCTTGCGAAGCATCCCAAACGCTGTTCTCCCGATTTGCGCCAGCCAACTTCCCCGGCGCGATCCTCTATCAAAAGAGCGATGCGAAAATTCAAACCGCGCCATCGTGGACGCCGCTCGTACTGACCGATTCAACTCCGCTTGCCGCGCCCTCGCCCGAATGGCCCGTGACCTTGACGTCAGAGAAGTCGGAGGAAGAACCCGCTGCTACGGCAGCGTCACCGACGCCGGTCGCCATCGCCGCTTCTCTCTACGAACGGGGTCATTATGCGGAAGCGGTGGACACATTGCTGACCTCGATTGCCAAATGCGATGGGCCCGACGCGCAGCCGTTTTCTCTGCTGGCGCGCGCGCTGGCCAATCAGGGCAAATTGGCCGACGCGCTCTCCTGGTGTGATCGGTGGATTGGCGCCGACAAACTCGACGCATTCGGCCATTATCTGCGCGCCGTCGTTTTGCAGGAACTGGGCGACCATGAGCAATCGCGCCGTTCGTTGCAACGGGCGATTTATCTTCATCCCGAATTTGTGCTGGCCCATTTCGCTTTGGGGAACCTCGCGCGCTCCTGCGGGAGAAACGACACGGCGGACAAACATTTCAGCAATGCCTCGCGTCTGCTCGCGGCCTGTCCTGCGGACGATGTTCTCCCCGAATCCGATGGCTTGACGGTTGGCCGGCTGACCGAAATCATTTCTTCCATCACCGCCTTGGGAATCGCGCCATGACAAATGGAACCATGCAGAAAGAAACCCGCGACGACGGGCAGATCCTCCGCGTGCGAGCGCGAGCGCTGGCGCGGCCGCTGGATCGTCCGGCGTCATCGCAAGCCATGTTGGAACTGCTGGAATTCCATCTGGCACAGGAGCGATATGCGCTGGAAAGCCGGTGGGTGCGGGAGGTCTTGATCTTCAAGGAGTTGACACCGTTGCCTGGTTGCCCGGCGTTTGTGTTGGGAATTGTCAATGTGCGGGGCCGCATCCTGCCGGTGCTGGATATTAAAAGGTTTTTTGACTTGCCCGAGAAAGGGTTGACCGACCTGCACCGTATTATTCTTGTTAGCGGAAACGATCTCGAACTAGGTTTGCTGGCGGATTCTATCGTAGGTGTGCGCTCAGTTCCTATGGCCGATTTGCAATCTACATTGCCGACGCTCACGGGAGTCCGCAGCGATTACTTGAAAGGCGTCACTGCCGACCGCCTGGTGGTCCTTGACCTGGGCCGCATTCTGGCAGACCCGAAAATCATCGTGCATGAGGAAGTCGATACCTGAACAGAATCCTTCAACAGAAATTGTAGCTATGAAATGGAACGTTGGAATGAAAATTGGAACGGGGTTTGGACTCGCGCTGGCGATTCTGGCCGCCATCGGCATCATCGCCTACAGGAGCATTGCCAAACTCATCGATACCGCCCAGTGGGTGGATCATACGCACCAGGTGTTGGAATCCCTTGAAAGTGTAATGTCCACCATGAAGGACGCCGAAACCGGGCAGCGAGGATTCCTTCTTACTGGAGAAGACAGGTATCTGGCGCCTTTTCTCGCCGCTCAGGGGACGATCGACGGGCAGATCAAGACGCTCCGCGATCTGACCAAAGACAACATCAACGAACAACGAAGGATTGATGCGCTTGAACCTTTGATCGGGGGCAAAGACGGCAAGTTTGCCGAGCTTTCGGAAACCATTGACTTGCGCAAAGACAAGGCAAAAGGATTTGAGGCCGCCCTGGCCATCGTACGGACGGACACGGGCAAGAAAACCATGGACGAAATCCGCAAGGTGGTTGATGAGATGAAAAACCAAGAAATCACGTTTCTGAAAACGCGCACGGACGAAGCGCAAGCCGGCGCTCGAACCGCCACCTTCGCCATAATCCTTGGCACGTTGGCTGCCTTGGCCGTCATGACCTTGGCCGGGTTCGTTATCACTCGCAACATTGCCGATCCGCTCAAGGAAATCACCGTGACTGCAGACCGGATTGCCTCCGGCGACTTGGGCGTTGCCATTTCCATCAACAATCGTGAAGACGAAGTTGGCGTGTTGGCCAGAACATTTGCCAGGATGACGGACTCGCTGAAAGCAATGGCCGAGGTCGCCGCCAAGATTGCCGACGGCGATCTGCGCACAACCGTTACACCCCAATCTCCCAATGACGTTTTGGGCAACGCTTTTGCGCGGATGACCGAGAACCTGCGCGATCAAACCCGTCAATTGGTGGAAGGAGCAAGCGTGCTCGGTTCCTCGGCCAGCGAGATTGTGGCCTCGACCACCCAACTGGCTTCCAGCGCCAGCGAGTCGGCGGCGGCGGTGAGCGAAACCACCACGACGGTTGAAGAAGTCCGTCAGACCGCACAGGCGGCCAGCCAGAAGGCGAAAGCCGTTTCCGACAGCGCCCAAAAAGCGGCGCAGATTGCCCAGAGCGGCCGCAAATCCACCGAGGAGGTCGTAGCGGGCACCAACCGGATTCGCCAGCAAATGGAAGCGATTGCCTCCAGTATGGTGCGATTGAGCGAGCAGAGCCAGACCATCGGGCAAATTGTGGCGACGGTGGAAGACCTGGCCGCGCAGTCCAATTTGCTCGCCGTCAACGCGGCCATCGAAGCCGCCAGGGCCGGTGAGCACGGCAAGGGCTTTGGCGTGGTGGCGCAGGAGGTCAAGAGTCTGGCCGAACAATCACGACAGGCAACCAACCAAGTGCGGACGATACTGGGCGACATACAGAAAGCGACGGCAGCGGCGGTGCTGGCGACAGAGCAGGGGAGCAAGGCCGTGGAGGCTGGAGCAAAACAGACCGAGGTGGCTGGCGAGTCAATTCAGGCGCTGGCGGGCAGTGTAACGGAGGCAGCGCAGGCGGCGACGCAGATAGCGGCTTCGAGCCAGCAGCAAATGGTGGGAGTGGACCAGGTCGCCGGGGCGATGGAAAACATTAAACAGGCGAGCATGCAAAATGTGGCCAGCGCGAAACAATTGGAAACGGCCGCACTCAACCTCAGCGACCTGGGCCAACGCTTGAAACAAATAGTCGAGCGTTACAAAGTATAGTCCGGGAACACACCATGAGCGTTCAGGAACAGGAATTCCTCAAATCACTGCGGGCGACCTTCAAGGTCGAAGCAGGGGAGCATTTGCAGGCCATTGCGGCTGGCTTGTTGGAATTGGAGGGAACGCCGCCGCGTGAGAAGCAACGCCGTTTTATCGAAACGGTGTTCCGCGCCGCGCACAGCCTCAAGGGCGCTGCCCGCGCCGTGAATTTCGCCGAGGTCGAATCGATTTGTCAGTCGTTGGAAAACGTCTTCGCCGCCTGGAAACGACAGGAGAGCGTTCCGTCGCCGCAGGAGATGGACAGGCTGCATCGCTTGCTTAATGCCGCGACCAAAACTCTGAACACTCCCGAAGCCGGGCGCGACGAATGCCGGCACACTCCTCCGCCTTCCCGCCCTCAAGCAGCGGCCCAGCCTGAGACCGTCGCGCCATCATTAGCCACGGACCCATCCGCCCGCGTCGAGGCCACTCCGGCGGCGGCCCCACCCTCTTTTTCCACGGGCGCAATCGAGAAGGCCCCTGTCTCCGAAACGGTGCGTATCTCAGTCGCCAAATTGGATGCGCAACTTTTGGAGGCGGAGGAAATGCTCGTGGCGAAACTGACTGCAGGCCAGCGCGTAGCGGATTTGCGCGAGTTGGCGCGACAATTGGAGGAGTGGAGCAAGGAATGGGCGGCCGTTCAGCCGGTAATGCGGGCGCTTCGCCAGACGTCGGAACGGACCACATCGAGTCAGAGAACCGCGCCACAGCCAACGGGACTGACCAGGCTGGTTGAATTTGTCGATTGGAACCACGATTACCTTCGGTCACTCGAAAGCAAAGTTACGACGCTCCGGCGGACGTCGGAGCAAGATCACAAGGTCGTGGGCAAACTTGTGGACGACCTGTTGGAGGATTCCAAAAAGATGCTCATGCTGCCGTTTGCCACACTGGGCGCACTCTTCCCAAAACTGGTGCGAGACCTTTGCCGCGATCAGGGCAAGGAGAGCGACTTTGCGATTCGCGGCGAAGAATTCGAAATCGACAAACGCATTTTGGAGGAGATGAAAGACCCGTTCATCCACCTCTTGCGCAACTGCGTTGATCACGGCATTGAGACTTCGGAACAGCGCGTCAAGCTCGGCAAACCGCCGCGCGCAACGATACGCCTCGTCGTCTCCCCCGTCAATGGCAACAAGATTGAACTCATTGTATCTGACGACGGAACAGGCATCGATACCGAAAAAGTCAAGGAGTCCGCAGTCCGGCGAGGACTGATCTCGCCGGAGCAAGCGCGTGGGATGAGCGAATCCGAAGCGATGCTGCTGATCTTTCAGACCGATGTGTCCACCAGTCAGATCATCACGCAATTGTCCGGTCGCGGGCTGGGTCTGGCCATTGTGCGGGAGAAGACCGAAAAGCTTGGCGGTCGCGTTTCCGTGGAAAGCCGCCGCCACGCGGGAACCACCATCCGAATCATCTTGCCGATCGCCGTGACCACGTTTCGCGGAATTCTCGTCGAGGTGGCGAATCGCCAATTTATCGTGCCGACAGTCCAAGTGGAACGCGTAGTGCGTTTCAAAGCTACGGATGTTCAAACGGTCGAAGGCCGCGAAACCCTCTCGCTGAACGGGCGCGCCGTGGCCCTGGCCCGTCTGGCTGAGACGCTGGAATTGCCGCTTGCGGAAGAGCTCGACAGCCGGGCGGCCGCCCTGGCCATCATTCTTGGCGTGGCCGACCAGCGTGTGGCCTTTGCGGTGGACGCCGTGCTGGATGAACAGGAAGTGCTGGTCAAACGCCTCGGCAAACCCCTCTCTCGCGTGCGCAACATTGCCGGCGCCACCGTGCTCGGCTCCGGCCAGGTGGCTCCCATTCTCAACGTCACCGACCTCCTCAAATCCGTCAGAAAGAACGGTGGCGTGCCAGTGCCGGCAACTGCGGACGCCAGGCCGCCCAAAACTGAAAGCGCAGCCATTCTCGTGGTGGAAGATTCAATCACCTCCCGCATGTTGCTGAAAGGCATTCTTGAATCTGCGGGATACAAGGTGAAAACGGCGGTGGACGGACTGGAAGCGTTCACCATCCTACGCACGCAACATTTCGACCTTGTCGTCTCCGACGTGGAGATGCCGCGCCTTAACGGTTTCGATTTGACGGCAAGAATTCGCGCGGACAAGAAACTAGCCGAATTGCCCGTGGTGCTTGTCACCGCGTTGGAAACGCGTGAGGATCGGGAGCGCGGCATTGACGTCGGCGCCAGCGCTTACCTCGTAAAAAGCAGCTTCGATCAAAGCAATCTTCTGGAAGCCATCCGTCGGCTGGCTTGAAAAAAAAGAACGAAATGACCAACCAAAAGATCAACGTACTCGTGGCGGACGATTCGAAGGTGGCGCGAATGCTGCTTGTTCACGTCCTGGAGTCCGATCTGCAAATCTGCGTCATCGGCGCGGTCGGCGACGGCCAGGCCGCACTGGATTTCGTGCTTGAAAACAGGCCCGACGTGATCGTCATGGACATCCACATGCCGAAACTGAACGGTTTCGAGGCCACGCGCCTCATCATGGAGACCAAACCCGTGCCAATCATCATTTGCACCGCCACCACTGATCCCAAGGAGGTCGCGACCACGTTCCGCATGATGGAGGCTGGCGCCGTCGCCTGTGTGGAAAAACCGGTCGCCCGCGAAAGCGCTGGTTTTGAGCGCTTGGTCGCAGAACTGCTCGAAACAGTCAAACTGATGTCCGAAGTCAAAGTGGTGCGCCGCTGGTCACGGTCGAGGTCATCTGCAGCGACCATAAAGCGCCAGGCGGTATTGAATCCGGCGGTAGGAGTAACACTCGTCGGCATTGGCGCGTCCACCGGTGGGCCGCCCGTCTTGCAAACCATCCTATCGGGACTGACAAAAGATTTTCCCGGGTCACTCCTCATCGTCCAGCACATTGCGCACGGTTTTCTGCGTGGCATGGTCGAGTGGCTGAACCAGACCACCGGTTTGCAGGTTCATGTCGCTTCGCATGGGATTTGCCCCATGCCCGGCCATGTTTATCTAGCGCCGGACGATTTCCACATGGGCGTCGGTGCCGGTGGTCGCATTTTGCTGGAGGGGGGAGAACCTGAGAATGGTTTGCGGCCTGCGGTTTCGTTTTTATTTCGCTCATTGGCGGAAACGCGCGGACCGGATGCGGTGGGTGTATTGCTCACCGGCATGGGCAAGGACGGTGCGGCCGAACTAAAGTTGATGAAGGACAAAGGCGCCATTACTGTTGCCCAGGATCGGGAAAGCTCGGTCGTGCATGGCATGCCCGGCGAAGCCATCGCGTTGGGCGGCGCCACCCATGTGTTGTCCGCCGACAAGATCGCTGGCGCCCTCGTCACGCTGGTCAACCGCGCACACTCCAGTGGAGGCATGAAACTATGAACTCCACCTCGAAAATCACCGACGTGCCGGTGGAAATCCTCATCGCAGAAGACAGCCCCACGCAGGCCCAACAGCTCCTGCATATCCTTGAACAGCAAGGCTACTGTGTCACCCACGCCGCCAATGGCCGGCTGGCCTTGGAAGCGGCCCGGAGAAGCAAGCCTACTCTCATCATCAGCGACGTGATCATGCCTGAAATGGACGGCTATGAATTGTGCCGTAGCATCAAATCGGAACCCGGCTTGCGCAACACTCCGGTTATCCTGGTCACGACTTTGTCTGATCCCCAGGACGTCATTCGGGGGCTGGAGTGCCGAGCGGACAACTTCATTCTCAAGCCGTATGATGAGCACCATCTCTTGAACCGTGTGCAGTTCGTGCTCATGAATCGCGGGACAGGCAACGCGGAACAGACGGGGATGCCGGTGGAGGTCTTTTTCAACGGCCAAAATTATTTAATCACGGCAGATCGCTTGCGGATTCTCAATCTTCTTTTGTCAACTTACGACGCGGCCATCCAGCGCAACAAGGAAGTAACGCTGGCCAAAGACGATTTGCACCGGCTTAACACAAAGCTTGAGGCCGCCAACGATGAGTTGGAGGCCTTTGCTCATACCGTTTCGCACGATCTTCGCGCCCCGTTGCGTCACATCCGCAGCTACGCGCAGTATCTCACCCGCTCCGACAGTTCCACGCTGTCCGAACCGGACAGGGAATTCTTGGAGCACATTGTCGGTGCCACCGAGCGCATGAACCGGCTCATTGAAGATTTGCTCGCCTTTTCCCGCATGGGAATGAGCGATTTGCGGCAAGTTTCCATCAATCCCCAATCCTTATTGGATGAAGTCTTCCGGCAAATCCAGCCCGAAATCGGGATGCGCAACATTGTCTGGAAGAGAAACCCGCTTCCGTCGCTCCAGGCGGACCCCGCCCTGCTTCGCCAGGTTTTCATCAATCTTCTTTTGAACGCCGTCAAATATAGCCGCCCACGCAATCCGGCCGAGATCGAAATCGGCTGCCTGGCGGAAACTCCCGACGAAATTGTCATTTTTATCCGCGACAACGGCGTCGGCTTCGATATGAAGTATGCCAACAAACTGTTCGGGGTTTTTCAGCGATTGCACCGCCAGGAGGAGTTTGAAGGCACTGGAGTTGGGCTAGCCAACGTGCGGCGCATCATTGCCAGACATGGGGGACGAACCTGGGCCGAAGGCAAAATTGACTACGGCGCCACTTTTTACTTTACCCTCCCAAGTAAAGTTCCCGGAATTGCCAACGAACAGCGCCTGGCTTGACCATCTTGGCGTTCAATGGGACGGTTTACACCTCGACGATCGGCAAGCGCCGGCCGCAGCCGCGACCAATCAAGTCGATTCCACCAACTATATCTGCATCCTAGCCCGACTTGGCGGATTCGA
>PLIU01000010.1 GCA_003140095.1 Verrucomicrobiales bacterium | reverse complement strand
AAGGCGAATGCGGCCTGAAGCGCTCACCGCGCAATCGATGACGACGGTTCCTCGCTCTTTGTTGTAGTTGATTGCGTTGGAAACCAGATTGATGACAATCTGTTTTAAGCGTGTGTGGTCGGCGTTGACAAAGACCGGTTCCGCGAAGTGGGGAAAAGTCATGCTGATACCGCGCGTTGCTGCTTGCAGTTCGGTCAAGCTCTGGATTTCCGAAAGGACCTCAGACAAAGACACCGATTCCTTCGACAGCGACATTTTTCCAGAATCGATCGCCGCGAGATCAAGGACTTCGTTGATCAGCTCCAAGAGATACCATCCTGCATGGAGAATGCGGGCGATACTCTTAGTCTGGGAAGCTGTCGGCTGGGGAGAAGCTGATTCCATCAATTGGGCGAAGCCAAGGATTGCATTGAGCGGGGTGCGCAATTCATGGCTCATGTTGGAAAGAAATTCTGACTTGGCGAGATTGGCCTTCTCGGCTGCTGCCGTCGTAAGCTCCAACTTGACGTTTGTTTCCTGAAGTGTCCGCTCGAAGTTCTTTCGTTCGGTGATGTCCGCCCATATACCGACAACTTCGGTTGGTTGGTTGGAAGAGTCACAGATCAATCGTCATTTGTCCTCCACCCAGAGGTAATTGCCGTCCTTGTGGCGCAGACGATATTCCGTGTGGCTCGTGCCTTGCGAAAAAGTTTTTGCAATGCCGGCGACCGCCCGGTCGCGATCCTCCGGGTGAAGCCGGCCCATCCACCATTCGGATTGGAGAGCCTCTGGCACGGTGAATCCCAACAATTCGATGATGTTCTCATTTACCAGGTAAGGAACAACGTTTTGTCCTTCCACCTTCAGCGCGTAGAGGACCGCAGGACTATGTTCTAAGAACTGGCGTAATTGGGCGTGCGTGGCGCGCAAGTCAACTTGGGCCTGGTGTCGCTCCTTGCGAAGCCGCGTTTTCTCCAAGGCCTGGTGAACCGCCGGCCCCAAACGCGCCAAACGGTCTTTGAGCAGGTAATCGGCCGCCCCTTGTCTCATCGCTTCGACCGCAATATCTTCCCCAATGCTGCCGGACACGATGATAAATGGTATTTCCAGTCCGTTCTTTTTCAGCAACTCCAGTGCGCTCATCCCGTCAAACTCGGGCATTGCGTAGTCAGACAAAACTAAATCGACTTTGTCGTTAAGGCTGCCCAGGAACGCCGCTTTAGTTTCCACTCGCTCCAAAGTGGCATCGAAACCCGATTCGATTTAACTCCCGCAACACCATTTTGGCGTCGTCGGGATTGTCCTCGACGAGTAGGACTTTGAGTGGTTGGGACATATTATTCCTCCATTTTGGGCGGTTGATTGTGCAGCAGCCAGTACATCCCCAGTTGTCGGACCGCGGCGGCGAACCCCTCGAAGTTGACCGGTTTGACGATATAACTGTTGACTCCCAGATTGTAACTTTCCACCACGTCGCTCTGTTCCTTGGAGGAAGTGAGCACAACCACGGGAATCATTTTAGTGCGCGGATCGCTTTTGATGCGTTCCAGCACTTCCTTGCCGTCCACTTTGGGAAGTTTAAGGTCCAGCAGGATCACTTTCGGCGCGTTCTCTATCTTGCGTCCGGCGTATTCGCCTTCGCAGAAGATGAACTCCAACGCCTCCTGCCCGTCACGCGCAACGTGAATGTGATTGGCCAGATTGGCCTTTTTCAACGCCCGCTGGGTCAAACGAAGGTCTTGCAGGTTGTCTTCCACCAGTAATATCTCAACAATGGTTGTTCCGTTCATACTTTTGTTGCTTCCTCCAAGGTAAAATAAAATGTGGCCCCGCTGTTCACTGCGGATTCGGCCCAGATTCTTCCCCCATGACGGTGAACGACGCGTTGCACGATGGCCAGACCAACGCCCGTGCCCTCGTAGTCCTCTGCGCGATGCAGGCGCTGAAACACTCCGAAGAGCTTGTGCGCGTATTTCATGTCAAAACCCGTCCCATTATCGCGCACGAAATAGACGTTCTGACCTTTCTCCTGCGCGCAACCGATTTCTATGACGGCCGCCTCGCGTTTGCCGGTGTACTTCAGCGCGTTGGACAGCAAGTTGACCCAAACCTGTTTGAGCAAAGCCGGATCTGCCTGGCATGGCGGCAGGTCGGCAATACGAACGTCAATTTGGCGTCCCTTTTGTTTGTAATTCAATTCCGCAAGGACGCTGCGCACCAGCTTCCCTGTGTCCACTGTGCTTTTACTTAAAGGCAGCCGGCTCAACCGCGAGAAGGTCAGTAAATCGTCAATCAATTGCCCCATTTTTTGCGCCCCGTTGCGAATGGTCTGCAAGTCCTCGCGGCACGGTTCAGGCAACTGCGGCCCGTAATCCTCCAGCACTGCCTGCGAGAATCCGTCCACAGCGCGCAATGGGGCGCGCAGATCGTGCGAAACCGAGTAGGAGAACGCCTCAAGTTCCTTGTTGGCAGCCTCGAGTTGCGCCGTGCGCTCGATGACACGTTGCTCCAATTCGTTGTTGAGTTGCTGAATTTGTGCCTCCGCCTGCTTGCGCTCGGTGATGTCGCGGATCAATCCCATCAGATTGCCGTCGGGCATCATCGTCGCAATCACTTCTGCCTCGAAGGCGGATCCATCCTTGCGCCGGAATTGCCACTCACGATGATGATCGGACTTGCCGTTGATCTCGCTTAACGCAGGCCCGATGTGCCGAATCTCCGTATTGGAAACGATGTCGGAAGCGTGCAGCCCGATCATTTCTTTGTGCGTATAACCGAGCATCCGGCAGATGCTGACATTGGCATCAATATAAAAGCTCTCGGAATTGGCGATGACAATGCCGTCCGGCGCATACTCGAAAAGTGTGCGATAGCGCGCCTCACTCGCCTGCCGCTCTTCTTCAACCCGCTTGCGCTCGGTAATGTCGAGCACGAAGCACACGCCTTCGTCCGGGCTGTCCTCGAAAACTGCCGCCCCCAACAGAATCGGCACGCGCGAGCCGTCCTTGCG
>PLIU01000165.1 GCA_003140095.1 Verrucomicrobiales bacterium | reverse complement strand
AATCACTTTGGGTGCGTTCTCAATCTTCCGTCCGGAGTACTCGCCTTCGCAGAAGATGAATTGCAGCGCCTCCTCCCCGTCGCGCGCAATGTGAATGTAATTGGCCAAATTGGCCTTTTTCAACGCTCGCAGCGTCATCTTTAAGTCCTCCGGATTGTCTTCCACGAGTAATAACTCAACAATGGTTGATTCGTTCATAGTTTGGTTTCGTCTTTCTCTGCGGGTTCCATTTTCTGAGCGTGGCGATTACTGCAGCTCTGCTGGCTTGCGCCGGGTGATGTCTTCGGCAATCCCGGCGATGCGGTAGATCGCTCCGGCTTCGTTTCGGATCGGCGTTCCGCGAGTATGAACCCAGCGGATTTGGCCATCCGGGCGAGTGATCCGATGTTCGAGATCAACACTCTCGCCCCGGCTCACCGACTGCATGGCCGCCAGCGCCTGGGTGCGGTCTTGCTCATGAATGGCTTCGAATAACGAAGAGGGGTTTTCGTGCAGACTCCGGCAGGTGCGCCCCCAGATTTTTTCATAAGCCGGACTGATATAAAGGATGGCGGATTGATCCGCAGTGGCGATCCAGCAAGCCTCGTTGATGTTCTCGGCGAATTGCCGAAAAAGCTCCTCGCTGGCGCGCAGGGCTTCATGTGCTTGTTCACGCTCCTTGCGAAGACGCCTTTGCTCCAAAGCGTGGTGAACGGCCGGCCCCAATCTCGCCAGCCGGTCTTTGAGCAAGTAATCCGCCGCGCCGCGATTTATCGCTTCTACCGCGATGTCTTCTCCGATGGTCCCGGACACGATGATAAATGGAACGTCCAGCCCATTCATTTTCAGCAACGTCAGCGCGCGCATCCCATGGAACTCGGGCATGGTGTAATCGGTCAAGATGAGGTCGAGATCGCCTTTGAGGCTCTCTTGAAACGCCGCTTCGGTGTCCACTCGCTGCGAGGTGACTTCAAAGCCTGCGCGCTTTAATTCCCGCAACATCATTTTGGCGTCGTCTGGATTGTCCTCGGCCAGAAGAACTCTCAGTGGTTGGGGCAGCTTAGGGCGCCTTCTTCTGGAGGTGTCCTCGACTCGTATTAACTCGACAGTGCTTGTTTTATTCATAATTTAGTTTCTCCTTCCAAAGTAAAATAAAATGTGGTCCCGCTGTTCACGGCGGATTCCGCCCAGACTCTTCCGCCGTGACGGTGAATGACGCGTTGCACGATGGCCAGGCCGACACCCGTGCCCTCGTAGTCCTCGGCACGGTGCAGGCGCTGAAAAACTCCGAAGAGCTTGTGCGCGTATTTCATGTCAAAGCCCGTCCCATTATCACGCACGAAATAGACGCTCTGCTCTTTCTCCTGCGCGCAACCGATCTCTACCACTGCCACTTCGCGTTTGCCGGTGTACTTCAGCGCGTTGGACAGCAAGTTGAGCCAAACCTGTTTTAGCAACGCCGGATCCGCCTGGCAGGTCGGCAGGGCCGCAATGCGAATATCAACCTGGCGTCCTTTTCGCTGGAAACTCAATTCCTCAAGCACGCCGCGCACCAGCTCGCCTGTATTCACGGCACTTTTGCTCAATGGCAGTCGGCTCAAGCGCGANNCTTCGGGCAACTGCGGCCCGTAATCCTCCAGCACCGCCTGGGAAAAACCGTCCACCGCGCGCAACGGTGCGCGCAGATCGTGCGACACCGAGTAGGAGAACGCTTCCAGTTCCTTGTTGGCGGCCTCGAGTTGCGCCGTGCGCTCAATGACCCGCTGTTCCAATTCGCTGTTGAGTTGATGAATTTCTTCCTGGGCTTGCTTGCGCTCGGTGATGTCGCGGATCATCGCCAGCAGGTTGCCGTCGGGCATCGCGGTCGCGATCGTGTCCACTGCGAGGACTGAACCGTCCTTACGCCGGAACTGCCACTCCCGTTGGTAGTCGGACTTGGTTTTGATCACGTCGAGCGCCTGCCCGATGTGCGGAATTTCCTCCGGGGCAACGACGTCCGAGGCATTCAGCCCGATAAATTCGTCGCGGGTATAGCCGAGCGTCCGGCAAATGCTCGCATTGGCGTCGAGATAGTTGCCCTTGGAATCGACAATGACGATACCGTCCGGCGCATAGTCGAACAGCATGAGGTAACGAGCTTCGCTCGCCCGCCGCGCTTCCTCCGTCCGTTTACGATCCGTGATGTCCGTGATTACCACGACGACTTGTGAGACCGAGCCGCCCGTCTTCGTCGGTTCATATTTGACAGTATAGTAGCGATCCTCGTCCACTGTCGGCCTTTGCAGTTCGTAGGCCACGCGTTCTCCGGCAAAGGCGCGATCCAAGTGGGGCCGAATCTGAAGTTCATAAAGTGGGGCCAGCACGTCGGCGACGCGCTGGCCGACCAAATCCGCAGACGGCAGACCGAGGATTTCGGCGTAAGTGGCGTTGGCAAAAGTGTATTGACGCTCGCGGTTCACCATCACCAAGCCCACGCGTGCGTTATCGGTTACCAGCCGCAGCCGACCTTCGCTCGCCTGCAACGCCTCCTCCGTATGCTTGCGTTCGGTGATGTCGCGTTCAACGGCCACCCAGTGCGTAAACCAGCCGGTGGCGTCGGCCACGGGCACGATGTCCATCTCAAGCCAGAACTCCTGGCCGCTCTTGGCGTAATTAATCAACTCTGCCCGCACCGGTTTCCACTGGCGCATCGCCGCGCGGATGCGATCCAGTTCTGCGCGAGTGGTTTTTGGCCCTTGCAAAAAACGGGGCGAGCGTCCGAGCACTTCCGCCCGCGTGTAACCGGTCCGTCGGACAAAGGCATCATTGACGAACAGGATGCGCGGCCCAGGTTCGTTCTGCGGCTCGGCTTCGGTGATGAGCACAATGTCGTTGAGCCGCCCAATACAGGTCTCCAGCAACTTAAGTTGAGTTTCAGCCTGCTTGCGCTCAGTGATGTCCCGCGCCACTTTTGAAGCGCCTATGGTCATTCCTGTCGAATCCTTGATGGGAGAGACTGTGACCGAGATGGCAACCATGCTTCCATCCTTGCGCACTCGCACCGTGTCAAAATGCTTCACGTTTTCGCCGCGCTTGACGCGGCTCAGGATTTCCTCTTCCTCTTGCTGGCGTTCCGGCGGAATCAACCGCATAATCGGCTGGCCCACCATCTCGCAAGCCAGATAGCCAAAAAGCCTTTCCGCGCCCGCATTCCAACTGGTGACTACCCCTTGCAAATCCTTGCCGATAATGGCGTCGTCCGAGGATTCCACAATGGCGGCCAGTCGTGCCGCCGCCGACTCCACTTGTTTGCGTTCGGTGATGTCATTGCCATAGACGCGCACTCTCTTTGTTTCTGGAATGTAATTGATGGTTTGCGCGTAGAAACGCCCGCCCGACGCGATCTCGCGTCGCAACGGTTCGCCGTGTCTTTCGCGCAAAACTGCGGCAGCGTCTTGCAATCCAGCCAGCCACGGATGTCGCAGCCCCTGGCTTTGCAGATCGGGGAGCAGCCGGAGGGTGAAAGGATTCAGGTAGTGAACGATGCCTGTCGCCAAATCCAATTCAACAATGTGGCTTGGATTGCGTTCCGGGAAGGAAGCCAACCAGGCCGACTTTTCTTCCGCTCTGGCTCGTTCACCCATTCCTGTATTGAGGAGGAATAATCCCAAGGACAACAGCGTCACACTCAGAAACACGCCCAGTGGCAGAAGAAGAAAAGTCTTGTCGGAAATCGCTACCTCTTTTTTTTGCCGCTGATCAAGCAGGGAATATTCTTCATCTTCCAATGCCTTGATCAGACGACGAATGCTGTCCGTCAGCTCAATCCCCTTTCCAGTGGCAATCATCTGCTCCGCCGCGGATAGTCCTTCTGTCCGGCGGGCCGCCATGGTCTGTTCCCCCCAGTCGATGCGTTGCACAATGAGTGGATCAAGTTGATTCAGGCGAGGTTGTTGCCGTGGATTGTCGGCCGTCAGTTTGCGCAAGGTGGCAATTTTGTTGTGGAGGGCGACTTTGATTCCTGCTTCTTGTTCCAGAAAGCGGGCATCACCCGTGTTGATGTAGCTGCGCTGGCTGTTGCCGATGGAAGCCACGCCAGCCGTGATTCCCCCAATCTCCTTGAGGACCTCCTGCGTATGGCTGACCCAAGACGCGCTCTCTTGAAGCTGGTTGGTGAATTGGTAGGATATTCCCGCCGCCGCCAGGAGCGCAAGGATACCCACCAAGAATCCGCCAGTAGTCAAAGCATCGAGCGACCACTTGAACTCGCCTTTGCTCCTGCCCAAGGCCAGCAATCCGAAACCAAACAACATAAACCCCGCCGCCGTGTGAACGGCCATGCCCGTATA
>PLIU01000301.1 GCA_003140095.1 Verrucomicrobiales bacterium | reverse complement strand
CCAGCCGCACTGTCCTTTTTGTCCGCCCGCGGAAATCTTCTCCCAAAACTTATCCACTTCTTTCTGCGTTTGGCAGTTGACCACAAACGAGATGGCTTCAGTGAATTTGAAGTGCGGGCCGCCGTTTAACGCCACGAATTCCTGACCTTCAAGCTGGAGTTTCACGGTCATTACCGAACCCTTTGGCCGTCCAGAGGCCTTGGCCCCCGCTTCTCCATAGCGAGTCACGTTTACAATCTTTGAATTTTTGAAAATCGAAACATAAAATTTTGCCGCTTCCCCGGCTTGGCTATTGAACCATAAGAATGGGGCGATTTTTTGCATTTTTTGATTCCGTGTTCTCCCGGTTTTCGTTGCTGTCAGCTATGTGACAGGCGCCACAAGGACCATCCATGACACGCCGAAACGGTCGGCGACCATGCCGAAGCGCGCCGAAAAGAATGTCTTGGCCAATGGCATTTGCACTTGCCCGCTATCGGCCAAGGCGGCGAATAGCCGCTCCGCCTCGGATTCCGTGGGCACTGAGAGCGATAGCGCAAAGCCTTGGAAGACCGGCTTGCCCGTGCAACGCCCGTCGGATGCCATCACCGTGTTGTCACCGAGGCGGAAACTCGCGTGCATGATCTTGTTTTCGGAACCGGGCGAGCACATGCCCGGCTGGGCAGGCTCAGGGCTGTCTTTGAAGCGGGCGAGCATGATCACCTCCGCGCCGAGCGCGCGGCGGTAGAACTCGACCGCTTCCTCGCAGCGGCCGTCGAAGAACAGGTAGGGTTGAACAACGGGATGATTTTGTGTCGTGCTCATAGTTTTGGTCACTGATTGTGCTTTTGTTTCAGTTCCATGACGAATTAAACGGCAGGTTCAAGAGACATATTTGCGGCAGACTTTTGGACCGTGAACTGTGATTCTGCGGCCGCTTCTGCAGCAAGTGGACATGCCTCGGCGATGGGCCTTACTTCTACTTTGGAGCCGTACGGCAGGCCCGGACATTCTTTGGCAATGGCCACGGCGTCGTCGAGGGTGCTGACAGTAAGAATAAAATAACCGGCAATCGCTTCCTTGGATTCGGCAAACGGCCCGTCGGCCACCACGCGCCCGTTTTTTCCGGAAACAATTTTGCCCGCGCGGTCCAGCGGGTTTCCGGCAATGGCGTTGCCCTGCTCGGTCAACCCCTTGAACCAGGCCATCCATTGTGTTAAAACTGTTTGTATTTCCTCCGGCGAAAGCCCTTGATGCCAGTCTGTGCCGCGGAATATCAGCATGTATTGATTTTTTATTTGTGTGCTCATAAATTTCTTTCTTTCTTTTGGTAATTGTTTGTTTGCGGTCATTCAATGATACGACGAATAAGGAAACTGATGCAGGACAATTATTTTGCCGCCTGATCGATCTCCCAAATGGCGAAGGTGTTGTTCTCCGTGTCCTGGCAGATGGCGAAGTAACCCATGCCCGGCACGACGGTCTTGGCTTTGCAAATGCTGCCGCCAAGCTTCTCGACTTTCTTCATGAATTCGGTCACGGACGGCACCGTGACATAGTTGGTGATGGTATGGGTTGAATGCATGCGCTTCATGACAGCGCCGTCTGGCGAAGCATCGGCGCCGCCGGTGTCGATGTGCAGGTAATCCGCCATGCCGGGAAACGGTTTGATTTTCCAGCCGAACAGCTTGCCATAGAACGCCTTGGCGCGTTCGGGTTTGTCCGCCGGTATTTCAAACCAAACGATGCTGGCGGCCGCTTTTTTCTTGGATGTGCTCATATTTCGTCTTTCTATCAAATATTGTTAATCTGCCAGAGATACTTCGAACGGGCGGGCGCGTCCAGGACACTGCAGCAAAGATTTTTTAGCCTTAGTGCGCCATCTCCGACTCGCGAGAAATCATTTGCTCGCAAGATTGGAGTCTCTTCGCCAGGAACGCTTGTTCGGATTTGATTTCCGCCAGTTGCAGCGCTTTGCGGAAGTGACCGGCGGCAACTTGGGTTTGGTTCAACTGCGATTCGAATTCGCCGAGGACGGCGTGGAGCAGGTAATAAGACTCCAGTGCCGGCAGATTTGGAATGGCGTTGACCGCTTCCTTACCCGCCTGCGGCCCCCGCACTTCGGCGATGGCCACGGCCCGGTTCAACGCGACGATGGGCGAATCATCGAATTCCAGGAGGCGATCATACAGCGAGAGGATTTGCGGCCAGTCTGTGGAGGGATAGTCCTGCGCCGCGCAGTGACAGGCAGCGATGCCAGCCTGGAGATGATATTCGCTGAACTCGCGGCCCGCCGCCGAGAGCGCGAAGTGGCCCATACCGCGTGCCATCATCGGTTGATCCCAACACGTTCGATCCTGCTCCTGGAGGCGAAGCAGGTTGCCCTCGTCATCCAGGCGCGCAGGTATGCGCGCGGCGCCCAAGAGCATCAGCGCCAGCAGCGCATGCGTCTTGGGCTGGTTGCCGGCCGGATGTTCCGCCAGCAAGCTGGTCAGGCGGATGGCCTCGGAACAAATGTCCTGGCGCACCAGTTTGTCGCCACTCGACGCTTTGTAGCCCTCGTTGAACAGCAGGTAGAGCGTTTGCAACACACTTTCCATGCGCCGCGCCAATTCTTCGCCGGCGGGTATCTCGAAAGCGATTCGAGCCTGGCGGATTCTTTGCTTCGCCCGCGTCAGCCGTTTGGCAATCGCCGCATCGGTTGTGAGAAACGCGCGGCTGATTTCCCTCACGCCGAACCCGCACAGGGTCTTCAACGCGAGCGCAACCTGCGCCTCCGCAGGTATCAGCGGATAACAGCACACGAACATCAGACGCAACCGGTCGTCCCCTATTTCCTGTTCGGACAAAACGGCCTTTTCCTGCGCGGAACTCTCCGGCTCCATCAAGCGGATGATTTCAGGTTCCTTGTCGCGGAAAACTTTTTGGCGTCGCACGACATCTAGCGCGAGGTTTCGCGCAGCCCGCATGATCCACGCGGACGGATTTTGTGGCACGCCGTGGAACGGCCAGATCTGCAACGCCCGCGCCAGTGCCTCCTGCAACACGTCTTCCGCGAGTGAAAGATGTTCGAGCCCAAAAATCCCGGTCAAAGTGGCGACTATTTTTCCTGCCTCGTGACGGAAAAGATGTTCCACCACATGGAAGACTTCCTGTGGTTCCTGCTTGTTGATCTCGGTTTGGCTCACGTGCAGCTCGGGCAAAGTATCTTGCCTCGATCCATCATGGCAAGAATCATGTTCATGCGTTCGAGTGACAAGCATCTTCGCCTAGGAGGCGGCAGAACCAGTCTTGTAGAGCGGTTAGAATTCAAACGCCACACCGTCCAGCCGCGCGCCGATCTCCCCCAGCACGCGCTTTTCCTCCGCCGGGTCGTTGGCCATGAAAGTGACGCTGAAGCGCAAGTAGGCCCCCGCGTCGTCCCAGGGGACCGTCGAAATCAGTTTCTCCGCGATGAGCCATTGCGCAACGTCCTCCGCGCTGCTGAACTCGCGGCGCATCCCTTGTGCGGCGGCCGCTTTGGGCGCTTTGACATAGAGGAAAAACGATCCCTTGGGTTTGGCGGCCGCGAACCCCGCTTTGCGTAACACCTGCACCAAGCCGTCCATGCGGCGGGAGTACTTGGCCGCGATTTGCGCGGTCATCTCCGGGTGCTCCAGGCAGTAGGCGGCGGCGTGCTGAATGGCGAGGAACTGTCCCGAGTCCGAATTGTCCTTGATGTCGCCGTAGGCCCGGACCAAACGCTGGTTGCCGGCGACAAATCCGCAACGCCAGCCCGTCATGTTGAAACTCTTGCTGGTGGAATGCAGTTCCAGCCCGACTTCCTTCGCGCCGGGAGTGGCCAGGAAACTCAGCGGCTTGCCCTCGAAGACGAGCGCGGCGTAAGCGGCGTCGTGGATGACCGCCAGCCGGTTCTGGAGCGCGAACTCCACCACCTTGGCGAAAAACTCCGGTGTCGCGCCCGCGCCGGTCGGATTATTCGGGTAGTTCAACACCAGCGCCTTGCACTGGCGCAAAACATCCGCCGGAACCGAATCCAGGTCCGGCAAAAAGCCGTGGCTCTCCAGCAACGGCAGTTGATGCACGATCCCTCCGTAATACCGCGCGTGTGTGCCGAAGACGGGGTAACCGGGAGTTGTCATCAGCACCCAATCGCCGGGGTCGATCAGCGCCGCGGGCAACATCGTCAGCGCCGCCTTGCTGCCGATGGAGTGAATGACTTCCGTTTCGGGATCAATGTCCGGCACACCGCAGACTCTATCCAGGTAACGGGCGGCGGCGACTTTGAGGACATCGTCGCCGTTGTCCGAGTAGCCGCGGTTCTCCGGTTTGGCCGCCTCCCGCGCCAATTGGGCCAGGACCTGTGGAAAGGCCATCTCATCCGGTTCGCCCACGCCCAGATCGATGATCTCCGCGCCCGGATGCGCGGCCAGCGCGGCCCGTTTGGCCCGCTTGATTTTCTCAAACTTATAAATGGCGGTGGATTTCCCGTATTCCTTGCCGCCGATGCGGGCGGCGAAGAGATTTTGCAAGTATGAATCAGTCATATTCGGAATGGGAAGTTAACGGATAGACGGTTGGGAGACAAGCCGCCGGAGCAAAGGAAGTGTCCTAACTTGCGGAATATTAGGCCAACGCGAGAGAGAACCCAATTCAAGGCAATGCGGGATCTGATTTGCGCCCACATCCGCGGGTGTCGCCGGACCACTTGACGGACATCAACATTCGTAGGATCATCTTACCATGAGACTTTTATGCTCATACGCGAAAAAGGGCAGTTACGAGGACTGGCGGCGGCAGGAGGGGAACTGCGCCTGCTTGGCACTGAGGCATGCGGAAAGGCTAAAGGATGAAGGATGAAGCAGCCAAGCCACGTCACACAGCCGCGCAGTCAAACCCCGTCAAACCCAATCAAACCGGGTC
>PLIU01000113.1 GCA_003140095.1 Verrucomicrobiales bacterium | reverse complement strand
TCGTCTTTTCCGGCCAGCCGTTCGGCAAGCGCGCCTCCCCGAAGCCGCTGCTCGGATCGGGGACCAGTTTCCCGCCGTTTAAATGCGGCACCCACCAATTATGATTGATGAGGGCGAACGACCCAAAAGACCTGGCGTAGTAATCTGTCAAATCAGCAATCGTGACTAGCCCATGTCCCAAGGTCTGCAGACAATAAATGTTGGCGTAGGCAAATTCGCCCGGGCGCACCGGGCAGAACCACATGGCCACCGTCAGGCCATAGGGCTGCAAGCCGGCGGGCATATTGGTGGACACATCCGTAGGATTGCACCCCGTGCGGTCGCCTATTGTGTAGGCGGGCAGTTTGTTCTGGTAATCCATCGCGTAGAGGTTCGCCGCCACGCCCCATTGCCTGTAATTGGAGGTGCAATTGGCAACTTCGACCGAGAACTTCGATACTTCCAGGGCGGGCAACAAAAGTGCGGCCAGGATAGCGATGATGGCNNACCACCAGCAGTTCGATCAGGGTGAATCCCCAGCTGCCGCAATGGGCCGGAGTCCTCTCTCTTAGCTTCGTGCAGATATTCAGACTATATTATTATGACGATCGCTAAGAACGGTCAATACTTTTCTCGATCTATTTCAAGGTCAGCCTGTAGAACGTGGCAACTGCGGGGGTCAAGGTGACTTGGTTCTGGGAGTTGACGACCTGGGGTGTGACGGTCACGTTCGACCATGGTCCGCTCAAGGACGCGCTTTGTTGCAACGCGAACAAGGAGGAGACCGGACCCGGCCACGAGACGACCACGCTCCCCGGCGCCCCGCGCGTGACGGAGAGGACAGGAGGCACCGTGTAGGAATAGACGAAGTTGGACACCGTCTGGATGGAGGTGGCGCTGCCCGTGCCGCCGGTGAAACCAATGAACGCGTTGCTGCCGCCGACAATGGCGGGCAGGTCGGGCACACTAAAATTGGTGGCGTATTTGGTCCCTGCCTTTGCATCCACCAGCCACACATTCAGGACGTTTTGGATGTAGTAGAGCTGAACGTAAATGGGGTCGCCGCTGGCAAGGTTGACCGGCAGGGTGCTGAAGTACGGCGCTATCGGGTTCGTGCTCCCAGGGGTGCTGCCATTGGTGCCGAATTGAATCCCGGCGCCACCGGGGGCGCCCGTGTAGATGTTCATTTCAAAGGCGGCGCTGGGCGTGATGCCGGTATAGCCCAAATCCTCGCTTCCTTGGCCGACCGCGTTGGTGCCAAGTGGAGAGTTTTGAAGGCAGAATGTAATGCCGTCGGCGGCCCCGCTTCCAGTGGCCTGGTAGGTGTAGGAAGCGATGAAACCGCTGATGGCCTGGGGAGTGTCGAAGATCGCGCTGGAAGCCTCGCTGGCCCCGCCGTCGGTGAGCGTGAGCACATTATTGCTGATGGTGGGAGTGATGACGGCGCCTTCGTTGAGGGTCCAGTCCGTGCCGTTGCCGTTAAAGGTGACAACAGGCGGCCCGACGGACAACTCCTCGCTGAGAAGCTGAACTTCCGCGATTTGAACGCCGTTGGAGGCTATGGCATTGTCGTTGACGTTGGTAAAGGTCAACCGGTAGGTGGTGTAAGCGGCGGTGTTGGCAAAGTCCAATTCCTGCAGCACTTGACTGGTCACGTCGATGGCGCCGCCGGCGGCATTGCGTGGCGCGGGCAGAGCCAGCAGGCCGCCGGAGATGGTTGTAAAATTGGTGCCGTTGTTGGATCCTTCCAGCAGATAATCGGCCGGATCATCCTCTGGATGGCTGCTGGCGGCAAAAAGCCGCATTCCCGTCACGTGCGAGGCGCCGGACAGGGGTGTGACGATGAAGCCCACCGGCCCCTTAAAAGGCGCAGTGCTGCCGTTGGCGCCAAAATTCTCGTATTGGTAGAGAGTGTTGTCCTCCACGCTGGTGACCGTCATGAAGAAGGGCGGCGGGATCGAGTTGTAGGGCGGGTTCGTGTTGTCGCCGAAGTCGCTGAGGGTATCGCCGGGCTGCAAAACGTTGGCGAAAGTGGAGGTCAAAATGGTCAGCGGCGCGGCCGGGCTAGTGTTGGTGGCGGTGGAGGCGCTGATGAGGCACCGGTACAAGCCGGCATTGGCCGCGGAAACGTTGGCGATAGTCAGGTTGGTGGTCGCGGAGCCGGAAATGTTGCCGCCATCGGAGAGATTATTGGTACTGCCGGCACTGATGAATTGCCAGCGGAAGGAAGGGTTGGTGGCAAAGGCGGGCGAAAACGAAAAGTTCGCCGTGCCGCCGGCGAATACGTTTTGCGCCGCGGTGCTTCCCACCGCCGTCGGCGGCGGGTTGAATATCAATTGAAGGCCATCGAAATCGGCTTCGCCGGAGAGGTTAGTGTTGTCAACCCCATCCTCGGGATTGGGCGCGGCGGTGATGGTGATGTTCCCATTGGTGTCCGGCGTGACGCTCTCGAAAATGACGAAGTTCTGGCCTTCGACAAAAGTTGGGTCGGGCGCGCCGTTCTGGCCATTGAGAGTGGCGGCGATCGCGTTATGGGCGTTGCCGCTATTGACTGAGAAGAGGGTGCCGCGGTTATTAGCAAAGTTCACTCCGTAAAGATAAAGCCCGTAAGTGTCATTCGTAGGGACGTTCTGCAAAGTAAACACTTCGGTGCCATTAGTGATTATGGCGGCGTTGCTCAGGAGAAAACCCGGACTGCCATTTGGGATCGGGACTTCGTACAAACCACCATTGTCCGTCAAATATCCGCCCACCGACAACGTGATCGGGGTCCATTGCCCGCCGGAGTCGGCGTTGCCAGCGAAGGCGGCACTTGCCGAATTATAATTATAAAGGGATTTGCCGGTGCAATTAGTCCAGCCAGACTGGCCGAAGTAGGCGGCATAGGGGTTGCCCGGATTTCCATACTGTTGAGGCCATACAGGTCCGCTGCCGGGAGCTCCGCTGTAAAACCAGATTTCCCCAGGACCGGCGTATTGACCGAAGCCATTCCATATATCGTTGCCGGAGTCCGCGTAGGCCCCTTGCCCGGCGAAAAGCTCCTCATATTGAGAGCCACCAATATGGAGTGGGAACTCATTGTTGGCGTCGTGGAAATTGACGACTTGCGCCATGGCGCCAGAGGACAAAAGCGCGGAAAGCGCGGCTGAACTGAATAAAAGTTTGCGTTTCATATCTGTTGTTTTTTTTAACATGGATTGAGGGAAAGCGCCAGCCTGGAATTTCAAGTTCGTGGAATTGTCACAGCCGCTTCGTGTATGGACCGTGCGGACTTCGACACGACCGAAGCTGAACATTGAAGTTTGCGCTTTGAGGTCTTAGCATCCATCAGGTATGCGTCTGGGAATCTTCGCCAAAACCTTTGTCCGGCCGTCTCTGGCCGGCACACTGGACGCGATCGCCGACTGCGGTTTGGATTGTGTGCAGTTCAACTTTGCCTGCGCCGGCTTGGCCGGTCTGCCGGAGAAAATCGACCCGGGCGTGGTCAGCGCCGCCGCTTGCGAGCTTAAGCGCCGCAATCTTACCGTCGCCGCAGTGTCGGGCACGTTTAACATGATCGATCCCGACCTCGCCCGACGGCGCGAGGGACTGCGGCGATTGGAGGGGATTGCGGCCAGTTGCGCCGGGTTGGGCGCGCCGATGGTCACTCTCTGCACGGGCACCCGCGATCCGGAGGAAATGTGGCGGTCGCATCCGCAGAACGACAGTGCTGAGGCTTGGCAGGACTTGCAGGCATCGATGCGGGAGGCGATCAAGATCGCGGACCGGCATGATGTCTTGTTGGGAGTCGAACCGGAAACGGCCAACGTCGTCAATTCCGCCAAAAAAGCCCGCCGCCTGCTGGACGAGATGGGATCGCCCCGGCTCAAAATCATCATGGATGCGGCCAACTTGTTCGGTCCGGGCCAAGGCGCGCGCATGGCGGAGGTGCTGGATGAAGCTTTCGCTTTGCTGGGCCGGGACATCGCCCTGGCGCACGCCAAGGATTTCCGCGATGGAGCGGACTTCACGCACGTCGCGGCGGGCCGGGGCATTCTGGATTGGCCCCGGTTGCTGCGGCTTTTGCGCGCCGCCGGTTATGACGGGCCGCTCCTGCTGCAGGAGCCTGGCGGAAGAGGAAGTCAAGACAAGCGCGGCTTTTCTGAGTCAACAATTAAAAAATTCCGAAGCGCCGCCGCCGGCGCCCGTTTCCGCGGTGTTCCCGCACGACGGAATCAACTTTTATTATCAGACGGCTGGCCGCGGCGTCCCCTTTTTCTTTCAGCACGGATTGGGGGCGGACGTGACGCAGTCCTTCGGCCTGTTCCGTCCGCCGGGCGGCATTCGGTTGATCGGATTTGATTGCCGCGCGCATGGGCGGACGCATCCGGTCGGGCCGTCGGAGAAAGTCAGCCTGGCGTCCTTTGCCGATGATCTGCTGGCGCTGATGGATCACCTGCAAGTCGAGAAGGCGGTGGTCGGCGGCATCTCGATGGGCGCGGCCGTCGCTTTGAATTTCGCGTTGCGTCATCCGCAACGGGTGCTGGGCCTGGTTCTGCACCGCCCGGCCTGGCTGGATGCGCCGCGGCGGGACAATGTCGTCGTATTCACCGCCATGGCCGATCTGCTGCGAGAGCACGGCGCGGAGAGGGGGCTGGAATTGTTCAAGCAATCCGAAATTTACCAGCGGGCGCTGGCGCGCTCCACCGCCAGCGCCGCCTCGCTGGCCTCCCAATTCATGCATCCGCGCGCGCAGGAAACCGTCGTGCGGCTGGAAAAGATTCCTCTGGACGCGCCCGGCGCGGACCGCCGGCAATGGCGGGCCCTCGCCGTGCCGACGCTGGTGATGGCCAACGACGACGACGTCATTCATCCGCTCGAATACGGCGTGACCTTGGCGCGGGAAATCCCCGGCGCTGAATTCAAGGAGTTGACACCCAAAGCGGTCAGCGTCGATTTGCACCAGGAGGAGACGCAGCGTTTCCTGGAGGCATTCCTGCTTCGTCATTTCTGAGCGCGCGCTTTCTTGCTTGCGCGCTTCCATCAGATCTCCAACAAAATGCGCGCGGGATGCTCAACCATCTCCTTGATGCGCACCAGGAACGTGACCGCTTCACGGCCATCGACCAGACGGTGATCGTAGCTCAAGGCGGTGTACATCATCGGGCGGATGACGACGTTGCCNNACGCCGCCGTTGGTGATGGTGAAGGTGCCTCCCTGCAATTCGTCGGGCTTTAATTTGTTGTCTTTGGCCCGGGCGGCGAAATCGGCCACCGCCTTCTCGACCTCGGCGAAACTGAGTTGCTCGGCGTTGCGCAGGACCGGCACAGCCAGGCCCTTGCCGGAACCGATGGCGATGCCGATGTCAAAATAATTATGATAGACAATGTCCTCGCCCAGGACGGAGGCGTTGAGTTGGGGAATGGCTTTGAGGGCCTCGATGGCGGCTTTGACGAAGAACGACATGAAGCCGAGTTTGACGCCGTGCCGGGCGGCGAAGCTCTCCTGGTGCTCCTGGCGCAAGGCGATGACGGCGGAAAGATCGATCTCGTTGAAGGTGGTCAGCGCAGCCATGCTGTGTTGCGCCTCCACCAGGCGCCGCGCGACGGTGCGCCGCAACGGCGTCATACGCACCACTTCCTCCTCCCGTCCCGGAGCCAGGGGTGTGCGCAAGGCGGGCGCCTTGATGAATTCAGTCCCTAGCTCAGGCGGCATCGCGAAGGACGCGGGTGCCGGGGCGGGAGGCGACGCGGCAACTGTAGTGGGGGCGGGAGGCGGCGCGGCCACGGACGCGGGCGCTGGGGCTGGGACTGGCGCGGGGGCAGGCTGCGCCTTATCCGCTTTGCGCAGGAGGCGGGTTTCCTCCTTGGACTTTTGCGCCGGCTCCAAATAAGCGATGACTTCGCCGACCAGGGCCTTTTCCCCTTTGCGTTTGACGATGCGGCTCAAGGTGCCGGAGGCAGGGGCGGGCAACTCGACGGTCGCCTTCTCGGATTCGAGCGCGACGATGTTCTCGTCTTTGTTGACGCTATCGCCTTCCGCCTTGAGCCACTGGCCGATTTCAATTTCGGTGACCGATTCACCGACCGAGGGAACTTTCAATTCAACTGCCATGGGGTTATTGTCAATTAAAGGTTTGGTGTGGCCATCGCTCTTTAGACGTCGGCAAAGGCTTGGGCGATGAGATATTTCTGGTCGCGTTTGTGAATGCGGGCGGAGCCGGTGGCCGGGCTGGGCGAGGCGGGACGCCGAATGCCCGCGAAAGGAAACTTGCCGCACAGCATCTCGCCAAAAAGGACGCGCAGAAACCGCCACGCGCCCATGTTCTCCGGCTCCTCCTGCACCCACACCGCCGGCGTGCCGGCGGCGTACGGCTCCAGGGCCGATTGCAGGAGGCGGTGGGGAAAGGGGTAAAGCTGCTCCAGGCGCAGGATGGCCACGTCCTCGCGTTGGAGGGTTTCGCGTTGTTGCAGCAGTTCGTAATAAATTTTTCCCGCGCACAACAAAATGCGGCGGACTTTTGCCGGCGGGAGCGCGGCCTCGGGCAAGACCCGCTGGAACGTCGGCTGGGCGCAGTCGGCCAGGGACGAGACGGCGCGCGCATCGCGCAGGAGGCTCTTGGGCGTCATGACGATCAGCGGTTTGCGCCAGGGCCGGACGACCTGGCGGCGCAAACAATGAAAGTACTGGGCCGGGGTGCTCGGGACCACCACCTGGATATTGTCCTCCGCGGCCAGGTTCAGGAAGCGCTCCAGGCGGGCGCTGGAATGTTCCGGGCCTTGTCCCTCGAAACCGTGGGGCAACAGCAAAACAATTCCGCTCAAGCGGTTCCACTTGTCCTCGGCGCTGGCGATGAATTGATCGATGATGACCTGGGCGGCGTTGACAAAGTCGCCGAATTGCGCCTCCCAGCAGATCAAGCCGTCCGGGCAATCCAGGCTGTAACCGTAGTCAAAGCCGAGCACGCCCGCTTCCGAGAGCGGGCTGTTGATGATGTCCACCGGGGCCTGGCTGCCGCCCAGGTGGCGCAACGGCACGTAAGCATCGCCGGTGTCGTAGTCGTAGAGAATGGCGTGTCGCTGGCTGAAGGTGCCGCGCGCGCTGTCCTGGCCGCTCAAGCGCACGCGGAAGCCCTCGGCGCTCAGGCTGGCGAACGCGAGCGCCTCGGCCGCCGCCCAGTCCAGAGGCTCCCCGCCGGCGGCCATCTGGCGGCGGGACTCCAGGAACTTCTTGATCTTGGGATGCGGATGAAAAGTCTCCGGCAACTCGGTCTGCTTGAGCAGCAATTCAGACAAACGCTTTGGCTCGACGCCGGTGCGGGTTTCCTCGGCCTCCTTCTCCGGGCCGCCGGTGTAGCGGCCGCGCGACCAGATACCCTGGGTTTTTTCCACTGGCGGAAGAAAGGCTTCGTTCTGGGCCTGGGTCAGCTCCCGTTCGAGCGCTTCATAGCGGCGGCGGGCGATTTCCTCCGCTTCCTCGCGCGTCAATCCACCCAAGGCCAAGAGGTGGTCCAGGTAGCCCTCGCGGACGGATTTGCGGCGCTGAATGGCCCTGTACAAGACGGGCTGGGTGAAGGACGGTTCGTCGCCCTCGTTGTGTCCCAGGCGGCGGTAGCCAAACATGTCAATAACAACATCGCGCTGAAATTTCCGGCGGAAGTCCATGGCCAGGCGCACGACCTGGGCCACCGCCTCCGGGTCCTCGCCGTTGACATGGAAAATGGGAATTTGCAACATGCGCGCCACGTCGGTCGGATAGGCGCTGGAGCGGCCTTCGGAGGGCGGGGTGGTAAAGCCGATTTGATTATTGACAACAACGTGGACCGTTCCGCCCACGCTGTAGCCGGCCAATTGGCTCAAATTCAAGGTCTCCTGGACGACGCCTTCGCCGGCGAAACTGGCGTCGCCATGGATGAGCAGCGCCAGGCACGGGCCGGCCTCCATTTCCGTCGCGGCCGCGCCCCCGTCGGCCCGAAAGCGGTCCTGCTTGACCCGCACCCGGCCCTGCACGACCGGATTGACAAACTCCAGGTGGCTCGGATTGAAGCAGAGGGAAAGATGCATGGGACGCCCCGTGGCCGTGGTCCAGTCGTTGCTGTAGCCGAGATGATATTTGACGTCGCCGTGGCCGCGGAAGAATTTGAGATCGTCGGCGAACTCGCGGAAAATCTGCCGCGGACTTTTGCCCAGGATGTTGGCCAGGACGTTCAAGCGCCCGCGATGGGCCATGCCCAGAACGATTTCTTTGACACCCTGCTCGGCCGCTTTCTCGATGGCCAAATCAAGCAACGGGATCAAGCTCTCGCAGCCTTCGAGGGAAAAGCTTTTCGCGCCGACGAATTTCTTGCGGATGAACTCCTCGAAGGCGACGGCGTCGGTCAGGCGGGTGAAGATGCGGATTTGTTCCTCGCGGGTCAATTCCAGGCGGTTGCGGGTGCTTTCCATGCGTTCCTGCAACCAGCGGCGCATGCCGAAATGGTCGATGTGCATGTACTGCACGCCGATGGAGCGGCAGTAGGTGTCGCGCAATTGCTGGAGGATTTGCCGAATGGTGAAGGTGCGATTGGATTGGAGGGTCTCGCAATGGACGGGGCGGTCCATGTCGCCCTCGGCGAAGCCGAAGAAATCCAATTCCAACTCGTGCGGGATGGGCCGGGGCAGGCCGAGAGGATCAACCGCGGCGATGTTATGTCCGCGCACGCGGTAATGGCGCACCAGGCGATAGACGCGGTGCTGCAGGGCGGCGATCTTGGCCTCATCGAAACCTTCCGTGGCCGGGGCCACGCCGGGCCGCGCGCGAAAGAGGCTGGGCGGCCGGAAGGAAGGACCTAAACGGGGCGGGGCGGGCGGTTCGCCGTTCTTGAGGTTTTCAAAGTATTGACGCCATTCGGGGGAAAGCGAGGCCGGGTCGCGCGAGAACTCGGTGTAGAGTTGCTCGAGAAACGGCAGATTCCAGACGCTGGGGACATCGCTCAATTCTTTCATTCTCGTATCGCAACAACTTAACCCCCCGGCGCGGTCTTGCAAGGAGGCAGTCGCTTAATCGACGAACTCCAATTCTTGCCGGTGCGGCAGCAGGCCCGCTTCGAAGGCCTTCCCCAAAAAGCGGCGGATGGCCTCGCGGCCTTTTTCGCCGTAATCCATCGTCCAGTGATTGACATACATCCCCACAAACTGATCGGCCAGATCGCGGCCCATGTCGCGCGCATATTGCAGGGCGTGCGCGACGGCTTCGGGCCGGTGATCGAGGCCGAATTGGATGCTGGCCGTGAGAATGCGCGCGACGGCCGAGCGCGTCGGGGGCGCAACACGCTTGTGAATGACGTTGCCGCCCAGGGGAAGGGGCAGGTCGTCGTTTTCGCTCTTCCACCACGCGCCCAAATCCTGGCACAGCACGAGGCCTTCCTTCTGATAGGTCAATTGGCCTTCGTGAATGACCAGTCCGGCCTCCGCGCGGCCCGAGCGAACGGCTTCAAAAATCCGGTCGAAAGGAACGACGATGAAATTCAATTGGTTCGCCGGTTTTTGCAGCCAGAGTTGGAGGGCCAAAAACGCGCTGGTCGTGGTTCCGGGCACGGCGATTTTGCGCCGGGCCAATTCCGCGCGGGTGAACGGTTCCTTGGCCGTCAACAATGGCCCGTAGCCGTCGCCCATGCTCGCGCCGCTGGGCAGCAGGGCATATTGGGCGCTGACGTAGGCGTAGGCGTGGAAGCTGATGGCGGTGATGTCCAACTCGCCGCGCCGGGCGCGTTCGTTCAACGTTTGAATGTCCTGCAAGACGTGCTCGAAGGCGAAGCCGCCGGTCGGGATCAACCCTTTGGCCAGCCCGTAAAACATAAAGGCGTCATCGGGGTCGGGCGAATGTCCCAGAGTCAAAGTTTGCGACATGAGAGAAGGGTAGGCTAGAGAGAGGCAAAGTCGAGTCGGCGGTGGTTTCGTGGCTCATCACCCACCCTAGTGGCTTCAGCACTTGTGGGGTTGGATCAGCCGTCCCTTCGGGACTTGAGGTAGGACCTGGCGTTGAAACCGCCGGGCTATTCTCATGGGGTCCATTCGGGCCAGCCGGTCGGAGCCCTCGCCGAGGTTTTTGACTAGTTGGCAGCCAGCGGAGGATGAGTGCGCAAAAAAGAACGCCAATCCGCAAAACCCAGTTTTATCTCGTCCACCTGCGGTGCCGCGCCAGTTGACAGACATCGGCGGGCCTACGATCTTGGCGCGATGAGATTTTTATGCTCAAGCCAGCTTGTATGGCCCGAAGCCAAGGCCCGCCTCGGTCGCCGTGAGGCCGCGCCGGGCGAGGTTGGAGACATTGCGGAAAGGATGAAGGATGAAGCAGCCAAGCCACGTCACAGCCGCGCAGTCATACCCGGTCAAGCCGGATCAAACCGGGTCAAACCCAATCAAACCTGTGGCGGCGTCGATGTGTCCCGAAATTGGACGTGCGGGTGGCCCAAGAGGCTGCCGGAATACAGTCCGGTCAAACCGGGTCAAAGTCAGTCAAACCCAGTCCAACCAAGTCCAACCCAAACAAACCTAATAAAAATCGGAAAAGATCAAGGGCTCGCCCCTCCCGGAACGGTCAAACCGAATCAAACCAAATCAAACCAAATCAAACCCGCGCGCCGGGCATCGCCTCACAAACGTATCCTTAGCTTATGATCAACCGATTGGCAAAATCTTGGATGAAGGCCGCTTTTCCCCTTGCCGGGACAGGCGGTCCGTTCATGGTCACGTTCTTTGGCTTTTACCTGGCTGGCGTGGCGGCGACGGCGCAGCCGGTTTCGCCGGGGGAACGCACTTCCCTGGACACTGGTTGGCGCTTTGCCAAAGGCGACCCGGCCGAGGCGCAAGGCAAGCTGGACTACAGCGCGATCAAGGATTGGGTGGAAGCCTCCGGCACCGAGTTTACTACCAATACCGAGCGCGCCGCCAAAACCAGGCCACCCGGCGATCCCGTAGGCGACATTTCTTACGCGCGGTATGATTTCGACGACAGCCAGTGGCGCTCAATAGACCTGCCGCATGATTGGGGCATCGAAGGGCCGTTCAAACAGGATTATCCCGGCGAAACCGGCAAGCTGCCCTGGTGGGGCGTGGGCTGGTATCGCAGGCACCTGATCATTCGCGCCTCGGACGCGGGGCGGCGCGTTTTTCTGGACGTGGACGGGGCGATGGCGTACGCGACCGTCTGGCTGAACGGCCATTTGATCGGCGGCTGGCCTTATGGTTACGCCTCGTGGCGGGTGGATTTGACGCCGGGCCTCAAATTCGGCGCGGACAACGTCATCGCCATTCGTCTTGACAATCCGGAAAACTCCTCCCGCTGGTATCCGGGCGGCGGCATTTACCGCAATGTCTGGCTGGTCAAGACCGCGCCCGTCCACGTCGCGCACTGGGGTGTTTATGTGACAACCCCTCGGGTGGAGGCCGGTTCCGCCACAGTCAAGGTGCGCGTCAACGCGGAAGGTGAAACGGACGCGGACGGCTTCGTGAAGGTCAAGAATGAGATTTTTGAGCTTGAAGCGGATGGGGCCAGAGGCCGTACCGTGGCCGCGACCGAATCGGACGGCATGAGGTTTACAGCACACACACAAGCGACGTGGGAAAGCCAGAGCGACGTTAAAAGCCCCCGGCTGTGGAGCATTGATACGCCGAACCGCTACGTGGTGGCGACCTCCCTGTTGCAGGATGGGAAAGTGGTGGATCGTTGTGAGACGCCGTTTGGCATTCGGACGATTGAATTTACGGCGACCAACGGCTTTCTGCTCAACGGCCGGCGCGTGCCGCTGAACGGGGTGTGCGACCATCACGATCTGGGCGCGTTGGGCGCGGCCGTCAACGTGAGCGCGTTGCGGCGGCAGATCGCCATTCTCAAGGAAATGGGCTGCAACGCCATTCGCACCAGCCACAATCCGCCCGCGCCTGAATTGCTCGACTTATGCGACAGCATGGGAATGCTGGTGATGGACGAGTCGTTCGATTGCTGGCGGCGCGGCAAGGCGCGCAACGATTACCATCTGCTTTTCGACGACTGGCACGAGAAGGATTGGCGCGCCGAATTGCGCCGCGACCGCAATCATCCGAGCATCATTCTCTGGAGCATTGGCAACGAAATTCCCGAGCAAGGTTCCCCGGCGGGCGCGGTCATCGCGGCGGAATTGACCGCCATCGCCCACGCGGAAGACCCGACCCGGCCCACCAGCGCCGCCTGCGACAATACGCGCGCGGGCTACAACGGGTTCCATGACCACCTCGATGTTTTCGGATTCAATTACAAGTCGCGCGAATACGGCAAATTCCGCGAGGCCAATGCGAAGCAGCCGGTGTTTGGGAGCGAGACGGCTTCGTGCGTGAGTTCGCGCGGCGAATACTTTTTTCCCGTCACCACCAACAAATCCGGCGGGCAGGCGGATTTTCAGATGAGTTCCTACGATCTCTACGCGCCGCCCTGGGCCACGCCGCCGGACTGGGAGTTCGCGGGCCAGGATGAGTTCCCGTTTGTGGCCGGCGAATTCGTGTGGACGGGATTTGATTATTTGGGCGAGCCGACGCCTTACAATAGCGACCTCACCAACCTGAACAACTTCACCGACGCAGCCGACAAGGCGTGGTTGAAGAAGGAGTTGGACGAATTGGGACACATCCCGACACCGTCGCGCAGTTCGTATTTCGGCATTGTCGATCTGGCCGGATTGAAGAAGGACCGCTTTTACATTTACCAGGCCCGCTGGCGGCCGGAGTTGAAGATGGCGCACCTGCTGCCGCATTGGACTTGGCCGGAGCGGGCCGGCCAGATCACGCCGGTGCATGTCTATACCTCGGGTGACGAGGCGGAGTTGTTCCTGAACGGACAATCCCTAGGCCGGAAGAAAAAAGGGCGGTTGGAGTATCGCCTGCATTGGGACGATGTCGTTTACCAACCGGGCACGCTGAAGGTTGTCACATATAAAAATGGCCGCGGCTGGGCCAGCGATACGGTCAAGACGGCCGGCGCGCCGGCGAAGCTGCTCGCGGAGGCCAATCGAACCCGCCTTCAGGCCGACGGGCAGGACTTGGCGTTCATCACCGTGACCGTGGCCGACAAAAACGGCGTGATGGCGCCGCGGGCCGGGAACCTGCTGACGTTTGAGTTGGACGGTCCGGGTGAAATCGTCGCGACCGACAACGGCGACGCCACCAGTTTGGCGCCATTTCAGTCAAGCGAACGGAAGGCGTTCAACGGCCTGGCCGTGGCCATCGTTCGCGCCAAAGCCAGCCAACCCGGAACGTTTCGGCTGAAGGTAAAATCCGACGGCTTGCAGGAAGCAACAGTCAAGATCACCAGCCGAGAGGCGAATCCGTAAAGATGCTCCCCAAGCCGACAGACACCGCTCCGTCAGAAGCCTCGCTGGCCGCCGCGGCGGATGTTCATGGCGCGGGCAATCTCCAACGCGCATGGCTGGTTGCTGAAAATGTTGGCCGAGGGTGTGAAACGAACGGGGACAAAGCGGACACCGGGCAGGCGCTCGGCGTTCATGGCCTCGGCCAGCCTGAGGTCGTCGATGTAGGACGCGCCGATGAGTACGAAGGGCGTGCCCGTGCCGCGACCGACCGAAAGCTGGCAATTCTCCAGCAAGCCGACGCCGGGATACAGCATCGCTTCGGTCAAGCTGCGCATGTTGGGGGATGGGTTGATCCAGGGCCGGTTTGGTCGAACGAATTGGCGCGGTCCCAGCCTTGCAGCTTGATCACAGTCAAATCCAATTTATCCAGATGCCGCCCAGCCTTGTACATCGTGGCCAGTTCGCCTTCGGTGGATGAGGCAGCCAAGCCACGTCACAGCCACGCAGTCAAACCCGGTCAACCAAATCAAAGTGAATCAAACCAAATCAAACCAAATCAAACCTGTGGGGGTGGTGGAGTGTCCCGAAATTGGACATGCAATTCCAGTCTTGCGTTCCCATGACAGCGTTGTATATTGAAAGGTGTCGGAGGCGTTCCGGCGCCTGCGGTTTGAAATTATTGACTCAAGGGTGAATGGAGAGGACGGACCGATTCGACCGTGCGGATTTAAGAATCCGGATTGGATGGCCGTTAAGACAAAGGTGACTTTTACCGATGGTAATACATAATACCGCATGAGTACGGATAAGAGCCGTTGGTTGTGGGCCGCACTGTGCATCGCCTTTGCGGGTGTGCTGCTGCTGTGCGGCTGGCTTGTGCCCATGCATTTGCGCGTGGTGGATGCCTCCATTTTGCGAAAGGCCGGGGAGGCCGGGCCTTCCCTAGTTGATCGCGGCATGGTGCTGGAACGGGCCAATAATGCGGACGCGGCCCGCTTGATCTTGCAAGCGGCGGAGGATCAGAAGATTCGATGGACCGGAGAACTGGCTTCTTCCTTGGCCACTCATTCCAAAGAGGAGAGTCTTTTTCCCGGCGGACCGATTGTTACCAATTCCACGCCCGCGATGACCGCAGTCATCAAGTTGGAGAATCGGGAGCGGGTCCTGGCGTATCTGGAGGCGACTGGTTCGCCGGCGGTGCATGAATTGCTTCGGGCCCGGGATTTGACCAATACGGCGCTTTTTCCGCCTTCATCCTCCGCTTCGGGCCAGGCTTTTGACGCGGCGGTATCGGTCTGCGGGCTGTTGCTGGCGGAAAACGACTTGGCGCCCGGCTTGGCGCAGGCGGTGGTGGAACGGGCCGCGACCGCCAGGACGCGCGCCAGCGCCCAGCCGCTGGAAGAAATTCTCATGGACCTGATGTCGCTGGGGCAGCGGCTGGATTGGGGAGAGCTTAAGGCTTTCGTCAGCGGCGTCGATAATCCCAATACACTGGGATTGCTGGCCAGCCAGGCACGGAACGCCGAGCCGCAATTGCCGACGCTCTTCGCGGCGGTGGCGCTTTCGCAAAAGCCGGCTGAGGTGGCCGCTTACGTGAACGATTTTAGCCAGACCGGCCTGAAAGACCTGGGCGCCAGTCTGCATTTTGGCGAAGGCGGGGTGGACGAACTTTTGCATCGGCATCAGCGCCTTTACAGTTCGCCTCAACGTCAGGAGTGGACGGCATCAGGGCCGTTGGCCATGTTTTTCCGGGCGGCGTCAGAATATACCTTGCGCTCGCCGTGGTTTGCGTTGATGGTAAAGTGGTTCTTTTACATATCGAGCGGGTTCCTCCTGGCCATGGCGGGTCATTTCGTGTGGCCGGGGCTGACGGAAATCGAGGAACCGTTGCGGGTGCGGGGAATTCACCTGGCCCGCGAATTACTATTTGGCTTGGGGTTTTTGCTTGTGGTCTTGCTTCTGAGCGAGCCGTTTCTCGCCCAGGAAGGCCAGAAGGCGGAGTTAGCCTTCCGGCTGCGACTGCCCATGACCGTCGCCGCGACCGCGAGCATCGTGCCTTTGGTCAAATCAACATTTATGAATCCTAATAGCTTATTTACGTTGCTGCTGTTTTTTGTGCTGCAGGCGCTGATTTATTGCGCCTGTCTGGTCAAACTGGCCGAAATCCGGCGCCAAAAAGTGCCGGCGCGCGTGCAGCTCAAGTTGCTCGAAAACGAGGACCATCTCTTTGACGCCGGCCTTTACCTCGGTTTTGCCGGAACGATTGTGAGTTTCATTCTGGTTGCACTCAAGATTATCGAAGGGAGCCTGATGGCCGCCTATTCGTCCACCGCTTTCGGCGTCATTTTCGTTTCGGTCTTTAAAATCTTCAATCTGCGTCCGGTTCGACGCCAGTTGCTCATGCAAGCAGAGGCGCAAATCCCAGCGCCGGAACGGGCCGCGGCCGCCACTGCCTCAATGACCACCGCATGAACCGCAGCATCCTCATCGTCATTTGTGATTTTCTCCTGGTCAGCCTGCTGGCCTTTTCCACGGTTGATATCAACAAGGTGTCCCAAAGCGGCACGCCGCAATTGACGCAATCCAACCCGGCGACAAATCAAGTGACCGGGCACCAGGACCTAGGCGAGGTCATGCGCCAGGCCTTGGATGAAGAACGCAAGGCGCACGACCAGTTGCTGGGCGAGTTGACCCGCACGCGCGCCGTGGTCATGCAGCAAAATCAGCAAATCGAGGCCACCCGCGATCAACTGCAAACCAAGGAACAATTGGCGGCGCAGTTGGCGGCGGAGCAAACCAATCTCCAGCGCCAGATGGTCGCCGCGCAAACGAACATTGCCGATTTGAACGAGCGATTGCACGCCACGACCGTCGAGACGGTCATCACCAAGGAGCAACGCGCCGCCATGGAAATCGAGGCGCGCAAGCAGACGGAAAAGGCCGCCGCCCTGGCCGAGCAACTGGCCCAGTTGCAAAAAACCAATCAGTCGATGCAATCCGACCGGATGGCGCTGCAAAATCAATTGCAGATGAGCGAGGCCTCCAATCGTTCCGCCTACGCCCAGATGTCCCAATTGCAGGAGGAAGTCGATGCCCAGCGCCGGGAAAACGTCCGTCTGGCCGAGGGCGTCAAGGTCCTGGCCGCCAAATCGTCTGACTTGGCGCAGGAAATCCACGACAACCGCCCGCTGACGCCCAACATGATCTTCGAGCAAATGTCCACCAACCGCGTGCTGGCCAGTTTCACGGGGCTTAAGCCGGGCTTATTTGGAGATTCCTCCAAAGGCAAACAAACGCAGCTTATCCTGCTCACCGACGAAACCAACACGTTTGCCCTCTGCCATGTCCAGGACACACCCCTGACGCTGATGAATCCCGGCACGCAATGGGAGGAATTGAGCGGCACTTTGATGCGCGGCTCCGTTGTCTATCACATCCCCTCGGTCTCCTTTTGCTCGATGGACCCACGCATGGTGTTGATTCCCGTGCCCGCAGGGCAAGCGCGCGCCTTGGGCAGCAAGGTTTACCACTTTGCCAAGGACCCCTACGTGTTCCAGGACGCTGTCGTGGTCGGCACGCGCGAGGATTACTACGGCGAATGCAAATTTCAGATCGACGTGAGCACGCCGCAGTATTTGAAAATGGACCACAACTCGCTCAAAGGATTGTTCGGGAAATTCAATCCATCCAGCGGCGACCTGGTATTGAGCAAGGCGGGTGAATTGATAGGGGTAATGGCCAACAACAATTATTGCGCCGTCATTCGCAGCTTCGATACGGCGGCCACCTTCCGGTTCGGTCCGACCGGCCGCCACCAACCGACCGCCCAGACGCTGGCCAGCCTTTACAGCGTCGTCGCCGACATGCCGTTCAAATTGCAGTAAGAAACCGTTGCCGCGAAAGGCCTCCGGCGATGCCCCAAATCATGGGCGCAACACAGATATACGCTGTGCTGACCTTGCCGCCGATGAATAGATTTCGGAGACCTATCTGTCCGGGTTGCATCCGCCGATGTTTCTTTAATGGATAATTCTTGTAACCTTTCCGCCCCGGACTGCGAATACAACAGGGACGAGGCGTTGCATGCCACGCCAATAATGACCAAATACATATTCGCCGAACTGATTCTATGAAACTTATCGCACTGATGGTCTCGCTGTTCCTTTCCCTGCTTCATCCCGCGCTGGCTGGCTCCATCCCCAAGGAGGAAGTCTCCGCCGACGCCAAGTGGCTCGTNNCTGTGCATCTGGAGGCGGCCCAGTTCCGCGCCACCAAAGTCGGCGGCTTCGTCATCACCCAAATGTTGGAAAAGATGCTCAGCCGCCCCGTCGAAGAACTGAACTCGAAGTTCAAACTGGACATCAACGTGGACAAAATTCTTGACGGCATCAACTCCGTCACCATCTACGGCACCGAGTACCAATCGCCAGAGGAACATTCGGTGCTTTTGATTCGCGCCAGTCCAGACTTCGAAAAAATCCTCGTCGGTTTCCTTGCCGGCATGGCTCTGGCAGGCACCAACGCCCCCATTCAGGTCACCCAGACTCAGGACGGCAGCGTCAGCTTTTACGCCATACCGGACACCGCCTATTGCGCCATCATTCCTGGAAAAGTCATCGCCATCGGCCGTTCGCGCGAGGTGACCGAAAATGCCGCCAATGTGCTGACCGGCAAGGCGCCCAACCTGGCTGCCGGCGCGGCTTTCGCCGAATTTGGGGACGTGAAGGAAGCCTTCTTTTTCCTGGGCGTCGCCCAGGGCTTTAACCTCGGCAACGGTCTGCCGCCCCAGGCCAAGCTCTTCCAAGCGGCCGACGCCGGCCGTGTAGTGCTGGGGGAGGAAGCCGACCAGATCTTTTTGCACCTTGCCTTGCGGGGCAAAAACGCCGATGTTGTCGCGCAAATGGAACAAGTTGTGCAGGGTCTCATCGCCATCGGCTCGCTCAGCCAGCCCCAGGACAAGGACGTGGCCCACTTGCTGCACTCGATCCAGGTTTCGACGAACGACAACGTCGTGAACGTCGGCGTTGATTTTCCTGTTGACAGAGCCATCGAGCAATTGACACAGGTTCGCGATCAAATGATCCATAAGCACGACAAACGGCAGGCTGTGGCCGAAAACAACGGGCCAATTCCCAAACCCGCGGCCGAAGCGGGGATCCCGTCCACGAATGGAAACAAGAGAAACCAATGATTTCCGCGTGCCGCCAGCCGGGGTTGGAAAAGGGAGCAGCCTTGGTGCTGAACATTTCGGGCAGGCTGGCGCGCACGGAGACCGCATCGCTTTCATCTGCCGCCCAGCGAGTGAACGAATCAGACCCAACCGAACACAGCGCCGAGGATCTCGCCCGCCTCTCCGCACAAGGCAGCGTGGACTCTTTCGAGCAGATCGTTTTGCGCTTTCAATCCCAGATTTTTAATTTCCTCCACCTTTACACCCGACATCGGCAAGACGCCGAAGACCTGACTCAAGAGACTTTTTGCCGGGCATGGCGCGGTTTGCAGCGCTACAACCCTTCGCTTTCGTTCGCTCCCTGGCTCTTTTCCATCGCGCGCCACACTGCTGCCAGCCATTTCCGCTCCGCTAAACGCTTCGACCAACTGCCGCCCGACACTGGCGTCGTGGAGGAAAACCCCGCCAGCCTCCTGGCCGCCAAGGATGACGCCGACGCCCTTTGGCGCTTGGCCGGCACTCTCAAACCAAGGCATTGGGAAGTCCTTTGGTTCCGATACGCCGAGGGTTTTTCCGTTGCTGAAACCGCCCGCGCCATGCGAACCAACGAACTCCACGTTAAAGTCCTCCTCCATCGCGCGCGCGCAGCGCTGGCCAAACGTCTGTCTGCCGGCAGGCGCGGCCCGGCAGCGCCCATCAAACCTCCAGAACCGGGAATTAAAATTCTTTCAGCCTCCGGACCATGAAAGGCCACCTATGATCAAATGCTGGCACTATCGCAGAATCATTTCCCGCGGCGCGGATGAAAACACGCCGCTGCCGTCCGCCGCGCAAGCACATCT
>PLIU01000024.1 GCA_003140095.1 Verrucomicrobiales bacterium | reverse complement strand
CTCCCAGATGAAATGGCCCTGGATCGAACGAGGTTTGGGGCAATGGCGGGTAGCCGCCCAGCCAGAACCAAAGTTGGTAAACCTGGTTTGTGCCATCCACCCTCCAGGCATACATTCCGCGTTCCGAGGCGGGATCAATCTGAACCACGGCATTGTTATTCGAGAGTGTGATGGCATTAAAAACGCCATAGACCATGACCATGGGGTTGGTGACTGACTTTAGTCCCGGCGATGCGAAATAAACGACGATGGGTTCATTGGTGTGCGGATTGGAAAGGGTGTAAAGAAGATTGGTAAATGCGGCGGAACCGCTGGTTCCATTGGCATTGACAGTAGTCGATCCGTCCCAAGTTCCACCGTTGCTGGAACTGAGTCCGGCCGTAATGGGCGCCGTGGAGTTTAACACAACGTTGCCGAATTGGTCCTGCACCTGGACTTGCGGCGGCGGGGAAAATACGATCCCGCTGCCTTGCGGGGAGGCAATGGCACTGAGCAGGACTAATTGCGATGCCGGTCCATATGTCATTGTAAACGAAGCACTGGTTGCCGGTGTGATTTCGGCCGCTGACGCCGATGCCAGCAGCGTCTTTGTCCCGATGAGGCTAAAGGAAAGATCATTAAACGTTGCTTTGCCGGTGGCATCGGTATTCGTGGTCAACACCCCGCTCAAGGTTCCGCCGCCGCTGGCCAACGCCATCGTCACCGGCACTCCATTGGTCGCAACCGAGCTGCCGGTGGCGGCATTCTCCACCTGCACCACCACCGGCGCCAGGATGGCTCCGGCAATTGCGCCTGTCGGCTGGGTCGTAAAGACCAGCTTATTGATTTCCGTCACCAAAAGGCTAAAGGCCGTGGCGCCATAGTTGGTCTGCCAAAGAGGCCCCATGGGAAGATTGATGGTGTTAAAGGACCCACTAAAGGAGCCGTAGGTAATCACTGCAAACGAGTTGCTGATGGCCGGCACGTAGCCCTCCGTCAAAACCACGTTGAGAGTGCCGCCGAGCGTGGCGTTGCCGGAGATGTTGATTTGCGCGTAACTGCTGGAACTGCCCAGGTCAACGGCGAGTGTGCCAGCCGTCGAGTCGAAGCCGGCGTTAGCGGTGATGCTCCCCGGAAAAGCACCCACTATGCCTTGATTGACGAAAGACTGCGGCGTCAACGCAATCGTTCCGCCAGTGACGTCGCACGAAATGGTTCCCTGATTGATCACCGATACGTTCTGCGGCCCGCCAAAAGGACTGCTGTAGCCAATGGTCCCGTTCTGTCCTCGCACCGTTATCCCCGATCCAATGGTCAACGTCGTGCCCCCGTCCGGAAGCCGCAGCGCGTTATAAACCCCGTTATTGCCCAATACCGCCGTCCCGCTGCCGCCCAGCGTTTGGCTGCCGGCAAACTGGATCTGCCCGCTATCTGAGTTGGTCGGATTACCCACCCAGGCCGTCCCGTTCAACACCAAGCCGTTGGTCACCGTCAGATTTGCGCCGTTGTAGGTGTGGCCCACGTCTAAGAGACCGTTGACAGTGACCCCGTTCAGCGTTCCATTGTTCACGACCAAGGAGGCTCCGCCAGCCGTCGTGATGGCGCCGCCTAACACCGTGCCGCCGTTCAAGACCCACGATCCGCTGGCTGTGTTGACGGTCAGCGTCGCATTACTATTGTTAAGGGTGCCATTCAGGTTAATCGTGCCGTTGGTTTGGTTAATGAGCCCCAACTCTGCCGTCGCGAAACTGCCGGCCAAAGTGAGCGTGCCGCCGCTTTCCACCAGTGTGCCGGTGTTGCTCCAAGTGTCGTTGAGCGTGAGCGCGCCCCCGTTGAGCGCTTGCGCCAACCCCTGGTTGGCGAACGGCTGCGCGTTGATCGCAATCGTTCCGCCATTGACGTCGCACGAAATGGTGCCCTGATTGACGACCGAGACGTTCTGCGGCCCGCCAAAAGGACTGCTGTAGCCAATCGTCCCATTCTGTCCTCGTACCGTTATCCCCGACCCAATGGTCAACGTCGTGCCCCCGTCCAGAAGCCGCAGCGCGTTATAAACCCCGTTATTGCCCAATACCGCCGTCCCGCTGCCGCCTAGCGTTTGGCTGCCGGCAAACTGGATCGCCCCGGCATGGGAGTTGGTCGGATTGCCCACCAGCGCCGTCCCGTTGAGCACCAAGCCGTTGGTTACAGTCAGGCTGGCCCCGTTGTAGATGTTCCCCACGTCTAGGAGACCGTTGACCGTCACCCCGTTCATCGTTCCATTGTTCACGACCAATGAGGCTCCGCCAGGCGTCGTGATCGCGCCGCCCAGCACCGTGCCTCCGTTCAAGACCCACGCGCCGCTGGCTGCGTTCACCGTCAGCGTCGCATTGCTATTGTTGAGCGTGCCCGTCAGGTTTATCGTGCCGTTGGTTTGGTTGATTGTACCCAGCTCTCCCGTCGCGAAACTGCCGGCCAAATCGATCGCGCCGTCGCTTGCCACCAGTGTGCCGGTGTTGCTCCAAGTGTCGTTGAGCGTGAGCGCGCCCCCATTGAGCGCTTGCGCCAACCCCTGGTTGGCGAAGGGCTGCGCATTGATCGTAATCGTCCCGTCGCTAACGTCGCACGCAATGGTTCCTTGATTGACGACCGAGACGTTCTGCGGCCCGCCATAATCAATGTCGTAGCCAATGGTCCCGTTCTGTCCTCGCACCGTTATCCCCGATCCAATGGTCAACGTCGCGCCCCCGTCCGGAAGCCGCAGCGCATTATAAACCCCGTTATTGCCCAATACCGCCGTCCCGCTGCCGCCCAGCGTTTGGCTGCCGGCAAACTGGATCGCCCCGGCATAGGAGTTGGTCGGATTGCCCACCAGCGCCGTCCCGTTGAGCACCAAGCCGTTGGTTACAGTCAGGCTGGCCCCGTTGTAGGTGTTGCCCACGTCTAGGAGACCGTTGACAGTGACCCCGTTCATCGTTCCATTGTTCACGACCAATGAGGCCCCGCCAGGCGTCGTGATGGCGCCGCCCAGCACCGTGCCTCCGTTCAAAACCCACGCTCCGCTGGCCGTGTTCACTGTCAGCGTCGCATTGCTATTGTTGAGCGTGCCGGTCAGGTTAATCGTGCCGTTGGTTTGGTTGATGAGCCCCAACTCTGCCGTCGCGAAATTGCCGGCCAAATTGAGCGTGCCGCCGCTTGCCACCAGTGTGCCGGTGTTGCTCCAAGTGTCGTTGAGCGCGAGCCCGCCCCCGTTGAGCGCTTGCGCCAACCCCTGGTTGGCGAAGGGCTGCGCATTGATCGTAATCATCCCGTCGCTGACGTCGCACGAAATGGTTCCCTGATTGATCACCGAAACATTCTGCGGCCCGCCATAATCAATGTCGTAGCCAATCGTCCCGTTCTGTCCTCGCACCGTTATCCCCGATCCAATGGTCAACGTCGTGCCCCCGTCCGGAAGCCGCAGCGCGTTATAAACCCCGTTATTGCCCAATACCGCCGTCCCGCTGCCGCCCAGCGTTTGGCTGCCGGCAAACTGGATCTGCCCGCTATCTGAGTTGGTCGGATTACCCACCCAGGCCGTCCCGTTCAACACCAAGCCGTTGGTCACCGTCAGATTTGCGCCGCTGTAGGTGTGGCCCACGTCTAAGAGACCGTTGACAGTGACCCCGTCCAAACTGCCGCTTTGTACCACCAACCCCGAACCATTGGTGACAACCACAGTTGCTGCTTGCAGTGTGCCGCCCGAGAGCGTCAAGGCGTTGTTGGCCTGGAAAGTCGAAGAAACCGTGAGCGCTCCGCCTGAAAGCACAAAGGCCTGCTGGCTCTGGATGCTGTTGACCGTGTTCGCGCCAGATGAATATGTGACCGTGATGGCCGGCCCTGAGGCGATGACGACTTCATCATCGGTTCCCGGCAGCGCGCCCGTGCTCCAATTGGTCGCCGTCGCCCAATTGCCACTGCCGCCAACCCATGTCACCGTCGCGGCAAACAGCCTGATCGGCAAAAGTGCGATGCCCAAGGCGAGTCCGGGCGGCAACAATTTGCCGAAATAGTTTTCCATGACGGATTTGCGACTTGGGGAAGTCAACCCCCGTTTTCTTCCGACGTAAAGCAATAAATCCCGCCATGGATGACCATGAAGATTAGGCGGTATCGTTATTCACGTTTTTCATGAATCTAAATAAAGGCGGGGCAGTTTCGGACAAGGGATTCGGTTGAAGACGGAACAACATAAGAGCGGCGTGCTTGATGTCGTCAGTCGTCCGAGAAAATGTTCGACATCGGGGCGTGCGTGACCAGACTGGATATCCAAATGAGCGAAAATGAACTGAGCACACTTGTCGCGTTTGCGCAGCATTCGAGAAACAGAAAAGGCTTGCAGGGATTCATCGCCTGCCGGGGCGAAATGGAAGGTCAAACAGGCATCCTTGTCTTCTCGTTCCGAGATGCGGCGAGCGCTGCTGCATTCCAGATGAGAAGGCAAATCGAGACAAAGCCGCTGCGATTGGAGATCCTGGACAAGATGCCCAACGAAGTTCGCGAGTTCCACGAGTAAAATCCCGGCGTGAACGCCACAAAATTGATCAAATCGTGGAATCGTGAAAACCCCACGAATTGGGGCTTGACTTAAAAACAATACCATCTATTGTGCGCGTGATGATCCGAAATCCCACAAGAAATCAATGGCGAAATGCGCTTAGGCCATGAGCACGGAAGCCGCATTGGGTGGTGAACGGGCTTCGGTCATGGCACAACTTGTTGGGTGCATTAGTGGTAATGGGTCACAATATCAGGTTAAATTCTGAATGTGGAAGGAGCGACTATGGCAGATTTAATTAATTCTTCTCGTCCTCTGGCAGTGAGCGGCAGACTTGATTCTGCCGCCACCGTGTTGAGCAACCCAGTTCCGCCAGGCATCCCGCGGCGAGCCTCCGAGGCCGCCGCGGCGGCCGATTCCCCATCGCACGCTGACTCGGACGATTCGGCGCGATTTCGTGAGGAGATTCGCCGGCGATGCGAAGCACCTCTTGTGCTTCCGCGGCGCCACGACGGCTTAAACGAGTAAGCTCCAAAAGTGAGAAGCGCCCGATGCCCAAGAAGCCTTAAAGGAGGTGCTTTCGTTCGCTAAACTGATGAGCGCCAGCATGGCGCTGAGGATGGCGGAGTTGCGAAACGCCGCCGCCAAAGCCATTCGCGGCCTTGAAACTGGCAGATTCAATGTTAATTTTACTTAGTGCGGTTTCCAGAGAGCAATATGTGAACGCCCAGTTTTAATACTAACCCGCTCTTTGGTTGCGTTCACGCCGCTTGGCGAAGTAAAGTATGGTATGAAAAAAACTACTGCAATGAAACAGGGATTCACGCTGGTTGAAATCATGATCGTTGTGGCCATCATCGGCTTGTTGGCCTCGATTGCGATTCCCAACTTCGTGAAAGCCCGCACCACCTCACAGCAAAACGCCTGCATCAACAACCTCCGGCTCATTGACGCNNACGCCTGCATCAACAACCTCCGGTTGGTTGACGCGGCCAAGCAGCAATGGGCCTTGGAACAGCGCAAGCAGACCACTGACACCCCGGCCGCTTCGGGCACGGACCTGCAGCCTTACTTGGGCCGCGGCGCCACTGGTGAATTGCCGACCTGCCCGGTTGATCCGCAAAACACGTTCCCTACGAGCTACACGGTCAACAACGTGGGGACGTCCCCAACGTGTAACATTGTACCCTCGGCGCACATTTTGCCGTAAAGTACTTAAGTTTGTCGCGGCCCATCGTGGTCGTGACGCACGAAAGGCCCGGGCCGATCCCGGGCCTTTCTTTTTTTGCTTTTTCCTCCGAGCCATCGTCTTGTGCAAACAACAATGTCAATAGAACGTGTCCGCTTGGCTCGTCCATTTTCTGGATTTGCGCGTACTATTTTTAGTCAGAGGCCCCAGAAAGCATTTAACTTGATGTTCATCATTCTGAGACCGTTGCCCGGCCTTTTGGGACCCGGCAACGGGCATGATGTTCAGGGGGTTAGGAAATATTTTCCCCCCGCGCGCCAATCTGGGAGTGGGAATTTCCCGTTCATCGATTTTGTGCGCGCCGGCGGCCGGCTTGTTTTGAGAAAGAAAGCTGCTGGAGAAGAAATGGATTTGATTGCAAGCGCTTAGCCCGTAACGACTTGGCATTGTCTCATTTTGGGAAACAACGTTTGGAAAATGGAAAATGGCTTTGTTTAGCGCCGTTCGACAACTTATGGCATCGCTTTTGCTACGTAGGACATGGCTTCACGGCCTTGCAAGAGGCAATTCGTGAACATGTCGCATTAACTAAATGACCGCCTTTTGCATCGTTCACAGCCGTCGGAGTAGAAAGGTAACGCAATGCAGAATATGAAACATGGGAGGCGCGGGTTTACGTTAGTCGAGATCATGATCGTCGTGGCGATTATCGGGTTGTTGGCGGCCATCGCCATTCCTAACCTGGTGAAATCCCGCACTACGTCTCAAACCAATACTTGCATCGACAATCTTCGCATGATTGACGCGTCCAAACAGCAGTGGGCCTTGGAGAACGGAGCGGTGGCCACCACCGTGCCGCAAGCCACAGACATTCAACCCTTCTTGGGCCGCGGCGCTGGAGAATTGCCCGTTTGCCCGGTTGACCCGCAGCAGTCCTTCGCGACGAGCTACATTTTGATGAATTGCGAAACTTCGCCCGATTGCCAAATTTTGCCCTCGAGCCACATTTTGCCCTAAGACGATCGCCCCCCAGACCAAGATGCTCCGCAACATGAAAATGTATCCGCGGACGCAGACATCTTCCTGGCATTGGCAAGACCTTTGCCAATCGGTAACGTAACGCTGCTTCAAAACCCTTGGACCGGCAAAGGCTCTGGGTTCCAAAAGACTCCCAAACGATACCCACGGGGGCACGATTCGCCACGCGAACGGACCGCCCATCCGAGTACCTTTTCCGACATCCAATAACGGGACATAGATGCCTGCATGGAGGAGCGGTGGCAGTATCCGTCGCTCCTGCCGCGACGAAAAGGAAATCTTCTTGTCATCGTCCGGCGCATCTCTATGAAGTTGCAGTCTAATGCTTTGCAACCGTCGTGACCTCTTGCCCGCTGGCCTCGTGTCAGGGCGCCAAATCCAAACCGCATATGTGGCGCGTCTAATGCTTGCAAGAATCGATTGCTGAATGAGTTAGCCAGATTGCTTGGATATGCGAAACGCTAATTATATACGACTGTTGCGAAACCCACGCAGGTTGATTCTCTTATGCGCCCCCATCATGCTCGCGGGTTGCCAGCACCCGCTCGCCCCGTCTTTTGCAGGGCGGCAGCCCGTCAGGGTAAATCAAGTCTTGGTTGCCGCAAGGGCCGTGGCGCTTGTTGACAATGCCATGCAATGGCCCGCCCCTGCCTTCAAAGCGGAGGCCTGCGCGTTTAAGACCGGTGCGCCGGAAACCCCCAAGCCGAAGGATGCATCCCCTGTTGCCAACACCCAAAATCGGCCGGATTGTCTCACCGGACAACTTGCCGACAGCCTGATGCTCGTCTTCAAGACGTTCACGGGCCGATAGTAAGTCCTGAGTTTCTTGCGGCCCAATTGACGACACCGGCGCCACTTATTGAGCCGGGGCCGCCGGCAAATCAATCCGGCGTCCCGTGCGCGCCGACTCCCGCGCGGCATCCAGTATCTCAGTGACCGTGAGGTTTATTGCCAGGCAGGACGGGCCGGTGGGTTGAATTTCCCCGCGCACCACCGAGACTAGGTAAGTGAGTTGATCCTGGGGCGGACTCGGCGGAGGTGCCGCGGGCAACTTCATTTCCCGCTCTTGCGTGCCGGCTTTCCGGATGCGCA
>PLIU01000428.1 GCA_003140095.1 Verrucomicrobiales bacterium | reverse complement strand
GATTACGAACATGGGGCGCAATTCGTCGCGGATTTAGACAGATTTTTCGGCCAACTGCCGACTGGATGGCCCTACGGGATTGAGCTTCGGAACAAACACTGGCTGAAACCCGAATACTTCGCTTGCCTCGCCCGCCACGGCATCACGCACGTATTCAACTCGTGGAGCGCCATGCCATCCGTGAACGAGCAGATGGCCCTGCCCGGCAGTCGCACGAATCCTGAGCGAATCGCAGCCCGTTTCCTATTGAAGCCGGGGCGAAAATATGAGGACGCGGTAAAGGCATTCCAACCGTACGATTCGACGAAAGAAATTAACGATGACGCACGCAAAGCCGGAACGTCACTCGTCGAAGAAGGGAAACAGAATCCCCGACAAAAGACGTTCATCTACGTGAACAATCGGCTTGAAGGAAATGCGCTTGCCACTATCGCAGCAATGCTGGACATGTAAGTATATTGCCCTAATAAATATGCCTCATTACGTCTATCTCTACCGGGATGAGCGCGGAGAACCGCGATATATCGGATATGGAAAACTCGTGACGCGGGCCAACGCCCATCTCATCAAAAGTCACAATCCACAACTCGCCAATTTCGTGCTGGAAAAGAAGTTCACCATCGAAGTTGCCGGGCCATTTGAAAGCGAGGCAATCGGGCGCATTGTGGAGACGACTCTGATCTCTGCGCTGAAGCCCAAATTCAACGTCGTTCAAGGTCAATCGGAGGCTCGCTTCCGACCCTTGGGTGTTCCAGCAGCGTACGCCGAAAGGCTGGCTATGCCGCCGATGCAGCGCAGTGACTTTTTCTCGATGCAAACCGATGGGCCAATGCCGGTGTTGTTCGTCTCGGTCGGCGAAAAGGATTTTGGCGACGGAAGAGCAGGCTATGATTTCGCCTCCCCGCCTGCCGATGAAAAAGTGTTGGAACGCGTGGAAAAGTGGTGGCAATTGTCGAATCTTATCCCCGTCTGGGCCACGAAACCAGGCCAGAGTCCCGGCCTCTTGGTTGGCATCAGCGGCAGCCCTGGAGCACAAATCTTGATCGCCTCAATCTTGGTTGACCGTAGCGGATGGAACGATGCGGAGAATTGCCCTCAAGGAGGAGGTAAAATTCGCGTTCCAGTTAAGCCCACCCCGAAGTTGGACGCGTGTGGTCTTCGTGGTCGTCGTGTTGATCGAGCGGCAGGATTCGCCTTTGAAGGTGTTCCAGCAGGCTTTTTCATCGTACTCAAGCTTGACGGCACGTTGATTGGTGGAAGACGTGCTCGGAAATAATTCCGCCGACCTCGTAGAAAGCCGAATTGGGAGACGGCTTTTTCAGCGGTCCATTCTTGCCAACGACGCACCTTGACAAATTGCTGCCACTACTGCTCAAATGAGCAGATATGGCAGATTTAAGCAAAAAACAGGAAGCTATTCGTAATTTCATCGCTTCGGAATTGGCTGCGGGGCGGTCTTGTCCTACCCATCGTGAGATTGCTGGGTATTTCGGTTTTGCAAGCTCCTACGCCGCCGCCTGCCACGTTAGGGCGCTCGTCAGGAAAGGGGCGCTTATCGCGGAAGGCGGCAAGGCGCGTGCGCTTCTCCTCGCGGACGCCTTTCAGCCGGTCCTCCGTGCAGCGGTTGTCGAAATTCCCCTTTTCGGCTCGATTCCAGCCGGTTTCAGCCGCGACCGCGAGCAGGAGGCGGGCGAGTGCGTTCCCGTCACCGTTGAGTCCATTGGCTTCAAACCAACGCGGAACACGTTTGCGTTGCGCGTGGCGGGCGATTCGATGATTGGGAAGCACATCTGCGACGGCGACATTGTGGTTTTCGAGCATGGCCCGGAACCTCGTTCGGGGCAAATCGTGGCGGCGCTGATTGACCGCAAAAACACCCTCAAGACGTTCCTCGTGAAGAACGGCAAGCCGTTTCTGAAAGCGGAGAACCCGAAGTATCCCGATCTCATCCCGTCCGAGGAATTGGTCATTCAAGGCGTATTCCGGGCACTCATCCGAAAGGAGCGCGAATGAATCATGCGGACCATTGTTCATTTGGATGCGGACGCATTCTTTGCCGCTGTCGAACAGGCGTCCGACCCGAAGTTGCGAGGCAAACCCATTGCGGTAGGCGGTGAAAAGCGCGGTATCATTGCATCCGCGTCGTACGAGGCCCGAAAATTCGGCGTTTATACTCCATCCAATTCGGTCAGATTGATGCTTTGGATTGTCATCTCGATTTCCTCCGCCAGACTCTCAGTGGCGGATTGGTCGCGCACCGCTTCCCGCTGCAGGTGGCACCCGGGCGAGATGGAAGAAGCCAAAAGTGGCCGGGAAGAAAAGACTGTGAGGTTGCGCCGCCCGGAGGGATTGGAGTTTTGTCGTTCAATGAGCTTCAAGAACAGATGTCCGCCTCGAAATAACCCGATCATGGGAGCGCAGAATTGTGCGCGGGACCACGCTTCGTTTTCACTGCGAGCACCAGCCAAAACGCGCTGGCCACGATCAACGCCACGGGTAAAATCAGAACGGCTTTCTGCAAATTACCGCCGAAGGAATCCGCGAGCCGACCGACGATCTCTGGCGACCACATGTCGCCGAAGAGATGAATTGTGAAAATCGAAACGGCCATGGCGCTGGCGCGAAGATTCACGGGCGCGGTTTCCAGAATGAGGGTGTTGACCGGTCCGGTGGACAGAAACAGGAAGAACATCGCCGCCGCCAGAAACGCCATGGACCAAAACGTCGAGCTGGCGAGGAACGCTCCAAACGCAAGCGGTACGGCGGCCAGCACCGAGAGTCCCAACGTCCACGCGTAGCCGGCGCGATTGCGCTTCTGCCACGCGGTCGCGGCGAATCCGCCGATCAACGTGCCCACGAGACCGGCGACCACGAGCACCGCGCCGAAAAATTCGCCCGCCTTGTCCACAGCCACGCCATGAGCACGATGCAGGAACGTCGGCCCCCAATGCCCGAACGCACCCAACGCAAACGTGTAGGCCGTGTAACCTAATACCACAAGCGCGTAGTCCGAAATGCGAAAGAGATTCACGATGTCGCGAAAGGAAGGTCTTTTTGCCGCTTCCGTCGTTTTGCCCTCGGCCTGACCGCGTTTGAGTTCGGCGAACGGCAGCATCACGAGCGCGAGAAGCAACCCCGGCGAGCCCGCCCAGATGAAGGCATGACGCCAGCCCCATTTCGCTGCGATGATTCCGCCAATGATCGTGCCTAGTGCCGCGCCGACCGGAATGGCGACGTAGAAAATGGTCAGCGCGTTGTTCCGTTTCGTCGGGGCATAGCTGTCGGAAATCAGGCTCGGACTGATGGTCGCATAGCTCGCTTCGCCAAGGCCGACGAGCACGCGAAACGAAAGCATCATAGCAAACGTCGCCGCGAACCCAGTCAGGATGGTGCCCACGCTCCACACAAAAATGCCGGCGGCGATGAGCCATTTGCGCGAACAACGGTCGCCGAGCCAGCCAAAAACCGGCGACGTGACGAAATATCCGATCATGAACGCCGTCACGAGCCGCCCGGCCTGACCGTCGTTGATGCCAAGATCTTTTTGCAACGGCGTCAACACCGCCGAGAGGACATAGCGGTCGAGGTAATTGAACAGATTGAGGCCGGTAAGGACGAACAGAATCCAGGCGGGTGAGAGTTGCTTGCGCGAGGCGGTGACTGTCATCGGTCGCAAAGCTAATCACTACCCCGCCGAAGTGTAAATCGAAGAACTTCGGCCGACATCGAAAACAACGATGCCGAGATTGATAGCCAGGTATTTGGAAATGTACATGGCCAGGGCTTGCTGATCCTGTCCTTAAGGAACCCCATCTATGTGGCGGGGCTTAAAGGCCGGGACAAGATGGAGGCAAGCAAACAAAGTCCACCGACCTCAAAAGAGTGGAGGTGACATAGAGAGAGTTCCACACCTTTTTCCTCGAAACCGCCTCAGACCATCAGCATTCGGCTGTGTATAAAACTGTGTATAAAAATAGTGGAATCCTACTGAAAAATAGTCACCGCCTAACGCTTGACTAGCTCGTAGAATCTAGTATTCTTACCGGGAATACGGCCTCCCCATAGACCGATTCCGACCCTCGCCTCCAACTCTAAATTGCTGAAAAGCAATGAGTTGCAGACTCCAGAGGAGGCAAGTGCCAGTGAAAGTGCCAGTGAAATCAGTACCGCGGTAAAACTCAAGTATTACCCAGGTATTACCCGGCCATCACTCGCGACGACGGGATTCGCAGCCCGTTTGGTGTAGCTGATACACCCAAGGCCGCATTCAGTCTCATATGCTTCGGACAAAAAGACTGAACTTATGAAAAGTCGTTTCATCCTCTACCGCC
>PLIU01000049.1 GCA_003140095.1 Verrucomicrobiales bacterium | reverse complement strand
GGGTGCGTTGCAAAAAAGTTCAAAGGAATGATTTCTCTGCGATTTTTTTTGACATTGTATATCTAGTAATAGAGATATTAACCATGAAACCCGAACAACGTCGCCAGGAAATTCTCCAGGAAATCAACGCCATCACTCGCATGGAGCGGGGCAAGCTCTGCCCACAATCCCGTGGTCCCGGTCATCCGCCCTTTCACAAGCTCCAATGCTGGCACCAGGGCCGCAATCAGACCCGTTATGTGCCGGCCGAGGAGGTGGCCTCGGTGCGGGAAGCGCTGGCCGGTCATGAGCGGTTTCAGCAATTGGCTCGGGAGTTCGTTGATTTGACGGTCGCCCAGACGCGCGCGTCCGACGCGGAGCGTAAAAAAAACTTCAAGAAGTCCAAACCGAGCGTTACCAGGAAACCGAAGCCTTCCTAAAAGTCTTTGCCCAACGGCTGCAACAGGGGGCGGCCCTTTCCGTGGAATGGATCGAGGCGACCTTGCGCGCCGCGTTGTTGGAGGACGGGCGGCGCCTGTTGGAGATCTTGCTGGCGCAGGTGCCAGTCCCGGAGCCTACACCCCGGCCCGGCCAGAGGGTTTACCGGGAGCGGACGTGCCAGATTTTGAGTATTTTGGGTCCGCTGACTCTGCGGCGCGACTATTATCACCCACCCGGGCCCGGCGGCGGATTTCCTTTGGACACCGCACTGGGCTTGCGGGATGGCTGCACTCCTGGGGCCGTCCGCATGTTCAGTCGCACGTTGGCGCAGTTGCCGTTTGTGGAGAGCAGTCAACAACTGCAAGAACTGGCCGGTCTGGAAGTCGAGCCTTCGCGTTTGCAACGTTTGGCGGCAGCGGTGGGGCCATCGCTTCAGGAACCCTTGCTGCGGTTGCCCGCGCCCAACCCGTCCCCGCCGCCGCAGTTTTATGTCAGTATTGACGGCACCGGTGTGCCGATGGTTCGGCCCGAATTGGCAGGCCGCGCCGGACGGGGCCCGGACGGGGAGGCCCGAACGCGCGAGGTGAAGCTGGCGGCTTTTTTCACCCAGACCGTCACCGATTCGGAAGGCCATCCGTTGCGCGACCCGGACAGCACGACTTACCTGGCCAGCTTCGTCGGCTCGGATCAATTTGGCCCCCTGGCCCGGCAAGCCGCCTTGCAACGAGGCATGGCTCAAGCCCGCCAACTGATCTATCTGGGAGACGGCGCGGCTTGGGTTTGGGAAATTGCCCGCACTTGCTTTGCCTCTGCCATTCAAATCTTGGATTACTATCACGCCAGCCAACATGTGGTGGCCTTGGCCCAAGCCGTCCATGCCGACGCCGGTTGCGCACAAAATTGGGGTGTGCGCTGGAAAGCCCTGATCTACGACAGCCAGTTGCACACCGTTGTGGCCGAGGCCCGGCAAGCTGGCGGGACCGCGCTGTCCGCCGAAGCCCAACGGGAGATAGCTTACCTGGAAAACAACCGTGCGCGCATGGATTATCTGCGTTACCGAAACCAAGGCTGGTTTATCGGCTCAGGCGTGGTCGAGGCAGGTTGCAAACACGTCATCGGTCAACGCCTCAAACAATCGGGCATGTTTTGGACCGAAGCGGGAGCCACCGCCGTGCTCCATCTCCGCTGCGCCTTGCTCTCGGCCGGCGGTTGGAATCATCTGTGGAGTCAGCCTTTGCCCCGCGCGGCCTAAAGCCAATGTAACTTTATTGCAACGCACCCATTTTCGTTTTTTAACAAATATTGCCCTTGCCAGTTGGGGCGCGGGGTCATAGGATGAGGCTGGTGTTCAGCCAGAACGATGATTGAACTGATCCAATTCTCTTGGAGCCCTTTCTGCCTGGTGCAGCGGCGAATCCTGGATTATTCAGGCGTCCGTTTCAAATTGACCAATATCCCAAACCCAGACCGCACGCTGGTCTGGCGCCTGACCCGGCAGCGCTATTATGGCGTGCCCATCCTGCGCGATGGCCGCACAGTTGTTTTTGAGACGGATGACGACTCCCAGGTCATCGCCAAATATCTGGATGCTAAACTCCAACTGGATCTGTTCCCCAAGCAGTTCCACGGCGTGGATCGGGTTCTGTGGCGGTTCATCGAAGACCAAGTCGAAGGGGCCTGCTTCCGGCTCAACGATATTTACTGGCGGGAGTTCGTGCCCAAGGTGGATCAACTCGGTTTCTTGCGGCACAAGGAAAGGAAGTTCGGCCGCGGCTGCCTGGACCAGTGGCGCGCGCACCAAGCGGAATGGCTGGAGAACCTGACAAAACAGCTCACACCGTATGAATGCATGCTGGCGCAACGCCCGTTCTTGTTGCGGGCCGAGCCGCATTTCATCGATTTCGACCTGTGGGGGATGCTCGCCTGCTTTCTCCAGTCGGGTCATTACCAGATGCCGGCCGTTCACACCTGCTTGCAGGCCTGGCACCGGCGCATGTTGCATTTAAAGAAAGCCGACGTCCCTAGTGAAAAACTACATTCTTGACACCAATGTCCTGTTGCACGACCCCAATTCCATCGTGGCTTTCAAAGGCAACAGCGTCCTCATCCCCATTGAAGTGATCGAGGAGATCGACCGCTTCAAACGCGAGTCCAACGAACTGGGCCAAAACGCGCGCACCGTCTCGCGCACGCTGGACGCCTTGCGCGCCAAGGGCCATCTCAACAAAGGGGTCAAGCTGGACAACGGCGGCACCTTGCGCATCATATTCCACGAGCAAAACGGACAGCACGGCTCGCCCTTCGGCAATAACACGGTGGACAGCCGCATCGTGGGCCTGGCGCTGGCCGTTCACAAAGCCGAACCCAAAGTGCCCGCCATCCTGGTGACCAAAGACATCAACCTGCGTATCAAGGCCGACACGCTGGGGTTGTCGGCGGAGGATTACGAGACGGATCGCGTATTGTTGACGCAGCTCTACACCGGGATGATTGAAATCACCGTCTCGGCCGAAAAGATGTCCCGCTTCCGCCTGGAAGGCGAACTGGACTTGAACGGCCATGGCACGTATTTCCCCAACGAGTATTGCACGCTGATGGAGGAAACCAACCCGAAACGGACGGCCCTGACCAAAGTCGATGCCAGCGGCGCGAAGTTGGTGCCGATTTTGGATTGCCGCGAGGGCGTCTGGGGCATCAAGCCGCGCAACCGCGAGCAACATTTCGCCTTCGACGCCTTGCTGGACGACCGGATCAAACTTGTGACCCTCATGGGCAAGGCCGGCACCGGCAAAACCTTGATGGCCATGGCCGCCGGACTCAAACGGACCGTGCTGGACCGCGAATTCCGCCGTCTGGTGGTGGCGCGGCCCACGGTTTCAATGGGACGCGAACTGGGCTTCCTGCCCGGATCGCTGGAAGAGAAGTTGAACCCGTGGATGCAGCCGATTCACGACGCGCTGGAGTTGTTGAGCGACCTGAACATGGGCTCCGACCATCGCCGCAGCACCGATTTGATGCGCTCGGGCACCATCGTGGTCGAGGCCTTGAGTTATATTCGCGGGCGGAGCATCGCCCATCAATTCATGGTCATCGACGAGGCGCAGAACCTGACGCCGCTGGAAGTCAAGACCATTATTACGCGCGTCGGGCAGGCGACCAAGATCATCTTCACTGGCGATCCCTATCAGATTGACAACCCGTATGTGGATTCCTCCTCCAACGGCTTCAACTACATCATCAGCAAATTCCGCGACCAATCCATCGCCGCCCACATTGAACTGCAAAAAGGCGAGCGGTCGGAATTGGCCGAGCTGGCGGCCAATATTTTATGACGGTCCCGGCGGCGTCCTTTGCCCACGAACCGAGTTCAATTTTCTGTTTCCATTTTCACGGAGACTGCTAAGGTGAAATGCACTATGGCACAGACTTATAAATTTTGTTTCGGACCGTGGAACATCAGCGAAGGCACGGACCCTTACGGACCGCCCACTCGCCCGCCGCAAACCTTCGATTGGAAAATCGCGGCCATGAAGAAATTGGGCTTCGACGCCATGATGTTCCACGATGACGACGTCGTCCCCGACATCGACACCAAATCGCCGGCGCAAATCCGCCGCGAATCCAAGGAGGTAAAGAAGAAATTGGCCGACGCGGGGCTGGTGGCGGAAATGGTGGCGCCCCGCCTCTGGTTTTCGCCCAACACCATCGACGGCGCCTACACCAGCAACGACGCCGCCCAACGCCAATACGCCATCGACCGCTCCCTGCGCTGCATCGACATCGCCAAAATCCTCGGCACCGACCTGATCGTTCTCTGGCTGGCGCGTGAGGGGACTTACCTGCGCGAGTCCAAAAACGGACGGCGGAGCATCGAGTTGCTCGTGGCGGCTTTTGACAAGCTGCTGGGCGCGGACAAAAAAACCCGTCTGGCCATCGAGCCCAAACCCAACGAACCGATGGACCACGCTTATTTGCCCACCATCGGCCACGCGCTGGCAGTGGCGCAATTGACTTGTGACGCAAAACGCGTCGGCTGCGTCATCGAAAGCGCGCACGCCATCCTGGCCGGGCTGGATCCGGCGGATGAAATCGATTTCGCCACGAGCTTCGGCAAGCTCTGGTCACTGCACTTGAATGATCAAAATGGATTAAAGTTCGATCAGGACAAACCGTTTGGCAGCGCGAATCTGCGCGTGGCCTTCAACCAGGTGCGCGCGCTGGAACGCAATCAATACGGACGTGACGGCCAGTTCGTCTGCTTCGATGTCCATCCCTTCCGCGGGACCAAGCCGGAACATTGGTTGGGGCACCTGGAAAACAGCCGCCGCACGTTCTTGCGCCTGGTCGAAAAGTCGCGCACTTTTAACGAGACTCGGGCGCAGGCCCTGATCGCCGACCGCGATTATCAGGCGCTGGATCAATTGGCGCTGGATCATTTGCTCGGCCGGTGATTCAATTTTTCCGTTCGGCGGTCAGGAACTGCAGGCGCTCGAAAGCGGCGGGATCAAACTTCACCTTGCCAATGTCAGGGATGAGACCCGCGACGCCGCCCGGCCCCCAGGCTAAGAGCTCAAAAGTGACGTTGCCGCCCTGGCGGAAAGTGGCGTGAGCGTTGACCGCGGAAGCCGGCGGCGACTGTCCCTGGAAGCGGGCAAACTCGATGGCGCCGACGGCGGCCAGCGGGATATTGGTGGCGCCGCCGGCCGTGAGCAGCGAAATCTGGCCGTCAGCGATGGAAACCACCGCGCCGCTGGCTTTGGCGCCCGACTCCAGCAACGTCACATCGTGCGAAGGGTCCGGAGCTTCGGTGGAATCATCGTCCAAAACGCCGTTCCATTTGGAAACGCGGAAATTGCTCAGCTTGACCACACTGCCCGAATTGAGCGGATTGTTGACAAAGCGGATGCCTGTCCCCTCGCCGGCGAAGCCGCCCGGATCAATCCAGTCCTTGATGAGCATGCCGTCGATAAAGAGCGCCACTCGGTGCTCGGCTTTGCTCATGCGCACATCGACATGCGCGCGATCCTTCTGCGAGAGGGACTGGATCATCAGTTGTTCCGGTACTCGGCGCGGATCTTTTTTCCGAATGGCTTCCAGCGTGACGAAGATGGTGCTGGTAAAGCGCAAGCTGTAGAAGGCGCCGAAATCGGGCCCGTTTTCCTTGTTGTCCAGGCGGATGGGCTGGAGAGAATCGGTGTAAAGGGCGACGGCCAGGCTAAGCAGCCCTCGCCAGGCCATGTCAAATTGAATATGCGAGCGATCCGGCAATTTCAGATCGCGGGCAATGGACGCGGCTTTGTCGGCGTAGAACGCCCCGTTGCGGTAGGACCATTGACCGGATTCGGTGATGGCGCCTTTGGTCGCGTCGCCCTGTGTCCAGCCTTCCAGGCCCGTCAGACCGTCGAAGAGGACCGGGGCGCCTGGATTGAAGGCCAACGTTTGCAGCACCCGCCGGGGAACCTTCAATTTGCCGGCGTACCAGGTATCCAAGGTCAGCGCGTCGCGGTCGCAGGCAACGAGGTTGCCCGCCAGTGCGTCGCCGTTGGCCAGCCAAAGTT
>PLIU01000073.1 GCA_003140095.1 Verrucomicrobiales bacterium | reverse complement strand
TGGAACCCGGACGTGGATGACACGGCCATGGTCCTGCTGGCTTTGCGCAAGGTCCCGACGGCCAATCCGGCGCGGCGCGACGCGGCCTTTCTGCGTGGCTTGAATTGGATGCTCACCTTCCAATGCAAAGACGGCGGCTGGGCTTCGTTCGACAAAGATTGCACCAAAAGCATCCTGGAGAAAGTCCCCTTCGCCGATCACAACGCCATGCTGGATCCGGAATGCGCCGACATCACCGCGCGCATTCTGGAACTGCTGGGCTACGAGAATTTCAGCGTGGAAGACCCGCAGGTGGAGAAGGCGCTGGAATTCATCCGCGAACATCAAGAGGAGGATGGGTCGTGGTATGGCCGGTGGGGTGTCAACTATATCTACGGCACCTGGCAGGTCCTGCGCGGCCTGCGCGCTTTGGGCATGAACATGAGCGAGGGCTGGATTCTCAGGGCGCGCGACTGGCTGGAGAGCGTTCAGCACGAGGATGGCGGCTGGGGCGAACGTTGCAACACGTATGACGACCCGGTTTTCAAGGGCCAGGGGTCCAGCACTGCCTCCCAAACCGCTTGGGCCGTCATGGGCCTGTGCGCGTTTGACGATCCCTTCCGGCCCAGCGTCCAGAACGGCATCGAGTATCTCGTCCGCACCCAGAACGCCGACGGTACCTGGACGGAGGCGGAAGCTACCGGGACCGGATTTCCACGCGTGTTTTATCTCAAGTACGACATGTATCGCAATAGCTGGCCGCTCCTGGCCTTGGCGACCTATCGCAACTTGCTGCCGGGTGCCGCGTTCTCAGGACAAACCCGCCACGTCGTCGGCGCCGCCCCCACCTCGCGATAGCGGCTTGTCCATGTGAATTGGTTCTATCGCGGATTCATTCGTCCGGTTCTGTTCGCGCAGGAAGCCGAGAGAATTCACGACCGCACCTTGCGCCTCCTGGCCAGTGTCAGTCGCAACAACTTCCTGCTGAACCTCACGGCGGAGTTTTGTGGCGCACCGTCATTGCCCGTCGAAGTCTTTGGGTTGCGCTTTCCCAATCCAGTCGGCCTGGCGGCGGGCATGGACAAATGGGCGCAAGCTGTGCCGGCCTGGCGGGCGTTGGGATTTGGTTTCAGCGAGTTGGGCGGCGTGACTTGGCATGCTCAACCTGGCAATGCGGCCCCCCGTCTTTTCCGCGCTCTGGCCGACGAAGCGGTCGTCAATAGCATGGGGTTCAACAATCCCGGCGCGGCGGCCTTCGCCGAGGCCTTGGCCGGATGGAAACAGGCAGGCCGCTGGCCCTATCATCCAGTGGGAGTCAACCTCGGAAAATCGAAGGTCACTCCGTTGGAACGCGCCGCCGAGGACTACGCCAATGCTTTTCGCGTCCTCCGCCCCTACGTGGATTTCTGCGTGGTCAATGTCAGTTCTCCCAACACGCCCAACTTGCGCCAGCTTCAAGACAAAGTCGCCCTGGACGAAATCCTGGCCGCCTTGCAGCAGACGAACACCGGCGCGGCAGCCACTCCCATTTTGGTGAAGGTGGCGCCGGACCTTCCCTTTCAGGCCTTGGACGAAATTCTGGAATTGGCCGGGCCGCGCCATTTGGCCGGGTTTGTTGCCACCAACACGACCACCGCCCGGCCGGAGACTGCGGACCCGCGGTTGCGCCACATTTATGCGCAACCCGGCGGTTTGAGCGGGCGGCCATTGCGGCGACGCAGCACCGAGGTCATCCGGCATCTTCATCGGCAGAGCAGGGGGGCTTGGCCGATCATCGGCGTGGGAGGAATCTTTGACGCCGCCGATGCCTGGGAAAAAATCACCGCCGGCGCATCGCTGGTGCAGATTTACACCAGTTTGATTTACCGCGGCCCCGGTGTGGTCAAGGAGATCGTGACCGGTTTGCAGGAGCGATTGCGCCAAAACGGTTTCCAGCGATTGGAGCAAGCGGTGGGGATCGCCAACCAAGGCAATCGAACTTGATGCCAAATCGTTTTCTGCCAATGACTTGCGTATCAAAACCGATCTCGCAAAAAAAGTTCAATGTTTTTGCGGATAAAAGTTGACTGGTCAATCAACCTTTGCAAGTCTCTGCGCTTTGGATATTCAGACCAAGAAGGCAGAGCATGAAAAAGACATGTGAAACCAAAGAGAAACTGCTGCAAGTGGGATTTGATCTCATTTGGGACAGCAGCTACGGTTCCGTCAGCGTGGACGACATCTGCACGCGCGCCGGCATCCACAAAGGCAGCTTTTATTACTTTTTCCCATCCAAGGCGGACTTGGTGGTGGAGGCGTACGAGGAGCACTGGAAGGAGAAGCGCCCGGCGATGGATCGCATCTTCTCATCGCAAATTCCCCCTTTGGAACGCATCCACCAATGGTGCCAATTCATCTACCAAGGCCAGAAGGAAAAGGCCGAGAAGTATGGGCATGTCTGCGGTTGTCCTTTTGCCAGTGTGGGCAGTGAACTTGCCACCCTGGATGAGAAAATCCGCGCCAAAAGCGAGCACTTGATGAATTCCAGCAGGAAGTATGTTGAAAGCGCCATTGCCGACGCCATCAGCGAAGGCTCCGTCACAGTGAAAGATCCCGTGGCGACGTCTCTCACGCTGCAATCGCTGCTGCTCGGCATGTTGCTCGAAGCCAGGGTGCAAAACGACCTGAAAGTTTTGGACAACATGGAATCCACCATCCTGGATATCATCGGGGCGAAAGCGGCAATTGTCCCAGCAACTTGATTTAAGAACAGAAGAAGATGCGCATGAAAAAGATTTTATGCGGCTTGAGCGTTTTAATCCTCTTGGCCGTGAGTTGCAAGCGCAAGGCGCCACCTGCGCCCGTGCCGCCGAAAGTGTTTGTCTTGACCGTTTTGCCCCAGGATGTGCCGATTTATCAGCAATGGATCGGAACGCTCGACGGCTATCCCAACGCCCAGATTCGCGCCCAAGTCACCGGCTACCTGATGAAGCAGGATTATGTCGAGGGCAGCCGAGTCAAGCAAGGGGATTTGCTCTTTGAGATCGATGCACGGCCGTTCCAGGCCACGCTGGACCAGGCTTTGGCCAAACTGGAGCAGGACCAGGCCATGTTCGGCAAGACGCAACTGGATGTCAAACGCTACACGCCTCTGGTCAAAGTGGAGGCCATCAGCCAGGAAACATTGGACGACGCCGTGCAGGCGAACCTCGCGGCCAAGGCCTCGATGGCAGCGGATCAGGCGGCCATTGAGACGGCCCGCTTGAATCTCGGATTTACCAGGATCACTTCTCCGGTGGATGGCATCGCCGGAACCGCCCAGGCGCAAATTGGCGACCTGCTCGGTCCGGGCGGCGCGGTGCTGACGACGGTGTCAACCGTTGACCCAATGCGGGTTTATTTCAGCATCAATGAGCAATCTTATCTTGCCTTCTATCACCAATACACCAACGCGGCGGAAAGGACCGCGCACCAGGAGGAGATGCAATTGCAACTGATTCTTTCGGACGGCTCGCCGTATCCGATTCCGGGCAAATGGCTCTTCACCAGCCGGCAGGTCGATGTCAATACCGGCACGCTCCAAATAGCGGGCTTGTACCCGAACCCCGATTACTTCCTGCGGCCCGGCCAATACGCGCTGGTGCGGGCCAAGACGGAAATACGTCACGGAGCCATACTTGTGCCGCAACGAGCCGTGAGCGAATTGCAGGGTTCCTACCAGGTGACCATTGTTGACTCAGAGAACAAGGCCCATCTTAAAACGGTCCAAGTGGGGCAACAGGTGGGCAATGATTGGCTGATTAATGGCGGGTTGGAGCCGAATGACCGGGTCGTCACCGAGGGCCTGCAGTCGGCCAAGGAGGGAACATTAGTCGATCCGCAGCCTTACAAAGCAGGCGCCACAAATAATGCGGCGCCTGTGACGAAGCCATGACGCCGTCCACATTGTAATGTACCGCTTCTTCATCAATCGGCCGATCGTCGCCATGGTCATCGCCATTTTGCAAGTGGTGGTGGGACTGGTGACGATGTTGAGTCTGCCGGTGGCGCAGTATCCGAACATTGTTCCGCCGGAAATCCGCATCCAGACGACCTACGTTGGGGCCGACGCGCAGACGCTGGCGCAATCCGTCGCCACGCCCATCGAAGAGCAGATGAGCGGGGTGGACGACATGAACTACATGTATTCCGTCAGCGCGAACAACGGCGTGATGCGGATGGGCGTGAATTTCGATGTCAAGACGGACCCGAACGTGGACGAAGTGCTCTCGCAGCTTCGGGAAAACCAGGCGCAGCCGCAGTTGCCGGCCGCCGTGAACAATTTCGGGATTACCCTCATAAAATCGCCCACGACTCCGCTGATGCTGGTGGCGCTGACCTCGCCCAAAAGCACGCACGATTCGACCTTTCTGGCCAATTACGCCTACATCAACCTGGTGGACCAGGTCACGCAATTGAAGGGAATTTCCACCGTGACAGTCTTTGGAGCGGGGCAGTATGCGATGCGGTTTTGGGTCCAGCCAGACCAGCTTGCGAAACTGAATATCACGGTCAGCGACCTCGTCAGCGCCATCAACGCGCAGAACACCGTGAACCCCGCCGGGCAGGTGGGCGGCCCGCCGACGCCCAAAGGACAGGAATTCACCTACACCATCACGGCGCAAAGCCGGCTGGTGACGGAGCAGGAATTTGGGGACATCGTCGTGCGGGAGAATACCGACGGCTCGGTGGTGCGGCTGAAGGACGTGGCGCGGATCGAACTTGGGGCGCAAACCTACAGCCTGGTGGGCAAATTGAACGGGAAACCTGCGGCGGTGATGGCCATCTACCAATTGCCCGGCTCCAACGCGATCGACGCGGCCAATAACGTGAGAAGGCTCATGGACACGCTCAAGGCGCGGTTCCCGGCGGACCTGGAGTATGGCGTCTCGCTGGACACCACGCGCGCCGTCTCGGAGGGCATGCGGGAAATCAAGTGGACCCTGGGCATCGCGCTGGCCCTGGTCATCATCGTCGTGTTCATTTTCCTGCAAGGTTGGAGGGCCTCGCTCATTCCGCTGCTGGCCGTGCCGGTCTCGCTCATCGGCACATTCGCATTTTTTCCGCTGTTCGGTTTTTCGTTGAATACGCTGTCGCTGCTGGGACTGGTGCTGGCCATCGGGCTAGTGGTGGATGACGCCATTGTGGTGGTGGAAGCGACGGAGCGGCACATTGAGGAAGGGCTTAACCCGAAGGAAGCGGCCATTAAGGCCATGGAGGAAGTAGCGGCCCCGGTGGTGGCGCTGGCGCTGATTTTAGCGGCGGTGTTCGTGCCGACCGTGTTCATCGCCGGCATCACCGGCAGGCTCTACCAGCAATTCGCCATGACCATTGCGATTTCCGTGGTTCTCTCGGCCTTCAACGCGCTTTCCTTAAGCCCGGCCATGGCGGCGATGCTGCTGCGGCCGAAAAAGGAAGGCAAGGCGCGCGGGCCGCTGGGGCATTTCTACGATTGGTTTAACCGCTATTTCGAAAAGACGCGCCATCTTTACCTCGGCGTGAGCTTGTGGTTCATCCGCAAAGCGATATGGGTGCTGGTGGCGCTACTGCTCGTCGGGGTGGCGGCGGTCTTGCTCGCCAAACGCCTGCCTACGGCGTTCGTGCCGGAAGAAGACCAGGGTTACGCGTACGCGCAGGCCCAGTTGCCCTTCGCCGCATCCTTGGAGCGCACCGATGCCGTGGCCAAGGAGATTGAGAACATCGTGCATAACATTCCGGGGGTGGAGTATTACACGACCGTGGAGGGCTTCAGTTTGCTCAGCCAGGTGCAGGCGACCTATAACGTGTTTTTCTTCGTGACACTCAAGCCGTGGGGCGAGCGGACCAAGACCGCCGAGCGCTTCGAGGCCATTAAGAAACGGTTGAACGATGAACTGGGCAAACTGCCGGAGGCGCAGGCCTTTGCCTTTTCGCCGCCGTCCATTCCCGGCATCGGGACGGCGGGCGGTTTTACGTTTATGCTCGAAGACCGGTCCGGCTCGCAGGACATCTCTTACCTGACGCAAAATTTGGACAAGTTCCTGGCCGCCGCCAAAAAGCGGCCTGAATTGTCGGGCCTCTTCTCGACGCATCTGCCGGACGTGCCGCAGATTTACGTAAAAGTAGATCGCGACAAGGTGTTGAAGCAGGGGGTTTCGTTGAGCGACGTTTATCTGACACTGCAAACATTCATGGGCGGAAATTTTGTCAATTACTTCAATCGCTTCGGGCGGCAATGGCAGGTGTACGTCGAGGCCGAGGCCAAATACCGGTCCAGCGTGGACAATCTGGGGCTGTTTTATGTGCGCAACAATCGGGGCCAAAGCCTGCCCCTAACGGCCTTTGCGAAAGCCGAACGGCGCACCGGGCCCGAATTCGTGCTGCATTACAACGAATACCCTTGCGCGCAAATCAACGGAGCGGCGGCCGCGGGCTACAGTTCAGACCAGGCCACTCGCGCGATGGAAGAAGTTTTCGCGGCGACGATGCCAAAGCAGATGGGTTTTGATTATTTCGGCATTTCCTTCCAGGAAAAGAAAGCGGCGGAGGGCGTCAAACCCGTGGTGATTTTCGGCCTGTCGTTGTTCTGCGTCTTTTTGATTCTCGCGGCGCAATATGAGAGCTGGTCGCTGCCATTGAGTGTGCTGCTGGGAACGCCGACAGCGATATTGGGAGCGTTTCTGGCGCTGAATGCGCGGAGCATGCAGAACAATGTATTTGCGCAGATTGGATTAATCATGCTCATTGGGCTGGCGGCGAAAAACGCGATCCTGATCGTGGCCTTCGCCAAGACGGAATACGAGAAGGGCAAATCCATTATTGACGCGGCGCAAACCGGCGCCTCCATCCGGTTGCGTCCGATTCTGATGACCTCCTTCGCGTTCATCCTGGGTTGCGTGCCGTTGTGGATCGCCTCGGGGTCGGGCGCCGTCGCGCGCCAGACACTCGGCACGGTGGTCATTGGCGGCATGCTCGGAGCGACGTGCGTGGACACCCTGATTGTGCCGGTCACGTTCTATATCGTGGAGACCATGGGGATGCGATGGAAAAAGAAGCACCCCGCGCCGCAACCGGAGGGCGGGAAAACGTGAGCGCGCCATTTCTTGTTCCTAATCTTAATCCTAATCCAGTGAGGGAGATTAAGATTACGAGTAAGATTAAGATTAGGATTAGGATGGAGATTAAGAGCCCTCAAGAAGGTGAACCGCGCCAGTTCCATTGGTGGCTTGGCGTGATTCTGGCCTTGTGGCTGGCCGGTTGCGCTGTCGGGCCGGACTACAAACAGCCGCCAGCCAACCCGCCGCAAAATTTCCGGGGCGACACCACGGGTCTGACCAATTCGCTCGGGGACATGCCGTGGTGGCAATTGTTCCAGGACGAAACATTGCAGGCGCTCATCCGTACCGCTTTAAGCAACAACTACGATTTGCGCGTGGCCGCCGCGAGGGTCGAGGAGTCCCGCGCGTTGCTGGCCCAAAGCCGCTCGCAGTTTTATCCCCAAGTGAATTATCAAGCGGCGTCCGGGGCGGGGCGCAATGAACTCAACGGCTCCCCGTACGACTCCGGCGGCCCGGCCGGAAAAGGCAGTGACGTGGCCGGGAGCGTTTCCTGGGAAATTGATCTTTGGGGCCGCATCCGCCGCCTCAACGAGTCGGCCCGCGCCAACCTTTTCGCGACCCAGGAAGCGAGGACCAACGTGATGATCAGCTTGATTGCCAGCGTCGCGCAATCGTACTTCCAATTGCTGGCACTGGACGCGGAAATGGCCATCGCGCGGGAGACCACCAATTCCTTCGGGGAAAGCCTGAAGATTTTTTCGGAACGCTTGCACGGGGGCGTGTCGTCCAAGCTGGAAACATCCGCCGCCGCCGCCGCGCTGGCCACCGCCGCGGCGAGCATCCCGGAATTGCGGCGCCAGATAGCCTTCCAAGAGGATCAAATCCGCGTGTTGCTCGGGCAGAATCCGGGCGCCGTCGCGCGCCTTCCGGGAGCGCTCCAGACCGAAGCGCCGCCCGAGGTTCCGGCGGGATTGCCCTCGGCGCTGTTGGAGCGGCGGCCGGATGTTCGCCAGGCCGTGCAATTGATGCGCGCCGCCAACGCAAGAATCGGCGTCAGCCAGGCGAATTTTTATCCGCAAATCTCGTTGACAGGCCTCTTGGGCGTGACGAGCCAGGAACTGGTTCCGTTCACCCGCGGCGCCGAAGGCGCGTGGTATGTGGCCGCGAATTTGACCGGCCCGATCTTCGAGGGCGGCTTGCTCAAGGCCCAATTACGCCAGGCGCGGGCGGTTTGGGATGAGTCGCGGTTTCAATATCAATCGACGGTGCTGAATGCATTCCAGGAAGTATCCGACGCGCTGGCGTCGCGCCAGGAATTGACACTGGAGCGTCTGGAACAAGAGCGCGCAGTGGCCGCTTACAAGGAGGCGGTGCAAGTGGCCAACCAACGTTACGTTGGGGGCCAGGCCAACTATTACGAATTGCTGCAAGAACAGCAATTGCTTTTCCCGGCGCAAAACGCGCTGACGCAGACGCTCCTGAACCAACTGCTGGCCTCCGTCCAGCTTTACAAGGCTCTGGGCGGCGGTTGGAACGTTAACTCCAGCCCATAGGAAATATAGTCTTCGCTGCCCGGCTATGCGCCCGATTCATTCATTGATGTGAAGATTTTTTCACCACGGATTTCACGGATGACACGGATAAGACACGGCGGGTTCCCATCCGTGAAATCCTGAAATCCGTGGTTTCTCTCCTGTTGCGGCTTCTCCGCCCTATCCTCTTTTCAAAATAAAATAGCAAACGACCGCCACCATCGCCGCCACGGCCGCCACCCCAAAAGCCATCGGCCAAGTCGGCGCCTGGCCCAGCGCTAAGCAGGCAAAAAAGGCCGTCAGGCCCGCCGTCCAGCCGGCGACGGTCACTTGCTTTGTTCGCTCGCCGTCGAGCTCTTGAACCGCCTCGGTCTTTGGGGATTGTTGCGTAGTGTCGCTCATAGTGTTACCAAATTGTAACTTTATGTCCATGGGCAACCAGCCAATCATGCCGTGAATCCGCTGTCAAGCGATATTACTTGACGTGAGTGCATAGCATTTGTCACGACACTTCATTTATCCGGCGACCTGTGCGAGTTCACGAGGTCTGTGCAACCGCGCACCAACAAGCAGATCGTTCAGCGCGGCGCGGGTTGTCTCGCTTGGAAGCTCAGACAGCTTGCAGGCGTCATGGGCGGCCTGTAATTCTTCACGGAGGCGTTGGTACTCCGATTCGTGAAATGCGATGTCAGCGTCGTTGAGGACGGACTTTTCCGCACCGGCCAATTTTCGCGACACCAAGTCGGTGATGTATGGCAATCGGAATTCCTCGTTCAAGCTGAGGAGGTTGGCTTCGACTTCCCCTGTGCGCATCAAGTGAATCCCCGTGAGCAGCACGCGATAGACGTAGAGCAACGGCTTCGCCCTGCGCACCGATCCTTTGAGGAACAACTTCCACTGCGTCGCCGCGAATCCGAAGTAATGATGGGAGTGGTGCCGGGTGATGCAGCCGCGCGCGACGGTCTTCAATTCCGCGTGCTCCGGAGTCGTGTGGACGATGAGAGGCGAGTAAAGTTGTTCCAGCACGTAACCATTTTTCTTGAGCAGCAGGCTGAAGAACTTCCGAACGTCATGACTCACAATATCCATTTCCAGCCCTTCGATGACACGCGAGTCCTCCACCGTTTCGTCACGAACTTCCAGGCCAATGACCTTCTCCAGCGGAAGCACATGCAGCCCGCGCAGGTCAAAATCCGAGTCCGGCGACGGAAATCCGTACAGGTGCGCGCCACTGATGGTGGCGAACAACAGCGGAAAGGGTTGCGCTGCAACGATGCGGTGGAGTCGTGAATCAATGGTCATGAAGCATGGGTGATGAGCACATTTTCCCTTCAACGCGGCTAGCAGGATTGGATCTCTTATCCAGTATTCTGCTCCCCATCCTTCCTGATCTGTAATCGCGGTTTGTGCCCCTGACTCAAGAAGCATCCCAATGGTCTCTCTGGAAATGGCCTCCAGCAGGGGTGTCCAGCCATCCACATCCTGTGCATTCGGATTGGCTCCCGCATCGAGAAGGAGTTTTACGGATTCGCGAGAATCCCTCCTAACAGCGGCATGGAGTGCAGTTTCACCGGTCGCTGTTCGGTCCACCTCCGCCCCTCGGCGCAAGAGCCAGGTGATTTGCGTAGTATCGTTGGCCTCCGCGGCAGATTTCAACGGCCATTCACCACATCCGCTGATGGCGTTGACGTCAGCACCACCCTCCTCGACCAAAAGTTGGAGGGCGGGCAAAGAGAGTGCTTCATGGATAGGTTGCATTTGCACATGATTCTGTTGCGATGAATTTGCAGACGCGTGAATCAATGCTGCCGCTGCTCCACAGTGATCCCATTGTACAGCACAATGCAGAGGAGTCTCTCCAAAATCCGTCTCTGCCTGAACATTCGCGCCGGAGTCCAATAACCAGCTCATGACATCAACCCTGCCGAATTTGGCCGCTAGGTGCAACGGGCTAAAGCCACAACGACCAGTTTGGGTCAAATCCGCGCCTAACTCCGCCAATAAAGCGATCTTGCCAAGGTCTCCCAGGCCGATGGACAGCAGCCAAGGTGAAAGTTCATGGCCGGACCTTTTCGCATTGATCGCAACTGGTGAGGAAGCCAGCACCTTAACATCGGCTTGTTGGCCGAACGCCACAGCACGGTGAAGATCGGTCCATTGAAGAGGGGACAAGTCCGCCCCAAGTTGATGTAGGCGGTTAAAGCCGGCAACGTCACCAATATGTAGAGACAGACGCCCAGCGGAAACTCGCCATATTGGGAGGCCTTGTTTAAATCCAATCCCATTGCCGCCAGCCTCTCCATAATTTGAATTTTCGAGTTTGAGGCAGGTTGAATGCATGCATGAAGCATCACGCTGTAGCCCGATTTTGTTTCTCCGAGGAAGTTATCCTTTCTTGCCATCAGCAAATCCACGAAGGCTGGGTCTGCAATCTGGACAGCATGGTGAACCGGTGTCAAGTCGAGAGCATCAGCTTCGTCAAGGCTCGCCCCGGCGTCGAGCAGCAAGGAAACGGTTTCTGGATTCACCTTTGGACCTTGTCTGCGGCTAAATGCGCGCGCTGTCGCGAGCGCAAAAATAAGCGCAGTCTGGCCCGCGACATTGCGCGCATCAACCGGCGTGCCATGATCCAAAGCGTAACTGATCCCATTTAAATCGCCACGCGCCGCGGCAGCATGAAGGTGCATTTGTTCTCTTTATTCCGGGTTGACAGCCCATCGCCGGGCTTTGAGGAGGAAACGGTTCGCTGCTTCGTAGTCGGGCCGTTCCGGCAATTTGGTCTCGGCCAGAGCTCGCTCGAAGTCGCGGTGGAGGTCCTGGCGCCAGGCGTCCACTTCGGACCACGACACTGCACCGCGTTTCACCGAAAGCAATCTTTCGCGATGCGCCTCGACTCGCACGGGGACGCTGCCGGTTCGCAACGTGGCAGCGCCGGTGAGCAGCAGGCGCAGCAAGTGCGTGGCGTGTTTCCAGCGCACTTCGCCTTGGTTGCGCATATCTTGCTCAATCTTTTTGAACTGCGACATGGCGTACCCGTTGAAGGTCTGGAAAATCATCTGTGACAAGAATGCTTGGCGCAGCGCCAGCAGTTCTTCTCCCAACGGCGTGACTTTCTCGACTATCGGCGAGAAGAGGCATTCCAGGATGTTCGGGTTGGCCTTGAGCGCCATCGTTAGGAATTTTTGGAACTCCCAGAAGCAACTTTGCGTGGCGTTGTCCTCAAACTGTTCCGGCGCTCCGAAGAGGCACCACTGCATTTCGGCGGGCGCAAGGTAAATGCCGCGCCGGTCGGTGTCGGATTCGTCATCGTCCAATCCATACGCGTGTGAACCGACGACGCAACGGTAGATGATGAACTGTTCCAAGTCGAAGCCCGGTGACGCGCCCTCCCCTGGCAACCGATCTTTGAAATGCTTCAGCACATCAAACTGATCACGGGCGAGGGACGCTTCGAAACCGTCGGGAAAACGAACAAGAAACCTCTTTTCTTCCACGCTCGCCGGCGTACGCGTGACGACGCCCACTGCGCCGCGCGGATGAACAAGATAAATGCTTGTCCCGCGGACTTCGACCAGCGACACGACCTGTGTCCCGGCAAAAATGTTGTCCGGCTGGTGTGACATTCCAGATGGCATCATATTCCTGCAACAGGAGCAAAAGCGAGCTTGGACAACGTCGGCGGGCCTGGCCAAACACGAACAATCCAGCGGTTCGGTTGACAAATTCGTGGCTGCTGAGACGACGAATTTGGCGCGTCCTCCCCGGAACTGAGAATCGGCGCTTTAGACGAGGATTCCGGTCCAAACCTAGATTTGGCGTTGCCGCCATAACGTTGTATTGTGACAGGTGTACGGCGTTCAAACGCCTGTTCTTTGAAAATTTGCAGTCAGGAATCCGGCCTCGCCAGGGCTGCCCGCAGAAGCGGCTTCCGGGGGTTGGGCGGATGGTGAGCGGATGGGAGTGAAGGGGGTTGCCGAAGTATGTTCATCAACGCGTATGGGATATTGATGGGAATGTGCCGCATAGTGGGCGGCGTCGCCTTAAGGGGCGTTTTCCCCGTTGGCCTGAGCGTCGGTTGAGGGCAACCGGCTACAACCAGAGTCGCGGAGGTGTTGCGAATTGCGTGGATTTCACGCAATACAGGCCCAAACGCGGTGGTCAATCAAACCAAATCAAACCAAATCAAACCTGCTGGGGCGGGGGTGTAGCTTGCTTGAACGGCAAAAATGGGACGCAAAGGACGAAAGGGACGGAATCAAGGTGAATCAAACCAAATCAAACCTGTGGCGGTGAGGGGCAAGCAAAGGATGAAGGATGAAGGATGAAGCAGCCAAGCCAAGTCACAGCCGCGCAGTCAAACCCAGTCATACCAGAAGCGGTGGTTTGAGCCAGGTTTGGCACTGACAATTCCAATCCTAAGCAAAGTGCTTATGTTTAGTTCATTTTTGAGTTGGCGGTGGCGGAAAAGGCCGGCAAAAGCCAGCCCAGCCAAACCAAATCAAACCTGGTCAAATTAAATCAAGGATAAATGGTGAATTTTGAATGGTGAAGCCCAGTCAAACAGTCAAACCCAATTGAGGCAAATCAAACCAAATCAAACCAAATCAAACCTGCGGGGGGGGGAAAAGTGCAAATTTCAAGGTTCACGGTTCAAAATTCAANNAACCCAGTCAAATCCGGCTAAAGCATAGCGACGAAATATTCGTCAGTACCTGCACATCAATATGAAACGAAGATTGCGATGCACGCGGAAAGGGCCTAAAGCGACGGCATCCTTCATCCGTTTGGAAAAAGGGGTTGCGCTTTGCGGGGGACGTTTTAGGCTTTGTTCAGTTTGGCGCGGTCACTGAGGGCGTTCTCGCGCCGCATACCTTGATGGAACCATGACAACTGCGGAAAAACCTGCGGCGAATGCGCCGCCGTCAAAGCGCAAGGCGCCCATCGTCCGCATGCCTTCCCGCTTGGGCGACGTGGCGAGGATGGAGGGACCGGAAGCGCTCAAGTTGCTGGGAACGTCGATGGAAGGTTTGACCGAGGCGGCGGCGGCGGAACGCCTGGAGCAGTTCGGCCCCAACGAAGTTTCGCGCGAAAAGCGCAATGACTGGGCGGGCCGGCTTTTGCACGCGGTGCGAAATCCACTGGTCATCCTGCTCTCGGTCCTGGCCATCATCACGTTTTGGACCGCCGACGTTCCCGGTGATCCGCAGAGCACCAATGCCAACCTCGCCGGCGGCTGGATCATGGTGGTGATGGTGGTTCTAGGCGTGGCTTTGCGCTTCATCCAGGAATCGCGCGCGGACGCGGCGGCGGCCAAACTCAAAGCCATGATCAGCGTCACGGCCACCGTCGTCCGCGAAGCCAAAGCGCGCGAGGTGCCGTTGCACCAGTTGGTGGCAGGCGATATTGTCAAACTCTCCGCCGGCGACATGGTGCCCGGGGACGTGCGGGTGTTAACTGCCAAGGACCTTTTCATCATCCAGGCGACCTTGACTGGGGAATCTTTGCCGGTGGAAAAATTCGATGCGCGGGACACGCGCGAGAACATTGCGCCACTAGAGCACACCAATCTTTGCTTTCTTGGCACCAGCGTGGAAAGCGGCGCAGCGCAGGCGCTGGTGGTGGAAACAGGCGCGCAGACTTATTTGGGGACGATAGCCAAGAGCATGTCCTCGCAGTTGGTGGAGACCAGCTTTGATAAAGGGATCAGGAAGTTCACCTGGCTGATGCTGCGCTTCATGGCGGTCATGGTGCCGCTGGTCTTCCTCATCAACGGCTTGAAGAATCACCATTGGAAGGAAGCCTTCTTTTTTGCGCTGGCGGTCGCGGTCGGCTTGACGCCGGAAATGCTGCCGATGATCGTCTCGGTCTGCCTTTCCAAAGGCGCCATGTCGATGTCGCGCAAGAAAGTCATTGTCAAGCGGCTTAATGCCATCCAAAACTTCGGGGCGATGGACGTGCTCTGCACGGACAAGACGGGCACGCTGACCATGGACCACGTGATCCTGGAAATCCATTGCGACGTGTTCAAGAACAAGAGCGATCCGGTGCTGCAGGACGCTTATTTGATCAGCTACTTTCAAACGGGCCTGAAGAATGTGCTTGACAGAGCGGTATTGGAGCATCCCGACGCGCGGGCGACGCTGTGCGTGGAGAAGTACCGCAAGGCCGACGAAATTCCGTTCGACTTTTCACGCCGGATGATGTCGGTCATCGTGGAAACGCCCGAGGGTGATTACCAGATGCTGACCAAGGGCGCGCCGGAGGCCGTTTTCAGCCGATGCAGCCAGTTTGAAAGCGACGGCGAGTGTTTTCCGATGGAGCCGATCTTGATCGGGGACCTCATCCAGGAGTACAACGATTTGAGTTCCGACGGCTTCCGTGTGCTGGCGGTGGCGGCCAAGAAATTAGACAAACGAGGCGCCTATTCCAAAGCCGACGAATGCGATCTGATCCTCAAGGGCTACATCGCTTTCCTGGACCCGCCCAAAGAAACCACGCGCAAGGCCATTGCCGCCTTGCAGCAGCACGGGGTCGTGGTCAAGGTCCTCACCGGCGATAATGATTTGGTCACGCGCAAGGTGTGCAACGAGGTCGGTCTTGAAACCGGGTGCATTGTTCTTGGCAGCGCCGTCGAAGGGATGACCGACCAGCAATTGTCGAAGGCGGTGGAGACCGCGCATGTCTTCGCGCGGCTTTCCCCGGCCCACAAGCAACGCGTCATCGAAACATTGCGCCGCAACGGCCACGTCGTCGGCTTCATGGGTGACGGCATCAATGACGCGCCCGCCTTGCGCGCGGCCGACGTGGGCATCTCGGTCGATAACGCGGTGGATATCGCCAAGGAATCGGCGGACATGATTCTGCTGGAGAAAAGCCTGATGGTGTTGGAGGAGGGGGTGTTGGAAGGGCGCAAGGTGTTCGTCAACATTCTCAAGTATATTCGCATGGGCGCCAGTTCGAATTTTGGCAACATGTTCAGCGTGCTGGGGTTCAGCTATCTGCTGCCGTTCGTGCCGATGCTGCCCATCCAGATCCTGGCCAATAATCTTCTTTACGATTTTTCGCAGGTGCCCATTCCGACCGACAATGTGGGGGAGGATTTGATCGCCAAACCACATCCCTGGGACATGGGCGAGATCACGCGGTTCATCCTTTTTATCGGACCGATCAGTTCCATCTTCGATTACACCACCTACGGCGTGATGTGGTTTCTCTTCAAGTGCAACCTGGCCGATCTGCCCGTGCCGCCGGGGTTGGCAGATCAATTCGCCCACGTCACCGACCCGGACCATAGCTACCCCGCGGCGTTGTTCCATACCGGATGGTTCGTGGAGTCGCTCATGACGCAAACCCTGATCATCCACGTCATTCGCACGCGGAAAATTCCCTTTTTGCAGGCGCACGCCAGCCTGCCGCTGACGATCACGACGGTGTTCATCATGGCCATCGCCGCCTGGCTGCCCTATTCGCCGTTGGCGCGGATGCTGGGATTCGTGCCGTTGCCGGGGCTGTTCTGGCCAATTTTATTCTTGACTCTCCTTTGTTACCTGGTGCTGACGCAGTTGGTCAAGATGTGGCTCATCCGCAAGCAATGGCTCTGACGCGCCGCCTTAAGCGCGCAGCGCCGGCGGTGGTTTAAGCAAGGCCCACTGGAAGTGCAAGATCGGAGTCAGGTGGGTCAGTTTGCTGATACCCACCGGCTTGGCGATGTAGGCCGCCGCGCCCAGCCTTTTGCTGGTCTGGATATCGCGGTCGCGGTCCGAATCCGTCAGCACGACCACAGGGATCGACGAGGTGTGCGGCTCGGATTTGACGCGGCGCAACACTTCCAGCCCGTCAATTTTCGGCAAGTTCAAATCCAGCAAAATGAGTTGCGGCCGCTGGCTGGGCTGGCGGCTGGCGAACGCGCCCTGGAAGAAAAGAAAATCCAATGCGGCCTGCCCGTCGCGCACCACCTGCACCCAGTTGGTAATGCCTTTGAGCGCCTCCATGGTTATCGCGGCGTCGTGCGCATCGTCTTCCACGAAAAGGATCTCCACCAAACCTTCGCCCGCGAATCTTTTTGTTTCGGTCTCGCTGTTGGTTGGCTCGTAGGAGAAGAGAGTGGCCGTGGAGATTTCCAGCGCGCGGGCGAGCTTTTCGATGCTTTCCAGGGAAACGTTGCGCGCTCCCCGTTCAATGTCACAAATATAGGTGCGATGAAGGCCCGCGCGACCGGCCAATTCTTCCTGTGAAACGCCCAAACGGCCTCGCCATTTCCTCACGGCGGTGCCGAACGGCTTCTTCACGTCAAAACCCTGCACAAGCGTACTCATAAACTCCCTTATGATAGCAGGCATCACAACAGACTAATGGTGACCAGACTATAAGTGACGCCGTGTTATTTTTCCAACGCTCTGCTTTTGCCCTCGAGGTCCATTTTTCCCCTGGGGAACCCGCAGACTTTCAAACTATCCAATTAACGGACGAAAACTTATCATAGGCCGTCGCGGCGCGCCAGAAAAATCTTCAAAAAATTCACATTCGTTTTGACAGGCAGCTGCTGAAATAACTGCGCTCCCCGGCGACATTTACAAGTCGCTAAGGATTCGGGCACCGTCCGAATGCGGCCTTTTTTCCTTGTCTTCAAGCCCCCGCGCCCTTATCATTCCCGCCGAGTGGAAGGAGATGAATTGCTTCTTGCGTTTATGCGAACCAAACATTCCGCCATGACGTTCCCGCCAGCGCGCCTTTTGTTGCCGGCCGGGCTTTGCGCGCTCTTCGTCCTGGGGAGTGGCGGCGCATGGGCGGGCACGCAAGCCATTTTATATGTTGCGCCCGCCGGTTCGGGCGCCAATTTCCTCCCAGCGCAGCCGGGCAGTTTGACCGCGGCGCCGGGCCAGATTCGGACCATGAACGCGTACATGACCGGGGATATTATCGTTTATCTGTACGGCGGGATCTACGTGCTGAATTCCAGTTTCCAATTGCGGGAAAACGCGACCAATCATGATTCCGGCACCGGCGGATACAATATCATCTACGAGGCTTACCCCGGCCAAACTCCTGTTATCAGCGGCGAGTTCGACGTGAGCGGTTGGTCCCTTTACAACGCGGCCACCAATATCTACCGCGCTTATGTCGGCACGAACGTCAATTCTCGGCAACTCTACGTCAATGGAGTGCGCGCCACACGGGCCAGAGGGCCGTTAAGCCCTGGCGGCTTCACCATGACTTCCACCGGCTTTACCGCCAGCAGCACGGCCATGAGCAGTTGGGGCAACCCGACCAATATTGAAATCGTCTGCCGCAACGATTGGAAACATTTCCGCTGTCCCATCAGCTCCATTTCGGGGGAAAATATCACCATGCAAACGCCGTGCTGGACTTATGCCAGCGTTTCGCCGACTCCCGGCCCGCCATGGAACGGGGGCGGGGTTGTTTCCATGACTTCAGTCACCTGGGTAGAGAATGCCTACGAACTCCTGGACAGTCCCGGCGAATGGTATTTGAATCGAAAGACCGGTTATCTCTATTACAGTCCAAGAACGAACGAAAATCTGACGACTGCTTCCGTCGTGCTGGCGGCGGTGGAAAAATTGATCGACGCCAGCGGCAGCCTTTCCACCAATGGCAGCGGTATTTCGGCGACGCCGCTGCATAATGTGGTGTTTTCCGGCCTCACGTTTGAATACGGCACCTGGCTGGCGCCAGGCACGAGCCAGGGGTATGCGGACAATCAGGCGGGCATCCTTTGGGTGGGACCGACCAATGCTTTCAAAACGCTCGGGAATGTCTCCTTCCAAACGGTGAGCCATGTCCAGCTTGTAAACAATACCTTCACCCATCTCGGCGGCGCGGCCATAAGTTTTGGAACGGGGGCGCAGAGCAACACCATCAGTGGCAACGTGATCGAGGACGTTTCCGGCGGGGGGATTTACCTGGGGGAGGTCACCGACTTCGCGTTGAGCAACCCCGCCCAGATGACGGACCACAACACGCTCAATGATAATTACATTCGCCAAATCGGGGCTGACTACGAGGATCAGGCCGGCCTTTGGGTTGGGTATGCGCGGAACACGACCATTTCTCACAATAATATTGACAACGTGCCCTATTCGGGAATGTCGGTCGGATGGGGCTGGGGCACTTACAGTTATGCGCAGAGCAATCAAATCACCAGCAATTACATTGGCTCCGTCATGCAGACGCTGGACGATGGCGGCTCCTTCTATACGTTGAGCGCGCAGACCAATTCCTTGTTCTACGGCAATTACCTGAAGGATTCGTGCTACCAGGGCATCTATTGGGACGAGGGCACCGGCTACTACACGGCCTTGAGCAATGTCCTGGATAACACCCTCTACAACTGGGTCAATATCTGGACCGGCTCGATCCACAATGACGTGGCGACGAACAATTTCAGCAACACCAGCGCGGTGCAGAATAACGGCACGGATTGCGTCATCACCAACACCACCCAGGTCAGCGGCGAAAACTGGCCATTGCCCGCGCAAACCATCATTCAAAATGCCGGACTGGAACCGGCGTATCAGGCCATCACCATTCCCAAAGCGACGGTGAACGACGCGAGCATCACCAACACCGCCTACGGCGGCGGCTGGAGTTACGAGAGCAGCCGCGGTTACGGCGATTACGACGATGACGTGCATTTGACAACGAACAGCGGCGCCTGGCTCCAATACTCTTTCTATGGAACCGGCATCAGCGTTGTGTCCGAACTCAACACCAACGAGGGCAACGTGGGCATTTCGTTGGATGGCGTTTATCAAACGACCGTCAATTGCAGCAACGCCGCACTGTTGCCGCAACAAACCGTTTACGCGGTCAGCAATCTCCTGCCGCAAACCCATACCCTGCTCCTCAGCAATCTGGCGGCCCAAACTATGGTGGTCGATGCCGTCGTGGTTCAAGGCACGCCGGAAATTCTCATCAATGACACCGATCTGACTTTCACTCACGTCCCGAGCGATTGGGCCTATTCTTCGAGTCGCGGCCTGGGTGATTATCACAACGATGTCCATTACACTCAGATCAACGGGCAATCGGTGCAATACACTTTTAACGGCGTCGGCATCAGCGTCATTACGGAGATGAATTCCGATGAGGGCAACGTCGGTGTCACGCTGGACGGCGTTGCTCAAACCACAGTGAATTGTTCCAACTCCACCCGGCTCGCTCAACAAAGGATTTACACAGCTTCCAATCTACCGCCCGGCACACACGTCCTGCAACTGACGAAGACGAGCGGTTCGTATATGCTGCTGGATGCCCTGGCCATTGTCCCGTTGAATGAATATTACACGCTCTCCGTCTCGCCGGTTTCCCAAACCGTCGGCTCCGGCCTGGCCGCGACCTACCGCGTCGGCGTCACGGTTTTCAGCGGTTACACCAACAACGTCACCTTGAGCGCGAGCGGTCTGCCGGCGGGCGCCAGCGCGAGTTTCAACCCCGCCGCCCTGAGCGGTTCCGGCTTTTCAACGCTGACGATCACGACTTCGAACAACACGCCGTTGGGCACCTCTATCATTGCCCTTGCGGGGGCCTCCGCCACGGTCACCAACAGCTCAAAGGCAAGTCTCGTTGTGATTTCCGGCGCGCCAATAATTTCCACCAACACGCAACCCGCTTCCGCCGCCCTTCACCCCGGATCTTCGGTTACTTTCTCGGTGTCGGTCAGCGGCGCTCCCCCTCTGTCCTATCAATGGTATTTCAACACGAACACGCCTATCCCCGCGGCGACCAATGCGAGTTACACCATAAATCAGGCGCAACCGGCCAATGGGGGCGATTACAATTGCGTCATCACCAATACTCAAGGGACGGCGACCAGCAGCCGTTCGGCGCTGACCGTTCTGCCCCCATCCGAAGGACTCTATCAGGCGACCGTGCTGGCGGACGGGCCGCTGGCGTGGTGGCGCTTGGCGGAGACGAACGGCGCCACGGCCTACGATTACGCGGGTGCGAATAACGGCACCTACAACCATGTCCAGCTCGGATTGGCCGGCTTCAATTACTTGTTGGAACCGGATCTTGGGGCCGGCTTCGGCTCGCTCACCAATCAAAACAGCTATGTGTCTGTCAATAATACCAATGGCATAAACTTTTCAGGAAATTCCAGCGCGCAATTCTCCGTGGAGGCCTGGTTTAAGGGCGCGGCGCAAACCGCCGTGGGGGCGGCCATCATCGACAAGGGAATCGGCAGTGGCGGCGAGCAATTTGCCCTCGATTGCTACTACGGGGCCAATTACCGGTTTTTCGTGCGCGATAGCGGGGCCAATTACTACGACGTCCTCAGCAGCTCAGGCCCGGACGGCCATTGGCATCATTTGGTGGGCGAGTGCAGTTCGACCGCAGGAACGCTGTTGTTGTATGTGGACGGCGTGTTGAGCGCGAGCGGTTCATTCACGGTCAACGGGCTGCTTCTGAGCAACAATGTTCCGGTGAGCATCGGCTCAAAGCAACAGGACCCTCCCAATTACGACGCGCAAATCGTGGGAAGCCTGGCTGACGTGGCGGTGTACAACTACGCCTTGAGCGCCGCGCGGGTGCAGGCTCACTACAGCAGCGGCACTAACGCGATGGCGGCCTTGGACATCCAAACCTCAACCAACCAGCTCATCCTAAACTGGCCCAGCGGCGGTGTGCTTCAATCCGCCGCCCAATTGCCCGGCCCGTTCAGCGATGTCACCAATGCGACGCCCCCCTACGCGGTCACTCCGACCGGCCAGCAAATGTTCTACCGGCTCCGTGTCGGACCATGAGCGGTGGCGGTCCCTTACTTGCCCGAACGCCATCTTTGGTTTCGCAATAAATATGAATTGACATCCTGTGCTTGCGTTTTGGAGGGAGTGTGGGCAAGTTAACCTCAGGCCAATGGTTGCGCTTATGGTGGAATTGGCAGANNTTCAAGTCCTGCTAAGCGCACCACTTCTCCCTCGGAAGAGGTTGAAAAATGTGTTTACCGCACAGATTCCGCACAAAATTCCGCTGAATCTGAAATTGAACCGGCAGCCGTGAAGTTTCCAAAAGTCATCCGGCACCGCAAGGCCGAGTGCAAAATCTACGGCAAGAAACCGCATTACCCGTTTTACCGCGTCGCGTGGTATGTCACGGGCCAGCGTAGGGTGAAACAGTTCGACACGTACTCAGCAGCCAAGCAGTACGCCGACAATCTGGTGAAAGAGCTTGCCAAAGGCTCGCAGAGCACCGCATTGACGCCAGCACAAGCGATTGACGCCCTTGCTGCGGTCGAACGGCTGCAAGGCTATCATCAGCGCACCGGGCACAAAGTGTCCCTGTTGCGAGCCGTATCCGAATACGTCGAGGCGTCCGGCAGATTGAACGGGACCACCCTGGGCGAAGCTGTTGACGACTACCTGGGCACGGTGGCGACCGTGACGCGGAAGGACATCGCGGAAGCCATCGAGGAGTTTATCAAGGCCGACGAGCCGCGCACCAAGGCCGCGAATGGCCAGCGGGCGCAACTGTCCGCGAAGTACGCTTACAACCGGGCAATCATGCTGCGCCGATTCGCCAAGGCGCTGCCCGGCCATGCCGTTTGCGATTTGTCCAAGCAGCATATTGACGCCGTTCTCACTACCGAGACCATAGCCGCGTTCGCTGCCAAGAGCCGCAATCACCATCGCGCCGCAATCAAGCAATGGCTACAATGGTGCATCCGCAAGGATTACCTGTCCGGTACGCATCGCCTCCTTGAAGCAGACGCTATGCGCCGCGAACACGCGGACAACGGGGAAATCGAATTTTACACCGCAAAGGAATTCCGCGCTTTGCTGGAAACAGCGGAAGGCCCGATGCGGGCAATGGTTGCCATCGGCGGGCTTGCCGGACTGCGCTCAGCCGAATTGCTTCGGCTGGACTGGTCCGACGTGTGGCGCGTGCCCGGCCATGTCGAGATCAAGGCGGCCAAGTCCAAGACGCGGCAGCGCCGCCTTGTCGAAATCTGCCCGGCCCTGGCCGCATGGCTTGAGGACTTCCGGCAATGCACCGGCAAGGTTTGTACGATCACCGCCGCCAGTGTTGACGTAATCTGGCAACAGCAATTCCTCGCGCTGTGCGACCAGGCGGGAGTGTCCCGAAAGAGAAACGGCTTGCGTCACGCCTTCTGCTCCTTTCACTTCGCCTTGTATGCGAACGAAAACTTGACCGCCGCGCAAGCGGGCAATTCCCCCGCCATGATTCATCAGCATTACAAAGGACTGGCGACCAGGGCCGAGGCCGAAAAGTGGTTTGCTATCCAACCGGGCCGCACTGGGAACGTCATCCCGCTTACTGCCAATGCCGTCTAATCAAACGTATCACTTATCCCCATGCTTCATGGATTATCTGCATGGCGATGTGGACGAGAAAGAAGCGGAGCTTGCCTGTAGTTACGAATATGCGCGCGAGTCGCAAGAGCTACGAGAAGATGCAAAAGAGCGTGACGACAATTTGGAGAAACATCCGAAGCTGGACTGCAAAAAACTTGTGCTCTCCATTGTCCAGCGAAGTTCAATGAACGGACGGGTGCATCGCTTTTGGGAATGCTGCTTTTTGATGTGCCGGGGGTTCCCCACGAAGGATTGGAACGAATTAAGCAAGCCGGACCGGGTGAAAATTCTCAGACGCTACGAAACACGTCAGGTTCCCCGGCTGCCCATGCCGGACTTGTTGTTCACGCCCCAGGCGGTGTCAATGCTCGCTGGTTTCAAGCAACTGGCTGATGCGAACACGCCACCTATTCAAGACGTGCGGCCCGGCGAAAAGTCACCGCCTTTGAAACGCCTGCCCGCGATGTTGCAAAAGGCCGGTTCAGTTTATTGGTGCGTATTCGAGTTGGATTTTTCCGAAAGCAAAAATCGTGCGTTGGACCGATTTCTCGAATGGCTGAATCAGAGTGCCATTAAAAAACTTTGGCAGAAACACAAAGACCAGAGAACGAAGCGACCCGGAGCCGCGATTCATGCACTGAGAGTGCGCCGACGCTCTAATTCCGTTTACTTCTGTCTGTTTCAAGTGGACTTGTCCGCACGCAAAAGTGACTTGACTAAGCAGTTTAAGAAATGGCTCGCATTACCTGAAAACAGACACCGATTGCGGCGATACCGTAAAGAAAGCCGCGGCACCACCGGGGGACCGTTCGACCGACTCCGGGACTTGGCGGCGTGGCGTCTGTATCGTGAGCACGGGAACAGGATTGATGATGCCAACGAATTTGCAAAAGCACACCGAAAGGCATTCAAGAATTGGCCGGAAGTGAATTCAGCATGGAAAAGAGTGAACGGAAAATCGCCGTACTCGCCCGGTGATCCACGGCCTTTCCATAATGCGAAAAGCGTTCCGCCGGTTTCCGCCAATCAAGCCGACTTGTTTTCGTCTGATGAAGATTACCGCCACGCAAAAATGAGGGTCACGGAGCGTCTTTCAAAATCAAATTACCGCGAATTCCGCAAGCCGTCGCCTTGGATGGCAGAAGTATTTGCTGAGCTTATAGAATTAGACCACAAGCGATAGTCACCGCGTTTGGCCAGCCAGTTTTTTTCCTTCTTCAGCCCACAGACTTGCTTTCCCTTCGGTGCCATTCTGCACCTGTGAAAGAGAAAAATATTGTTCCAATGCCCGACGCTGCCACGGGCAAATCGAAGTTGGCGACCGACTTTATTGACACCCTGGAATTGTGCCGTCGCCTTGGCTGTTCGCGGCGGACGACCACCAACCTGCGCGAGCGGGGCAAGCTGCCGGCCGTCATCTTGGGGCGGTTGGTGCGGTACCACTGGCCGACCGTCGAGGCCACACTTCTGCGCCAACAGACGGGCCAGCCGTGAAAAGAAATCGCCCCGGCTGCCACTATTGGCCGCGCGGGGCTGAATCGTGTTGCTAGCGTGGCGGAACGGTAAACGCAGCCGATTGTTAATCGGTGTCCTTCCGGGATTGCGGGTTCAAGTCCCGCCGCTGGCGCCCATCTTCATTTATGAGAGGATACACCCACACTAAGCCGCCCGTCAACATCAAGGCGCGGCCATGACCACGGCGGAAATACTCTTGCGGCTGGAACACGTCAAAAAAACCGCCGATGGCTGGATGGCCCGATGCCCCGGACACCCTGACAAGACGCCAAGCCTTTGCATCAAGGCGGGCGACGGTGGCCGGACTTTGTTTCACTGCCAAGCGGGCTGTCAAACCGAAACCGTTTGCACCGCCCTTGGAATCAAGCTGGCAGACTTGTTCGCCGAAAAACCGAATCGCAACGGTGCAGGAAAGCAGATCGTGGCGACGTATCCCTACCACGATGCCGATGGGAAATTGCTTTTTGAAGTTGTCCGCCTTGACCCGAAAGACTTTCGCCAGCGACGGCCGGACGGCAAAGGCGGATGGATTTGGGATATGAAGGGAATTGATCGTGTCCCGTTTCGCCTGCCGGAGCTAATCAAGGCAGTCAAAGGCGGGAAGCCCATTTACATCGCAGAGGGCGAAAAGGATTGCGACGCCCTTGTAAAGAATGGCTTTGTGGCCACTTGCAACATCGGCGGTGCGGGTAAGTGGCGGCCAAACTACACCCCAATTTTCAAAGACGCCGACGTAATAATTATTCGCGACAAGGATGACCCTGGCCGGAAACACGCCGCCGCCGTGGCGGGAAAACTCATCGGCACCGCCCGCTCTGTCAAGGTGATCGAATGCCCGGACCTGGACGGCAAAGCGGTAAAAGACGCCGCTGATTTTTTTGCTGCTGGCGGGGAACCCGCGGACTTGGACGCCCTGGCCGAGGCCGCGCCGTTGTTCACCGCCGCCCCCGTGGAGGAAAACCCCTGGCTGTCTCTCGTGGAGGATGGCGCGGACATTGCCGCCAAAGAATTGCCGCCGCTGGTCCAGATCGTCGAAGGCATAGTTTGTGAACAGTCCAAACTCGTGATTTGCAGCGGGGCAAAAGCGTTCAAAACTTGGCTGACTATTACGATGGCGCTCTGCATCGCACACGGCATTCCATTTCTTGGCCGGCCAACTACCCGCCGACGCATTTTATACTGCAACCTGGAGTTGAAGCCGTCGACTTTCCACCGCCGGGTTCAAGCGATTGCGAAGGCCCTTGAAATTACAGTGGACAAGTCGTGGTTTCATCATTTGCCGTTGCGGGGGCGCATGGCCGGTTTGACCCTGCCGAAAATTGTTGACCGTATCATCAATGTTTCCGCTCACGTCCAAGCAGGCGTGATCGTGGTTGACCCGCTTTTTAAATTGAACATCGCGGGAGAAGAAAATTCAACACGGGATCAAACCCTGTTTTTTTTGGAGCTTGACCGGCTTACGACCGAGGCCAAATGCACCGCGATTTTGAATGACCATTCCGGCAAGGGCAACCAATCAGACAAAGACCCCCTGGACGTGATTCGCGGCTCATCGGCCAAAGCCGGGGACCTGGACGCGGCGATGGTCTTGCGAAACCATGAGGTCAAACAGTGTTTCCGGGTGGACATGGTTCACCGCGAATTGCCGCCCGTTGATCCGTTTGTCTTGGAATGGGTTTTTCCGATGATGACCTTGCGGCCCGACCTGAACCCCGACGCGATGAAAAAGGCCAAAGGCGGGCAGGCGCGGAAGCACGATCCTCTCAAACTTCTCGCCGTTATCAAAGACACTACCGCCGACAACGCAATAAGTGTTTCGGCCTGGGCAGAACGTGCCGGTATCTCACGGCAGACGTTGCAGAGCTACCTGCCTCAGTTGCGATCAAAGGGTTTAATTTCCACAGCGGGCGAAGGCAACACGGCTCGTAAATTCATCACGAATTCGGGCAGGGAAGCGGTCTCGAATTGGGAGGGTACAGCATGACCTGCCACCTGCCGAAAACCAGTTCTCGGCAGTTCTCGGCAGGCTGCCTTGTATCCGCCCTGCCTGCCTGCCGAATATACTTTCGCCCGACTTGACGGATTCGACACTCGGCAAAACTTTTTTTATGGCGCAAGTGGTTGATAGGACGCGG
>PLIU01000198.1 GCA_003140095.1 Verrucomicrobiales bacterium | reverse complement strand
TTGTGCGACTTTTGCGCCTTATCTCGGCAATGCCCCTGGCCTTCGGGAGAATCAAGCCGGATCAAGCCGAATCAAACCAAATCAAACCTGTGAGGGGGAAGTACCTATGGCACATGGAATTGCACGGGAGCGGAATGGGGGCAAAACAAGGGCTAAAGGCAAAAGGATGAAGCAGCCAGGCGACGTCACAGCCGTTCCGTCAAAAAGGATGAAGTATGAATTATAAAGTATGAAGGAAGAAGCGGCGAGACCACTTCAGAGCGGCGCAGTCAGACTTGGTCAAACCTGGTCAAAACCAGACAAACCCCTGTCAAACCGGCTTGACCCTTGCAGCAATCCAAAAGCATATCTTGCGTTTGTGCCCAAACGCTGCAACGTTGTAATCATGGTTACATCTTGGGTCCAACAATTGTTCAAACGCCCGTCACGGGCTGCATTGGAAAACGCGCAGTTCAAAGCGGACCACGGGGACGCCGAAGCGCAGTTCAGCCTTGGATTGAAATTTGCCAACGGCGGCCCGACGGTCTTTGATTACACCAAGGCCGCACACTGGTACCAGATGGCGGCCAAGCAGGATCATGCCTTGGCCCAGTTCAATCTGGGTCTGATGTTCGCCAGCGGACAGGGCGTGGCCCAAGACGATGCCAAGTCTCTGATGTGGATGCGCATGGCGGCGCTGCAAGGAGACGCCGGGGCGCAATACCATCTGGGCATGAGGCATCGCCGCGAAAGTTTCGAAGGAGCGCCGAAAAACGCGCTGGAGTCCAATCTGGAGGCTTACAAATGGTTCCACTTGGCGGCGGCGCAAGGCTACCGGGCTTCGGACACCGCGCGAGACGGCATCGCCATTGGCCTGACACATGAACAGGTGATGGAGGGCAACCATCGTGCCAGCGCCTGCCTCCCCGCGCGCGCGGAACCGACCGAGGGCCGAGTATGAAAACCGCCAGAATATTGGACGAAGAGGACGAGAGTTTCGGTCTCGAATACGACAACAACCTGGGTCAGAAGAACACGATGCGTCTGGATGCCATGACGTACGAACGAGCCGTTCGGGAGGCCAAAACCTTTCTCGGCATCGACATGGAGAATCTGGACGGGGATGGGACGACGTGGGAAATCGATTGAATTTGGGCCGCCGCACTCACTCGGAAGCCGTTCTCTACCAAATAGTTGCGATTAATTCATCCCGCCGGCCGAAAAATAGTTGCAAATATGTTTTGACATTCCGGCAGCAAGGGCTACGTTGACGCTCTGTTCGATAGCTTGTCAATTTCAAGATATGGTGAATCCTCAGGTGAACTAGGTTCAGTGATGATTTTAAACCCGACGTTCGGGAACAGTCTGAAAGAACAGTGATTCAGGACAGTGAAACATCACATGAGTAATAAATTGTTTGTTGGAAACCTTTCCTTCAACACCACCGAGAACGACCTCCAGGACGCGTTTGCCGCCCACGGCACCGTCACTGAAGCCAACCTGATGATGGACCGGTCCACCGGCCGTCCGCGCGGGTTTGGTTTCGTCACTATGAGCACGCCTGAAGAGGCGCAGAAGGCCGTCGAGGCCATGAACGGCAAATCCATTGATGGACGCGCCCTGACCGTCAACATCGCCCGGCCGCGCGAAGAGCGCCCAGCGGGCGGTGGCGGCGAGCGCCGCCAATACGGCGGTGGCGGCGGCGGTGGCGGCGGCGGCGGACGCAGTCGTTACTAATTCCCTGGTTGGAACAGGATGGAGGCCCGGTTCGCCGGGCCTCGCATTCTTCCCGCATGAATAATGATGCAACTTCAAAAAGAGCTAATAATTTCGGCATGAATAACCCTCCACGCAGGAGGCTTCATTGAGCCGCCCATTCCCTTCTCGCTCGTTTCATTCCCGCGAACCTTTGCATCGCCGCAACGGAAAAATTCGCGCCCGCGAGGTGCGAGTCATTGACGACAAGAAAGAACAATTGGGCGTCATGCCGCTGACCACGGCTTTGCAGTTGGCCCGGGACAAGGGCCTAGACCTGATCGAAATCGCGCCCAACGCCGTTCCACCGGTCTGCCGGATTGTGGACTACGGCAAATTCCTTTACGAGGAAGCGAAGCGCAACAAGGATTCCCACCAGTCCGCCAATCGGATGAAGGAGCTGCAGATTTCCGCCACGATTGACCCTCACGATTTGGCGGTCAAACGCGACCATGCCATCCAATTCCTTTGTGATGACATGAAAGTCCGGCTCAAGTTGCGCTTTCGCGGGCGGCAAAAGGCGCACAAGGAAGTCGGTTTTGGCGTGATGAACCAATTTGTCGGGGACGTCGCTCCTTACGGTCACGCCGACGCGCCACCGAAGATGGTGGGTGATCGCGACCTTAATGTGCTGATCAGCCCGCTGCCGCGCAACAAGCGCGCCAAAAACCCGCGCGCGGTCCCACCGGCGGAACCGCCGCCGGCTTAGAAGGTGGAAATAAATAAAGGTAGCAACCTGCCTTGTTCTTTTGCCGCCCAGCTTCGTTGTTCACTCGTTGCAGATCGCTGCGGATATGCGCCTCGTTCACGCCTCGCTGGGCGGCAAAATCCCAGCGGCATCTTGCTACCTTTATTTATTTCCACCGCCTTAGCTGGATCAACACCACTTGTTTCCGGCTTTCCCGATCACGCCAAGTAGGGAATGGTCAGCGGGCCTTGCGGCAAAACCGCCACGCGCGCTTGCGGGCCTAACGCCTCCAACCGTCGCGCGACCTCGGCGCCAATGTCTCTGCACGGAGTCAGGAAGGCGCGCCGCGCCAGGTCATCCGACAACGAGCTATGCAACAAAACTTCCACCTCGCGCTGAATGAGGGCTTGGATTTGAGCCTGCCATTGTTCGGGCCGCACGAAACCGGGTGTGCTCAACGCGGCGAGTATCTCCTCTGGACTGGTGGCGCTGAAAAGCAGTTTCTCCAACGGACTGCCGGGCGGGATGCCTTCGCGACATTCGCAGGCCAGGATCAACAGGCCGCCTTTGACCAATATGCGCGCGCCGGCGCTCATGCCTTTGACGCCTTGGTAGAGATTCAAGTCAAGCGGATAGCCGCTGTTGGTGGTGACGACAATGTCAAAAGGCGCCTTGACTTTTTGCATGGCGGATTGGCGCACAAATTCACACCCGACTCGGTGCGCCTCAATCAAGTCGCCGGCAAAAACGCCGGTAATCTGGCGCTGTTCGTTAAGGCTGACGTTGAGGAGAAAGCTCGGGCCGACGCGCAAGGCAACCTCGCGCAATTCCTCCCACAACGGGTTGCCGACAGTGACTCCGAAGGTGGACTTGGCATCACCGATGTTCTTAAAGCCGTGATTGCTCATGACGCTGCGCAGTCCGCCGCAGCCGGGAATGATGCCTTTGATGCCGCCGCTGAAGCCGGCGAAGAAATGCGGTTCGATGAAACCGGTGATGACGCGGATATCGGCCTGGGCCAGATGGCGGTTGATGAGGGCTGGGGTACCGTCGCGCATCGTGCCGAATTGCACCAAGGCGTCGGAGTTCTCGGGCTCGTGATTGAGGACGCGGTAGCGGCGCGTGACTTCGGGTGTGAGCAGAGTGTCCAATTCCGCCGGCGTGTTGGGGCGGTGTGTGCCCAGTTGATTGAGCAGCGTGATCTGGTCGCGCGGCACACCGTCCAAAAAATCCAGCAGCCAGGGAATCAGGCGATGGTTGGGGGTGGCGCGTGTCAAATCGGTGAAGGCAATGCAAACGCGGTCGCGCGGCGTAATCCATTGGCGCAAGGGGCGGGCGGAGATGGGTTGGTCCAGGGCCGCGAGGACGGCGGCACGTTCATCGGGCAAGCCGGGACGATGGGCCGGCTCGATGACAGTGGTGCGGCCATCGGGCAAATCGACGGGCAGATAACCCTGACCGTAAGCCAAATTGATTTTCAAGGTTCGTAGAATTTGCCATGATCATGGAAAAAAAGACAGAGAATTTCGGCCGGAGCGGCGGCACCCCCGGTAAAAAATGTGGCTATGCACGCGAAAGGTGCATAGCCACACAAGGACGCGACGAAACTTGCTTCAAAGCACAAGACACGCGCGACGTGCTCACGAACACCGCGGCTTTGCCCCCGCTAGGGGAAGTGGAGCGCCCCAAAATCAACACCCATAATCTTCAGACAGTTGCTCAATGTTCCCTGAATTCAACGATTTGCAGAGCAACTGGCGAGCCACAATTCGAATAAGCTCGAAAAAGAGTACAAGTGGTTTGTTATAAACAGCTTACGATTTGTCTCATTGGCAGCTCCAAAACCCGTGTTCTGTAAACTAATCCGACAAGATATCGGGGAAAACATCGCCATTACGAGGGGAAAACCCTGCTTTGGGTAAAGTGTAAAGCCAACCGACGCTCTGTCTGCTGATTATTCCCAAGGAGATTCACAACCGTGCCATCCAGACCGACGCCTTTGCGACGCTGCATGACTTTATCCAAGATTCCTGTCGGCTTTTTCCTGGCCCAGTCCATTATAGGGTAGAAATTGACCATGAATGACTGGACGCTCGTGTCCGCCTATGTTCAGGGTGACGAAAGGGCCTTCGCAGACCTTGTCGCGAAATACTTCCGCATGGTTCACACGATTGCCATGCGGCAAGTGGCCGATCCGCACCTGGCGGAAGAAGTGGCACAGTCAGTGTTCATCATTTTTTCACGAAAAGCAAGCCAGCTCTCCTCCAGAGCTTCGGTCTGCGGCTGGCTGGTGCAAACGGCCCGGTTTGTCTCCCGGGATGCTGTCAAGTTGCGCCAACGCCGCCAGAAGAACGAGCAGGAGTTCGCGGCCAGCCTCGAACCCAGTTTGCCACCGACGACCGCCCGGAATACCATCGAAGCGATGCTCGACGAGGCTCTCCTGGAGTTGCCCGCCGGCGAACAGGCTGGTGTGATGGCACATTTCTTCGAAGGAAGGAATTTCAAGGAAATTGGCGATATGCTGGCCATCAGCGAGGATGGAGCCCAGAAACGGGTCTCCCGCAGCCTCGCCAAGTTGCGGGCTTTTCTGACCAGACGCGGCGCCAAAGTCCCCATGACCGCCCTGGCCGGATTGTTGACTGCGCAGTTTGCGCGCGAAACTGCAGTCCAGGCTTCCCCCTCCGCCCTCCATGGCGCGCAGGCTGCCGCGCAAGGGAAATTGGCGGAGGGAAACGCCCTTGCGCTGGCGAACCGCGCGGCGCGCCTCTTAGGGAGGCGTTCCGCCATCGGTTTCAGCTTGAAGCTGGCGCTGGCTGGGATTCTGGTCATCGGCGGTGCCCGCGCTTGGTTGGAGTGGAGTATCCCACGGCGTTCCACGGTCCAAGTGTCCGACCCACGGATTGAAGCTCTGGGCCAAAGATGGAGCGTGATGGTTCTTCGAATCGCCAGCGTCAAGAAAGAGTTCGCCCAGACTTCTCTCAACGATCCTCGTTTTCAAACCCTCCTGGCGCAAGTCAACTCCTTCGCCGAGGATGCGGCACCCATCAGGGACGAGCTCAACGTGTTATTGACTCCGCCGCACGAGCGCGATCAAGTGGCAGAGTTTCTGGCGGCGGAAGTGGTTGCGACGTTGAAGCTGGATGCCTCAGAAAGGCGCGCCATGTTCTCGTTGGTTCGGGATCGCCTGGCGCGGGGAGCGACGCTGACCGACGCGATGAAAGCAATGGCGGGAGACATCCCGGCCGAAGCAGACCAGATCAAAGCGCTGCTATCACTGGACCATCGGCAAAGCTTCGACTCGATCTATGGCGCGGAAGGATCGTGCCTTTTTGTTTATCTGCGGATCGCCACGGCCGGAAAATAAAAAGGAAGCCAGGCAGGGTCCGCAGAAGTGGCTCCATCGCTTTATCCAAAATTCCTGTCGGTTTTTTCCAACTCGAGGCCATTTTAAGGCGAAGGATATGAAACTTTGTCGGTTCTTACTGCCCGCGTTGACCTCCGGCCTCGGCTTGATCCTGGCTGGCCGGGTGACCGCGCAGCCCTTCACGAATCTGCATAGTTTCACCGCCCTTTCTGGTTTTCATAACAACAGCGACGGAGCTAAGCCGCAGGCTGGCTTGATTTTATCAAGCAACACTCTCTACGGGACGGCCTATGATGGAGGCGGATCGGGCTGGGGCACGGTGTTCGCCCTCAACACCAATGGCACCGGTTTTACGCCCCTTCATGGTTTCTCGGCAACCGCTCTTTATCCTGACCCGGACACGAATAGCGACGGCGTCGGGCCAGAGGCCGGATTGATTTTATCGGGTAACACCCTCTATGGAACGGCGCTTGGAGGAGGCAGATGGGCGGAAGGCACGGTGTTCGCCCTCAACACCGACGGCACCGGTTTTACAATCCTTCATAATTTCGCGGCGGCTGCCTTAAATTCGCGAAGTTACGAAACCAACAGCGATGGAACGTTTCCGTATGCCGGGTTGGTTTTATCGGGCAACACCCTGTATGGGACCGCCTCTCAAGGCGGCAGTTTGGGCTATGGCACGGTCTTTGCCGTCAACACTAATGGTGCGGGTTTTACGATCGTTTATACTTTTACTAACGGCAACGACGGAGCTTTTCCCTATGCCGGATTGATTTTGTCGCCATCGGGCGCCACTCTCTATGGGACGGCGCATTATGGCGGCCGCGCGGGCAATGGCACCGTGTTCACCGTCAACACTGACGGCACAGGCTTTGCGACCCTTCATAGCTTCACGGCGCTTCTTGGTTACACTGGTTATAATGTTGGAACCAACATCGACGGGGCTAATCCGTATGCCGGATTGAATTTATCGAGCAACACCCTGTACGGGACGACGTTTTTAGGAGGCAGATCTGGCTCTGGCACGCTGTTTGCCGTCAATACTGATGGCACGGAATTTAGGAATGTTTATAGTTTCACCAAGCTCCCTCCTTATAATGGAGAAGGTAATCCTACTAACAGCGACGGAGCAAATCCGTACGCCGGCTTGTTCTTATCGAGTAATACCCTCTTCGGGACGGCACACGCCGGCGGCACTTCGGGCTATGGCACGCTCTTCAGTCTTGGATTTGTGCCCGTGCTCCCTCCGATCACGACTGCAATCACCATTTCACCCGGCAACACCCCTGTGTATGCGGGGACGGTGGTGACGTTGACGGAATTGGTGTTAAGCCCGTCGCCGGTGTCTTATCAGTGGCGGACTGACGGCGGGACCGGCGGCGCGCGGACCAACATCCCCGGGGCCGCCGGCTCACTTCAGATCTTTGACACGGCAAGCCTGTTCGCGCGCCCTTACAGTTACGATGTGGTGGTGTCCAACTCGTTCGGCGCATCCACCAGCGCCGTGGCGGTTCTGGATGTGGCGCCGGCGAGCCTTCCGGTGGTGGTTGCTAATATTACGCCAAGTTCGGCCATGGATATCCTTTCGCAACAACAAACATTTTCGGCCGCCTTTGCAGGCACGTTGCCGATAACCTGCCAATGGCAGGTCAATACGGGCGGCGGGATGACCAACATCCCCAATGCCACCAGCGCGTCGCTGACACTAACCAACTTGCAATTCTCCGATTCCGGCAGCTACCAACTGCTAGCGTCCAATTCGATTGGAGGCCCGGTTTCAACCAGCGTGGCGACGCTCGCCGTCTTGCCGCCTCCAACCGCAATCAGCTTCTTCGACAATGGCGCCAATTGGACCATCAACCAATCGGGCCTTTCCGCCGCCAGGATCAGCGGTAACGTCTTGTACGGAACCACCGGCAGCGCCAACCAATGGGTAAACGCCTGGTATAATACTGAACTTTCTATCGATGGGTTTATCGCCTCCTTCACCTACCAGAACGTTGACGGCATTCCTGGCAGTGACGCCGACGGCGCTTCGTTCGACTTGCAAGCAAGCAGCCCCGCCTATCTTAACAACGACGGCGGACAGGGCGGCAGCCTTGGCATCTTCGGCCTGACTCCCAGCGCCAATTGGGAAATTGATATTTACAGTGGCAACGGCATCGGAATTAACTACAATACGGATGGCGCCACCGGCGGCTGCCAATCCACGGGCGGCGTCAACGTCGCCAACGGCCATCCCATCAACTTCACCATCGTCTACGCGCCCGGGGGAGCGGCGCAGGAAATCCTTGTCGATGCCAGCACGGGCGCAACCTTCGCAACCAACTACAACATTGGTAATCTAACCGCGTTGCTTGGAAGCAGCTATGCCTACGTCGGATTGACCGCCAGTTCTGGCGATATCGGCGGAGTCCAAAACATCAGCAACTTTAGCTTCCACAGCGTATCCAATTCCTTTACGCTGGCCGTGGTGACGAATTTGCCCGCCACCGCTATTCAGCCCGCCTCGGCAACGCTCCACGCGCAGGTGCTTTCCACCGGGGGGTTCGCGCCGACGATCACCCTTTGTTACGGTCCCGCCGATGGCGGCACCAATGCCGGAAACTGGTCCAATAGCATCACGTTGGGCGTGGAGAGCGGGACGTTCAGCCAGGCGGTCACCGGATTGTCGCCTAACACGACCTATTTTTACACCGTCCATGCGGTCAATTATACCGGTGCCTCCTGGGCCGTCCCGCCGCGGATATTTACCACTCCGACAGCATCAGCGGCACGCGTAACCAATCTCCCTCCCGCCAACGTCAGCGCCAGCAGCGCGACGCTGGCGGCGGATGTTTTGGGCACCGGAGGCGTCACTCCGGTATTAACGATCTTTTACGGCACGACCGATGGCGGCACCAACGCCACCCAATGGGCCTCCAGCATCAGCCTCGGCCCGGAAAGCAGCTACGCCGCGGTCACCGTCCCGAGCCTGGCCTCGAACACAACTTACTATTTCACCGCCCAGGCCAGCAACATCCAAGGCGTTGACTGGTCGGCGCCCTCGTTTTCGTTCACCACCCTGCCCACCAATCCTCTTTCAACGCTGACATCGATGCTGACCTATCACAATGACAACACCCGCGCCGGCGTCAACACTAACGAAACCCAACTCACGCTGGCCAACGTCAATGCGAACACTTTCGGCCAATTGTTCAGTTGCGGCGTGGACGGATTCCTTTACGCGCAACCGCTGGTCATGGCCAATGTCATCATCCCCGGCAAGGGATTGCACAACGTCGTTTATCTGGCCACGGAGAACGACAGCGTCTTTGCGTTTGACGCGGATAGCAACGAAGGACCCAACGCCAATCCGCTTTGGCACACCAGCTTCCTCAATCCGGCGGCGGGCGTGACGACAGTGCCCAGTGGCGATGTCAACTCGAGCGATATCACCCCTGCCATCGGCATCACGAGCACTCCGGTCATTGATCCGGTCACAGGGACGATTTACGTCGAAGTCAAGACTAAGGAGCCAGGCCCGGTTTATGTGCATCGGTTGCACGCGCTGGCCATGACGACCGGACTGGAACGGACCAATTTCAACAGCCCGGTCGTTATCCAATGCGCCAATTATCTCGGCGCGGGCGACGGCGACAATGATGGCGAGAACCCTCCTCATGTTCTTTGGAATCCGCTGCGTCTGCACAGCCGGCCTGCGCTCACTCTGCTCAATGGCGCTGTTTATCTGTCGTTTGCCTCGCATGGCGACAACACCCCTTATCATGGCTGGCTCTTTGCCTACAACGCCACCAACCTCTCGCTGGCGCCCAGCGTCTTTAACAGCACTCCCAACGGCGGCCTCGGTGGCTTCTGGGAAGGCGGTGGCGGCCCCTCCGTGGATGCGCAAGGCAACATGTATCTGCAGACCGGCAACGGCGACTTCGATCAGGTCGCCAATATAACCACCTCGAACAACTATGCTATGAGCTTGATCAAGTTTGCCACCAGCAACGGCATTACGATGGTGGATTTTTTCGCGCCTTCCAACGCCGTCAGCTTGAGCGACGGCGACCAGGACCTCGGCTCCAGCGCTCCCCTTATTTTGCCGGATTCGGCCGGCAGCGCAGCCCATCCTCATTTGGTCGTGGGCGGGGGCAAGACCACTCCCATCTACCTGGTGGACCGGGACAACATGGGACGTTGGAATGCCGGCAACGACAATCAAATCGTCCAGCAATTCAATGGCGGTCCGAGTGGAGACCGGGAAATTACACCGGCCTTCTTCAATAACACGCTCTATATCATCGACTATAACTCCAAACTCGGCGCCTACACCATCACCAATGCATCATTCAATACGACACCGGTGCAAACTCCCGATTCGTACGACAACAAGGGCGGCGTCACTGCCTGCATTTCCGCCAACGGCGCCAGCAACGCCATTGCGTGGGCGATTTACAACGCGGGCGGCGAATCCCCGGCCACTCCCTGCATTTTGCGGGCTTACAATGCGACCAATCTTGCGCAAAAGCTCTATTCCAGCGATCAAATTGCGGCGCGGGATTCCGCGGGCGACGCCGTCAAATTTACCGCCCCCACAATTGTCAACGGCAAGGTTTACGTCGGGTCTCAATATAGTCTGACAGTCTATGGGCTGGGCACGTTCCTGCCAATGCCGGAGATCCAACCAAACGGTGGGTTCTTCACCAATCAGGTGAACGTGAGTTTTTTCGACACCACCGCGGGCGCGTCATTTTATTACACCTTGGACGGGTCTGCGCCGACGGCCTATTCCACCATCTACACGGCTCCATTCACATTGAGCAACACCGCAACGGTGCAAGTCATCGCCAGCGCGGCGGGTGCGGTCAGCGGCGTGGCCAAAGCCAGCTTTATCAACAGTGCGGCTGCCGGGAACGGCCTTGGCCTGGTGGGCGCCTATTACTCCAATCAACTGGCCACATTCGTTCCGCCGCCCACTCTGGTCCGGACCGATGCCGTCATTAATTTCAACTGGACCGGCGCCGCGCCGGACCCGAGTATCGGGCCGACCAATTTTAGTGTGAGCTGGACCGGGTGCGTGCAGCCTCAATACACCGAAAACTATACGTTCTTCACTCTCAGTGACGCCGGGGCGCGCCTGTGGATCAACGGTCAGTTGCTCCTCAATGCCTGGAGCAACCAGCCTCCTACCCAATGGAGCGCCACGATCCCCATGCTGGCGCGGCAGCTTTACAACATCCGGATGGATTACTATTACCAAAACACGGGCGACTCGGTGGCGCAATTGTCCTGGAGCAGCCCGTCCACGCCCTTTGGCATCATTTCCCAATCCCAACTTTATCCCGTCTCCAACCCGCCGCCGGTGGTGGTGATCACTTCGCCCACCAACGGCGCGGCTCCGACAGCTGGCGCCAGCATCACCCTCGTCGCGGAGGCGGCGGCGCAATCCAACGCCGTCACCCAGGTGGCCTTTTACATCAACGGCCTGCTGCTCGGCACCGTGACCGACCTGCCCTACGCCTTGACCGATACGGACTTTCCGGCCGGCAGCTACGCTCTGACGGCCGTAGCGTCGGACACCACCGGATTAACGGCCACCTCCGCTG
>PLIU01000466.1 GCA_003140095.1 Verrucomicrobiales bacterium | reverse complement strand
GGCTTAAGCGAGACTTTGCGCGCGATCCTTGTGCAGGAACAGGAACACGAAATTGATCTGGCGGCCGCTCTGGGCATTGACGTGCCTCCCGCAATAGTGCCTGTTGACGTAAAAAATGTTGGAATTCTGGCGAAGGATACCCATGCCCCAAGGAGATAAATCCAGCTACACGGAAAAGCAGAAGCGTCAGGCGGAACACATCGAAGCCGGCTACGAGAAAAAGGGTGTCGGCACGAAAACCGCGGAAGCACGGGCTTGGGCCACCGTAAACAAACTCACCGGCGGNNCACGGGCTTGGGCCACCGTCAACAAACTCAGCGGTGGCGGCAAAAAGAGCGGCACCGGCCGGAAGAAAACCAATTGAAATTATGCCAGCTTTAACCACCAAACAAATCGGACTTCATTTAAAAGCCGTCCCGAATTGGTCGAAACGCGCTCAAACAATTTTTCGGACATTTAAGTTTGATGGATTCTTAAAAAGCATTGATTTTGTCAACCGGATCGCCCGGAGAGCGCAAAAAATCAATCACCATCCGGATATTGATATTCGTTTTGACAACGTGACACTGACGCTGACCACGCATGACGAAGGAGGAATCACCGAAAAAGACTTCTGCCTTGCCCGGCAATGCGATGAGGTTCTCTCCAAGTTCTTTGTGTCGTGATCAACGCAGATGCCAATCCAAAACCATGAAGTCCTTTCCAATCGTGATCCTGGGCGGAGGCGTGGTTGCCGGATATGCCGCCAAGGAGTTCGCCGCCCAGAGCGGCAAAAAGGGGGACTTGGCCATCGTCACGGCAGAAAATGCGCTGCCTTATGAGCGCCCTCCTCTGTCGAAGGGGTTTCTGGCCGGCAAGGAAGAGGCCGGCGACATTCAAATTTCTGACGCCACCTTTTACCGCACGCATGGCATCGCTGTTCTCCGCAACTTCCTGGTGGGCAAAGTGGACTTTCGAGCGCGCTGTCTTCAAGGCCCTTCAGGTAAAATGATTGGCTTTGATCAATTGCTCATTGTCACAGGTTCGACAATTCGTCGGTTGATGGTGCCGGGAGCCAACCGGTCCGAGGTTTTTTATCTGCGGGAGATGAAGGATTCTCAGGCCATCCACGCTCAGATCAAACGAGGAAAGCGGGCCGTGGTGATCGGGTCAGGATTTATTGGAATGGAGGTTGCCTCCGTTTTGGCCAGCCACGGAGTGCGCACGACCATGATTTTTCCCGATGACCGGGTGTGGCAACGTCTGTTCACGCCACCCATTTCAACTTTTTTTGAGCGTCAATTTGCGGATCGCGGCATTACGTTTATGAAAAGTGAAAAGGTGGTGGCCTTGACGCACAAGAATCAGGAGTGCCACGCCGTATTGGCATCGGGAAATCAAGTGCCCGCAGATTTTGTCGTGGCAGGGATTGGNNTATCCCGATCAAATTTTCCATCGCCGCATGAGGGTGGAACACTGGGACAACGCCGTGGAGCAAGGGCGCGTGGCGATGCGCAACATGATGGGAAAACTCCAGCCATTTATCCATGTCCCATATTTTTTCTCGGATGCTTTTGACCTCTCTTACGAATTTTGGGGTGATGCGACTGGCTATGACCAGGTGGTTTATCGCGGCAACATGGATGAAAAACAGTTCAGTGTCTGGTGGCTTAAAAAACAGACACTTTGCGCGGCTTTGATCATGAACCGTCCGGAGGAAGAACGGGCGGTCGCCCCCCGCTGGATTTTGCGCCATGCGCGGTTGGACCCGAAGGCGCTCCAAAACTCCCGCAACCTGAAGTCACTGGATACCACCTTCGGCCGCCAGGAGTAGTTTCACATTGTAACATGAATCCACAACCGCCCGTTCAGCCGGTTTCAGCGCGGTTCCCCGCGTTGGAGGAACAGGAAAATATTCTCACGCTTTTCGATCCGGAAGCCAGGGAGGTGAATGTGGCGGGTAATTTTAATGGCTGGCACCCGACTGCCACGCCGCTGAAAAACATGGGCGCCGGAAAATGGGTTGTTCGCTTGATGCTCAGGTCCGGTCAGTATGAATATCGCTTCTTCGTGGGCGGCCGATGGAGTGAGGATCTCCGGTCTTCTCAACGCATGACCAATCCTCATGGCGGCTTCAATTCTGTTTGACTCAGTGCTGGGAGAACGATCGAATCATTAGCCCTTCGCTCTTCTTATATTTCACCTTCGGTCTGTGCTTCCGCGGCGGAATCCGACGGGTCTTTCTCCATTTCTCCAAATGCGTGTACACCGTGCGCCGCGGCATCCGGATTTGGCAACCCTCGGATTCCATAAATTCCTGGGCCGGTGTCCGCGATACGAACCGTTCAAGCCGTCCATGGCCAATGATTTCTACGCAAAGGGGGTACTCTGCTCCGTGTATTCCCTCCATTGCGGAACCTCTCTACTTTCCGTCGCCAACCTCCCAACCGAAGTGCAACAGGGACGCCGCAAACGGCAATTTCCTTGTGAGCATTCCTGACTGGCATTTTGCCATGATTAAAGTAAACTGCTTTGCAATTGTAGATATGTGAAACGATCCAAAATTTTAGCGTAACTTCGGTTACGGTCTCACTCCAAAACGACCAAATTTTTGATTCCCGGGACCAAACCGCAAGTGACGCGCCTCAATCGGGGCGCGGCTTGCGTTTCTTTCGGGAAGGGCGCTTGGTCGTGCCTGGAGTGAGAGAACGTGGGTTCGCGCCCCCTTCATTTCCGTGCCTCAGTTTTCGCTCCAAAGAAAACACCCATGAAGGCACCGATTGAACAAACTTCCCGCATCGAGACGAAACCAAGAATTTTGGTGATCGAAGACGAACCCGCCGTCTCAATCCTGTTGGTGAAAATCTTAAAGTGCCACGGATTTGATGTTTGCGCGGCGGCGACCGGCATCGGCGGCTTGCGACTCATCGGAGAACAGAGCTGCGACCTCATTCTTTCCGACATTGATTTGCCTGATATTGACGGGTTCGAGATTTGCCGCCGCATCAAACAGAATCCCAAATTGCGCTTTGTCCCGGTCATTCTCATGTCCGGGCGTCTGGCGGAAGAAAACGAGGCGCTGGCGTTGAAACTTGGGGCGTTAGATTACGTGAGCAAACCATTCCGGGTGGAGAACATTGTCAACAAAGTATCCGCTCATATCCAGGGGGCGAAAAGCGCCGTGTATGAGACGCGCCGACATTGAAAGGCATATTCGCCAGCAGAACAAGAATGCCGAGCGCGAAGCTGAATTGAACCGCGTCAAGGCCCAATTGTGGAGCCGCATTGCCGCAGCCATGAGAGAGATTCAGGGCATGGCCGAAAATGAGCCGTCACGCCACCGCGCAACAATCCCCGCAAAACTCTTGCCAAAGGGAATTGACGGGACAAAGCCCTGATATTAACGACGCGCTCACGTTCCAGGGGACGGGAGGCACGCTCAAAGTAACGGTGCAGAATTCAACCTTCACCGCGGCCCGTGTTGATCTCTTCCAGATCGACCTGCATGCCAGCCTCGCGCGTCCA
>PLIU01000400.1 GCA_003140095.1 Verrucomicrobiales bacterium | reverse complement strand
GCGCCAATTTGACCAAAAAGTAATTTTAACACTTTTTTAGTCAAAGAATGGCCTTCTTTTACTATACAAGCCTGCATCGCGAAGATCATGATCATGGATTGAAATGAAAGGCATGGTCTGCCAATCTCGGTTAAGGGCAACGGCCGCCCGGCTGCCACTGAACGTGACTTTTGGTAGTCAGGAGGACCAAATTGAAGGGTGAACCCATGGCGCCGAGCATCGTCGTGATTGACGATGAGGTGCAGCTTCGCCGGTTGCTCCGAGTCAGTCTCGAGGCCAACGGCTACAAAGTCTATGAAGCGGCCAGCGGGCAACAAGGCCTGGAGGAAGTGGCCGCGCGCCATCCGGACCTCGTTGTGCTGGATCTGGGATTGCCGGACATGGACGGAATGGAGGTCGTGACGCGACTACGCGAATGGAGTTCTGTTCCCATCATCATTTTGTCCGTTCGGGAAGGCGAGCAAGAGAAGGTGGCGGCATTGCGCGGCGGCGCCGATGATTACCTGACCAAGCCTTTCAGCACGGCGGAGTTGCTCGCCCGCCTGCAAGTGGCCCAACGCCATGCCCAGCCCACCCCAGAGGAAACCGTTTTTACCAGCGGGCCGCTGACGGTGGATTTGGCTTCACGCAGGGTCAGAGTCAACGGCAAACCGGTAAAGCTGTCCAGGACCGAGTATGCGCTGCTGCGGCTCTTTGTGCGTAATGCCGGCAAAGTGCTGACGCATCCTCAAATCATGGAATCCGTGTGGGGGCCGGGCCACCGGGACAAAACCCACTACCTTCACGTTTACATGACACATCTGCGCGAGAAAATCGAAAGAACTCCCGCCAAACCGGAATTGCTGATCACTGAGCCGCGGGTGGGCTACCGATTGAACATCGAATCCCCTGTGCCGCCTGCCGCGGATCGGATTCAAGCCAAAGGGCTTATAAATTGAAAGAAAATGATTATGGACACCCAACCCGATCTCAAAACAGCCCTACTTGAGCCTCTTGAAACCACCGTTGTGCCCGCCAACACAGCGCCGTTCGTCATCCGGGATTGCTTTACAAAGAACACCAGCGTAAGAATTTCCAACATTTTTGCAGAATTTAAGACGCGGTTCTTCGATAAGACCGAAAACCCGATGGCGGAGGCTGCTTACCGTAAATACAAGCTGCTGAGGATCTCCGCCGACGGCCCCATCATCGCCAAACTCGGCGGCGAAGGCAAAGTCGAAAGCACGTTTACCGCGGCTTTCGCCCTTCTCCAGCGCCAGCCCAAAGGCGAGGCTGGATTCCTCCAGACCAACGGCTTCGCCAACATTTTCTACGTCAGGGACAAAAAGGGCGCGCTCTGCGCCATCCGTATCGGTTGGGCCAGCGATGGCTGGGTGGTTGATGCAATATCAGTGGAGGATCCGTTGGCGTGGAATGGCAAACACGAAATATTCTGTCCGATTTAGGCGCTGAATAATCAAAAATTCTCTTGAAGCCAGCCTTAATTCGACTATCATGGCGTCGAAGTCTTCGGGCTGGCGCGGGTGGCGGATAGGAGCGGCACAGTCCTGACGGACGGTAGGGTCATCCCCAATAGCCAGCAAACATGATATGAAAACGCTTAAATTCATTTCCCGCTTCTCTCGCGCGGCGGCAGCGTTGGCTGGCACCGTGACCTGGACCATTTGCGCCAGCGCCGGCGATGTCTCGGCTGTTCCGCCCGGTGCCAGCGCGCCGCCCAAGTTGGCGGCCACCGTCGAAGGCATCAGCGAATACCAACTGGACAATGGTCTGCGGATTTTGCTTTTTCCAGACAACTCGCAATCCAAGGTCACCGTGAATCTGACGGTGTTGGTGGGTTCGCGCCAGGAGGGTTACGGCGAGACGGGCATGGCGCATCTCCTGGAGCACATGCTCTTCAAGGGCACACCGCGCCACCCCAAAATCCCCAAGGAGTTGCAGGACCGCGGCGCCCAATTCAATGGCAGCACGTCGAACGACCGCGTCAACTATTTCGAGACTCTCGCCGCCAGCGACGAAAATCTTGAGTTCGCGATTGATCTGGAAGCCGACCGGATGGTCAACAGTTACATCAAAGGCGAGGACTTGGCGTCAGAAATGACCGTCGTGCGCAATGAATTTGAGCGCGGCGAGAACTCACCCGCCGAAGTGCTCGACAAACGCATCACCGCCGCGGCCTATAATTGGCACAACTACGGCAAGCCGACCATTGGCAACCGCAGCGACATCGAGCGCGTGCCCGTGGATAATCTGCGCGCGTTCTACAAAAAATACTACCAGCCCGACAATGTCGTGCTGGTGGTCGCCGGCAAATTTGACCAGGCCAAGGCTCTGGCCCTGGTCCAGCAATATTTCGGCCCCATCCCCCGTCCGGAGCGCAAGCTGGTCACCACTTACACCGAGGAACCGCCGCAAGACGGAGAGCGTATGGTCGTGCTCAGGCGCGTCGGCGATGTCGGCGTCGTCAGCGCAGCCTATCACATCCCGGCCGGGCCGCATGAAGATTCAGCCGCGCTGCAAGTACTGGCGAACATCCTGAGCACCCAGCCTTCGGGCCGCCTCTACAAAGCGTTGGTCGAAACCAAGAAAGCGGCCAGCGCGCGCGCCTCCGCCGGAGCGGAACATGACCCCGGGTTGTTCGAACTCGAAGCGGAAGTGCCAAAAGAGAACTCGCTGGAAGAAGTCGAAAATCAAATGCTGGCCACCGCCGAAACCCTGGCCGACAAAGGCATCACAGCCGAGGAAGTCAACCGCGCCAAGAAGCAGATTCTCAAAGCGCGCGAATTGGCCGCGGCCAACACCAGCCAGATCGCCGTCTCGCTCAGCGAATGGGCCGCGCAAGGAGATTGGCGGATTTATTTCCTGCACCGCGACCGAATCGAACAAGTCACCCCCGAAGCCGTGCAGGCGGCCGCGGCCAAGTATCTTCAGCGCAACAATCGCACGGTCGGCCTGTTCATTCCGAGCGATAAATCGGAAAAGGTTACTGTTCCACCTACGCCGGACGTGGCCAGCCTGGTGGCCAATTACAAAGGCCGCGCCGCCATGGCGCAAGGCGAAGCATTTGAAGCCACACCCGCGAACATCGAAGCGCGCACGCGCCAGCAGGACTTGCCTGATGGAGTAAAGGCCACCCTTCTGGAAAAGAAATCACGCGGCCAGGAGGTGCATCTCGCTCTCACGCTCCATTTTGGAAACGAGGAAAATCTAAAGGGCTTTGAATCCGCGGCGGCATTCCTGCCGGAACTGATGATGCGCGGCACCCAAAAGCTCAGCTACCAACAATTGCGCGATGAACTGGACGGCTTGGAAGCGACCTTGGGAACTGGCGGCGGTGGACGCGGTGGACGCGGCGGCCGCGGCCGTGGTGGAGCGGGCGGCGGCGCTACCCCCGGTTCCATCACTTTTTCGATCCAGGCCAAACACGACACCCTGCCGGCTGTGCTCGATTTACTGCGCCAGGTGTTGCGCGAGCCGCTCCTGCCCGCCGACCAGTTCGAGTTGTTGAAGCAGGAACGCATCGCCTCGTTGGAACAGGCCAAGACGGAACCGGCCATGCTCGCCCCGCGCGCCTTGCAACGCCAGTTAAACCCCTACCCGTCGGACGATATTCGTTATGTGCCGACGACCGACGAATCGCTGGAGCGCCTGCGCCACGCAACCTATGAGCAAGTCGTGCAGCTTTACCATGATTATCTTGGCTCGCAAGCCGGCGAACTCACCATCGTGGGCGACTTTGACCCCGCTCCTTGCGTAGCCAGCCTCCAGGAAACCTTGAGCGGTTGGAAGGCGGCCAAACCTTACGCCCGCATCGCCATGCCGCTGATGGGTGACCAAACCTGTGGACGCCAAAGCATCGACACACCCGACAAGGCCAATGCGACTTACACCGCCGGACTCATTTTCCCACTGCGCGACGATGACACCGATTATCCGGCGCTGGTCTTGGGCAATTACATTTTCGGCAGCGGAGCGCTGGCCTCGCGCCTGGGTGATCGAATTCGCCAAAAGGAAGGCCTCTCTTACGGCGTGAGTTCGAGTTTGACCGCCTCCGCATGGGACAAACGAGCCACGCTTACCATTACGGCCATCTGCAATCCAGAGAACATGAGCCGCGTCGAGAAGGCGGCCCAGGAGGAGTTGGAGCGCCTGCTTCGGGACGGCGTAACCAAGGAAGAATTGGAACAGGCCAAACAGGGCTATTTGCAGGCGCGCAAAGTGGGCCGCACCAGCGATCAGGCGCTCACCGGAATTCTCTCCAGTCTCCGGCAATTGGACCGAACGATGGCTTATGAGGCGGACATGGACCAAAAGATCGAAGCCTTGACGCCGGAAACGGTCGCGACCGCATTGCGCCGGCATTTCGACGCCACAAAACTGGCCGTCGTAGTCGCTGGCGATTTTGGCGCCAAAACGGCGGCCGCGCCGTGATGGCTGAGATCCCTACCGCACACGCATAGAGGTTTGTTGGCCAAGGTCGGAAGCGAATGCACCCCGCCATTTTTTCGCCGAGTTCTCGAAATTCGTCGAAAATCCTCGTATTGGAAAACCCGGAAATACGCGAAATTATCCATCGATGCCGCTATGTCGGCATATCCCGGTAAATCCCTTCATCCCTTCACAAAACCTACCCAACAACCTAACACATAACACACGCCGCCGCCAGGATTATTTTTTAATAAAAAAATCCCTTATTTTGAAAATAAACAACCTTTATCTAAAATTAAATTGACAGTTTGGGTTCATTGGCGCCACATGGCTGCCTCAGCCCAAAAACTCGCCTAATGCGACGATTTTTCGTGGCTTTGGAGCACACGCGCCCTCGCCTCATGAGATAACGCTGGGCCATGCAAAAACCGCCCTGCCAGGACGCAGTCGTCTTCCGCTCCGAGCCAACCACCAACTGAGTTAAACACGGCGACAAAAGTAATTGCGCATGTGACCCCCGCCGCATGAGGGCACGCGCTAGGCACGCGGGCTACAACTGCCCGCTGTAGGCCGGGTCCCCTGACCTGGGGGGCGAAATCAATTCTGTCGCTGCAGTCACTCAATCCTGAAGGGATATTGACTCATTCAGCCCTGCCACGTAGAACGCGGCCAGGGTTGCGAGGCTCGCCCCGTGAGACGCCGAAGGTTGTCTCATGGGGCACGAGCTACCCTGGGGGGCACGAACAAACAATCCACCAACCCTGAATGGGCCCTGCATGGGTTGAATCTGGTTGGATAAAAATTTGCTATTCAACCCGTTCAGGGTTGTGGAAATTAAATGCCATTACCCAGCGTAGTCTCTCTCGGAAGCGGGCCGGCGCGGCCACGTTCTACGTGGCTGGGCTGAATGATAACCGAACACAAAAGCGCTCATTTCCAGTTGTTTGTCTGTCAACTTTTCAGGCCGGCAGATTCGTTCAAAAACTGATAAATCGATGGTCAACCCGTATGCGGTTTTGACGTTTACCACAAACGCGGTGGTGTTCCCTCGACCGTTTTCGAAATTACATCGCAAGTAAATGATCCCCGCCCAAAGGGCGGGGCTTTGGACTGCGGCCTCTAAAGAGGCCAGCGCCCGGCCCCCAGAGGGGGCTGGGCGTGTTGCGTTGTCCCGGTTTGTTCATCATCGACTAAATCGGAACTCCTCTTGCCGTTGTTCCGCCTTCTCCTGCCATTTTACATACTTCCGTATCATCTCGGCATCCAACCCCACCGTCCCTACGCAGTACCCTTGCGCCCAGAAGTGATTGCCCCAGAAACGGTGCCGTCGCAAATCCCGGAATACGCTCAATACCCGGATCGCGCTCTTGCCCTTCAACCGCCCCATGTATTCGGAGATCGACAGCTTCGGCGGTATTGGCACGATCATATGCACATGATCCACCTGCACATTCATCTCCTGCACCTCGCAACTCATCTGCCGACTCTGCTCCCGCACACACGACTCCACCTCCTCTTTTATCTTCCCCTCCATCACCCGGTAACGATATTTTGGCACCCACACGATGTGGTACTCGCAATGCCAAATCGTATGCGATAGTTTTTTGAATCTGCTCATGTTCTCTTCCTTTCTGTTTCGTTGTGGGACAACGCTCAGAAAGGATGCTCATGGGCAGATTCGTTTTCAGCATAGCTCTTTCTCTAACCCCGTTCAAAGAACGGGGCTTCCATGTTCAGGAGTGAATTCGAGGCGCTCCGGTATCACAGCGAACGCGACCTGACGTTTCGCTTTGTGTCGAATGTGGATGGCATTGATTTTGTGGAGGCCAC
>PLIU01000190.1 GCA_003140095.1 Verrucomicrobiales bacterium | reverse complement strand
GGAACTGACGAATCGTAAAGGGTCCGGCGACTTAGACACCCTGGCGGCGGCCTATGCTGAAGTCGGCCAGTTCGACAAGGCCGTCAGCACTGAAATCGAGGCTATATCTGTGCTGACAAACTCTCCCTCCACTGGCGTTGAGGAGGCTGAGATCAAGGTTTACCAAGACCGCGTGGACCTTTACCGCCAGCAACGCCCGTTACGGTATTAGGAGTAGAGAACCGGCATGAGTGACGTAACGCAGATTCTGGACGCGATCCAAAAGGGCGACCCCACGGCCGCGCAGGAACTGCTCCCGCTGGTCTATGAGGAATTGCGTCGGCTTGCGCGCGCCAAGATGGCCCAGCAGCCGCCCGGACAGACCCTTCAAGGGACGGCTTTGGTCCACGAAGCGTGGTTGCGTCTATCCGGCTCCGGCCACCAGCATTGGGAGGGACGCGCCCACTTCTTTGCGGCGGCGGCGGAGGCGATGCGGCACATTTTGGTAGACCGCGCCCGGCGCAAGCAGCGCGCCAAGCATGGCGGCGGGCAACCGCCCGCGGACGTGAATGAAGTTGAGATCGCCGCCAATGCTGATGATGACAAACTATTGATGGTCCACGAGGCCCTGGAAAAACTGGTGCTGGAAGACCCGATCCGGGCCGAGGTGGTGAAGCTCCACTTTTTCGTCGGGTTGACCCATGCGGAGACCGCCGAGGTCTTGCGCCTTTCCGAGAAAACGGTCCGCCGCCACTGGAACTTCGCGCGCGTCTGGCTCTATCAAGCCATCCGGGAATCCGGCCCGCCGGGCTAGAGGCCGGTGATAGTTTTGGGCCAATAATTCCGCATTAAAGACTGAACAGGGAAGCGGCGATGGGAAAATGCCAGCTTTCCGAACGAACAACACTATGAATACTCGAAATCATTCCAATAATCTGGCACGGTGTCCGCGGGTTGGCGCTTTGCCGGCTCTGTTCTTTCTGGGAGGCATCCTTGCCTTTGTGTCACCCCTTCGTGCAGATAATCCGCCAACTTACCTGTTTCAGTGGGGAAGTTACGGAACTGGCAACGGACAGTTGGAGTATCCCATCGGGATCGCCGTTGACAGCAGCAACAATGTTTATGTCGTGGATCAAAACAATGGATGCGTTGAGAAATTCTCCAGCGACGGCAACTATCTGACAAACATAGGAAGTCCGGGAACCGGCGCCGGCCAGTTTGCATCTCCCAACGCGATTGCCATTGACAGGGATAACAATGTTTATGTCGTGGACAGTGGCAATTATCGCATTGAAAAATTCTCCAGCGCCGGCGCTTACTTGGCGCAATGGGGAAGCTATGGAGGCGGCAACGGGGAATTTGTCACTCCCAATGGAATCGCCATTGACAGCAGCAACAATGTCTATGTGTCGGACGCAAACAATATTCGCGTTGCGAAATTCTCCAGCGATGGCTCTTATTTGAGAAAATGGGGCAGTTTTGGCGCCGGCAACGGCGAATTTAAAGATCCCGAAGCGATCGCCGTTGACAGCAGCAACAATGTCTATGTGTCGGACGCAGGCAATTATCGCGTTTCAAAATTCTCCAGCGACGGCGCTTATTTGACAAAATGGGGCAGCGAAGGAGCGGACAACAGCCAATTTGAAGAACCCGCTGGCATCGCCATTGACAGCAGCAACAATGTCTATGTTGTGGACGCGGATATTGGGCGTGTTCAGATATTCTCCGGCGACGGCAGTTATTTGACGCAATGGGGAAGCTACGGACCCGGGGCCGGCCAATTTGACCAACCATTCCCCATCGCGCTGAGTGCCAACGGAGACATCATTTATGTAGCGAGCTTGTACGATGTTCAAGTTCAAGCTTTCGCCAGCCGCGTTTCACAATTGCCTCCCTACATTTCCAGCCAGCCCGCCAGTCAAAGTGTAGTCGCAGGCGTTACCGTTTCTTTCAGTGTCACTGTCATTGGGGGTGAACCTATGACTTATCAGTGGACATCGAATGATGTTGCTTTGCCGAATGCGACGAACAGCTCTCTGGCCTTAATCAATGTCATTCCCGCCGACGCGGCAACTTATGCCGTCCTGATAACCAATAGCTTCGGCAACGCGGCGAGCAGCAATGTCGTGCTGACGGTCGAGCCGGCTCTTGTGAAGACTCTACCCGCCACCGGCGTCGGCGCGGCCGGCGCGGTGTTGAACGGCTCGGTCACCATCGGCGAAGATACGGTTGTCTGGTTCAATTGGGGAGCCGGCGCCGGCTATGGAAATTCCACGACAGCGACCCTTTTGTCGGCCGCGAGCGGAACTACGAACCTCAGCATCGCCTTAAGCGGGTTGGACTTCAATACTTATTACTATCAAATCGTTGCCTCGAATGCTTCTGGAGTTGTCTATGGCGATAGCCAGTCGTTCATTGTCGATGACAGGGAGCCTGGCGTGACGAATTCCTCAGCGGTCGTCGTGGGGAACGCCGCGACTCTATCCGTCTCGGTCAATCCGAATGGATTGGATACGGTGGTTTATTTTCAATGGGGAAGTTATGTGGAATCCCTGTCGAATCGGACAACGATCACGAATATCGGCTCGGGGCCGGACCCAGTCGTTGTCAGCGCGGCCATTACCGGCCTCGCTCCCGCCACTGAATACTACTATCAGGCGGTGGCCTCAAACTCTCTTGGGGCGGCATATGGGACGGTGGAGTCCTTCTACAGCTTTCCGTTTGTCAATGTGCCGAGCGAGAATTGGCAATCAGTCGCCGTATCCGCGGACGGCACGTTTATGGTCGCGGTGGTCAATCTGTTGAATGGATCCACTGACGGTCCGGTTTTTGTTTCCACCAATTCCGGGGCAACTTGGTCGCGGGCAGCCAATGCCCCCCTCTTCGGCTGGCAAACGGTGGCCTGTTCGGCCAACGGCAGCAACATCGTGATGGCAAGCGGGGGTGGTTTTGGCCAACTCCAAGGGCCGATATATACTTCCCAGGACGGGGGCAACACGTGGCTTTCAAACAATGCGCCGGTTTTGAGTTGGGAATCGGTCGCCTCGTCGGCCGATGGCACAAAATTGGCGGCGGCAGGCATGAACGCCATTTACATTTCGGCCAATGGCGGAGCCGATTGGACGATGTCCACCAACGCGCCGAGCCTGCCCTGGTCATGCATCGCCATGTCGGCCGACGGCTCCAAATTGGCGGCATGCGCTTTTTCGTTTTATTCACCGGAGCCCACCAACATTTACACCTCCACCAATTTCGGCGCCGACTGGATCACCAATACGGTGGTAGCGAGCATCGGCGCCATTCCGCGCGGTTGGATTTCCATCGCCTCTTCCGCCGATGGATCCCGGCTTTTAGCCGCTTCCGGAGGAGACGGTTACCTGGGCGAACTGTTCATCTCCACCAATTCCGGGACGACTTGGGCTGTCACCGCAACCAACATCTTGTCAAATGGCTCGCTCCCGTGGATTTGGGTCGCGTCATCGGCCGATGGCAGCAGGCTTGCAGCGTTAGCCAACGGTGTGGGAGATTTCGGCGATAACGGAATTTGGACCTCCACAAATTATGGCGCCACTTGGGTTTCAGCCACCAACACGGAACAGACCTGGACATCGGCCGCCATGTCCGCCGATGGCGGCACGCTCGTCGCGACCGTCGGCTGGCCGACGGCCACTTCGGCCATTTATGTCACGCAGACCGCGGTTGCGCCCGCGCTGAACCTCACGGCATCGGACAACGGTCCCATTGTTTCATGGCCCGTTCCGTCCGTGAATTTCACCTTGCAGCAGAGCATCGATCTTTCAAGTTGGACGGACGTGACGATTCTGCCAGTCCTCGACTTGACAAGCCTGCAACGCCAAGTCACCCTTCCCGCGACGAGCGCGAGCACTTTCTATCGCCTAATTCATTGAAGACTTATGGATGAGCGCACGTCGATGTTTAGAACGCCGCTTGGTCATTGGAGATTGACCGCAGTAGAGCAATTTCCCTTAGGCAGCGCGGCTCGTTCGCGCCAAAAACCTGTCGCATGAATTGAGTTTTCGATCTCGTATTGTTGGCAGCGTTGCCTTGCAAACTCGTTAAATAGACTTTGGGTCCATCTCTGATAATCCTGAACGTGGACAGTGTTGCCTCCGAGCATGTCCGCAACAGCCTCACCGAGACCTCGCGGCATTTCTTTCCATTGTACGTCCGGGCCATTTGGCTTCCTAATCCAAGCAAAAATGGATTTGCGAAGGAACGATGCGTCTTGGGCTTTTGGGCCGGTAAGCGTTGACATTAGCGTAAAGTCCTTGAGCAGGATCTCGTGATAATGCTGATTGGCGGTTGTGCCTGGCCTGTGAACATTTCGGGCGTCCAACGCGCGTTTTAAGGTAGGGTAGACATCGCGCAAAAAGGAAGGTGTGAATTTGGCGAACGATGTTCCGCCGCTCGCCTGCCATGCGCTCTTTTGTTCGGTGAGCACGGTCATCATTGGCGTAAGCGGTGTTGAAGGAAGCAGATTCACATCCCGCACGGCTGTATCCCAAAGGGTATCCCTTAAGGTCACAACATTTCCCACGCCAGGAGTGAATTTTGGCGGCCCTACTGATACCCACGCTGGATCGGCGTCGGAGGTCGTCCCGTCTTGCAATCGAACGCGGGCTCTATCCCACGCCCTTTTCCCTCGAACCGACTCATGCTGTCGGGATTAGGCTGTGTATAAAACTGTGTATAGAAATGGTGGAATCCTACTGAAAAATAGTGGCTGTCTAGTCCTTGACTAGCGCGTAAAATCTGGTACTCTTCCAGTGATTTCGGCCTCCTCATAGACCGATTCCGACCCTCGCCTCCAACTCTAAGTTGCTTTTTTGCAACGAGTTGCAGCTTCCAGAGGAGGCCAGTGCCAGTGAAAGTGCCAGTGAAATCATTACCGGGCTAAAACTCAGCAATTACTCCGGTATTACCCGGCCATCACTCGCGACGACGGGATTCGCAGCCCGTTCGGTGTAGCAATTACACCCAAGGCCGCATTCAGTCTCATAGGCTTCGGACAAAAAGTCTGAACTTATGAAACGTCGTTACATCCTCTACCGCCGCAAGCGTGGCGGCATGTTTTACATCGAAGACACCGAAACCCGTAAGCAGGAAAGCACTGGCACGAGGAATCGCGCCGAGGCCACGTCGCTGCTCAATGCCAGCAATGAATCCGTCCGGCAACCGCAACTGAATCTCCATCTCGCCAAGGTGTACCTGGCGGGAACGGATTCGGGCGTGTCAACACGGACATGGCAAAACGCACTGGACGCTATCATCGACACCAAGAGTGGGCCAACCCAAGATCGCTGGCGACGTGCCGCAAAGGAGAGGGCGTTGGATATGATTCGGAAGCGGGTGATTATCGAGACCCAAGCCGAACATCTTTTCGCCTGCCTCAAGGCAGGCACGGTCAGCACGAATGTTCATCTGCGGAAGCTACACAACTTCTGTCTTTCGATGAACTGGCTGCCCTGGCCGCTGATCCCCAAGCGCCTTTGGCCGGAAGTCACGTTTCAACCCAAACGAGCCATTACCATCGAGGAACATCAATTGATTATTGAGCGGGAAAAGAACCCGGAAAGGCGCAGCTTCTACGAACTGTGCTGGCACCTCGGCGGTTCGCAAACCGACATCGCCAGCCTCAAGGCAGAGGACATTGATTGGCGCAATCAAACCATCGCCTATACGCGCCAAAAGACCGGCAGTCTTGCCATGATTCATTTTGGCCCGGATATTGAGGCCATCTTGCGCCGGCTGCCGGAGATCGGTTCGTTGTTTCCATACCTGCAAACAGTGCGCTGTGGTGACCGCGCCACGGAATTCAAGCAACGCTGCAAAGGACTCGGAATCGAAGGCGTTTCCCTTCATTCGTACCGCTACGCCTGGGCGGAGCGAGCCAAGCAGTGCGGCTACCCGGAGCGATTTGCACAAGAAGCCCTCGGGCACAACAGCAAGGCTATTCACCGAGCCTACGCACGCAAGGCGCAAGTCAGACTGCCTTCGTTGGAGAGCTACGAAAAACAAAACCTGGAAGGCCGCATTATTCCGTTGCCCCCGCCATTGCCAAAGTCCGAAGGAAACGGTCACACCGTTTCGGCGACGGGTTAAACCCCCTGCTTAGCGTCACGCGCGCCCATGCACCTTTTGTTTGGGGGTGTTGCCCTCCCGCCAATCGTTGGTAATGGCATCACTGGTGCCGGCGAGCCATTTTTCGTCACGGCTGCGTTGTTCGATTGCCGTCCCAAAACAGCTACGCCCTTTTCTGCCCATGTTCATGTTTGGGAAAGAATAGTGAGGTGATTAGTCATCTTCTTTCGTCCTTAGATGATGTTTTGTACCAGCGACCCCGCTTTCGTGGAGCCGTCATGGAGCAGTTGCAGACGCGCGGCAAGCTGTCGGCGACTGTCCAATTCGTTAGCACTGTTGGCGCGTCACTTTGCCAGCACCACGTGCATGGCGGCGGTGCTCATCACATGCTCTTTGCAGCGGTAGCCAAGCTTCAAAAGGTCAATGCCCTCCAGAAGACGTTCGCCGCTGCCAAGCACCGTGGGCGACGCGACCAGATGCATTTCATCAATCAATCCTGCTTGCAGGTATTGCCTCACGGTAGCGGAGCCGCCGCCGATTCGAATGTCCAGCTCACCGGCGGCTTCCTTGGCCCGTTGCAAGGCCGCGTGAATGCCGTCGGTGACAAAATGAAACGTGGTGCCGCCTGCCATCTCCAGCGGCGGACGCGGATGATGCGTGAGCACGAAGACCTGCGTGTGATACGGTGGATTGTCGCCCCACCAGCCTTTCCATGAGTCATCGGGCCATGGCCCGCGCACGGGGCCGAACATATTGCGGCCCATGATCCATGCGCCGATGCGCTGGAACGAGCGTTCCGCAAAGTCGTTGTCAATGCCCGTGGTCCCATCCTTGCCTCCGCCGTGCATTGTCTGAAACACACGGGTGGGGAAGAACCACTGCATCAAGTCCGTCCCCTTGATGCCGAGGGGATGGTCGATGTCCTGATTGGAACCGGCACTGAAGCCGTCAAGGGAGATGCCGAAACAGTGAACGCGAATTTTTGACATGGCTGGCTTGTGGTTACTTGGTTGTTTCTCGGTTGCCGGCGCGCCGCTTTTCGCTTTCGCGCATCATTTCAGACATATCGAGCGCGGGACGTATCTCGAACGGCCCGGCCTTCACCCCGGGATGTTTGGACATCAACTGGATGGCGTGGTTCAAATCGCGCGCTTCGAGGATGAGGATGCCGCCGAGCTGTTCCTTTGTTTCGGCGTAAGGGCCGTCGGTAATGGAGACCTTGCCATTTTTCCAGCGCAGGGTCGTCGCCGTTTGCGGCGGCTGCAACCCTTCCCCGGCGGCGAAATGTCCCTTCGCCCGCAACTCCTCGTCGTAGGTCCAGCACTCGTCCACCATCGCGTTGCGTTCGCTTTCGGACATGGATTCAAATTTGTTCGGCTCAATGTAGCCAAGGCAGATGTATTTCATAAAAAATTGGGTGTTGCGAGCTTCGGCTTCGTTATTTGAAATCATCCATCTCGTAGAGCGGGCGGATCTCGATGTCCGAAATTTCGCCGGGCATCGGATTCGGGCAACCCTTGACCCACTCAATCGCCTCCGCCAGTGACTTGCATTTCCAAAGCCAGAAACCGGCGACGAGTTCCTTCGTTTCGGTGAAAGGCCCATCGGTCACGGTTCTTTTCGTTCCGGAAAAAGTGACCCGCGCTCCATTCGAGTTGGGCTTCAATCCGTCACCGGCCTGCATGATGCCTGCCTGGATCAGTTCCTCGTTATATTTGCCCATCGCGGCGAGCAGCTCCGCCGTCGGCAACACGCCAGCTTCCGAATTCTTCGTTGCTTTGACCAATACTATGAATCTCATTTTTTGTTCTCCTGTTGATTGGTTAAAATGACTGTTACACAAGCTGGTCGTTTGGCGTCCGCGCAATTCGACAACGCCCCTCACTTTTTTTAATCACTTTTTTCGTCCAGCTCCCGCAGCCGGTTTTCAAGGAAGCGTCGTTCCTGTTCCTGCTGTGTCAGTGACAAGGCACGGTGATAGGCTGAACGGGCTTCATCCTTCCTGCCCAAACGGCGGCACAAATCCGCCCGGGCTGAATGTGCAAGATGATAATCAGCCAGCTCGCCGCGCGCGAGGATGGCTTCAATCAGCGCCAAGCCCGTTTTCGGCCCGTCGCGCATCGCCACGGCCACGGCGCGGTTCAAATCCACGACCGGCGACGGCTCGGCCCGCGCGAGCACGCTGTAAAGCGCGACGATTTGCAGCCAGTCCGTCGAGGCCGCATCGGACGCCTCCGAATGCACGGCGGCAATCGCCGCCTGAAGCGTGTAAGGGCCGAACCGCCGCGACAACAACGCCCGCTCCACCAACTTGATGCCTTCCGCGATTTGCTCGCGATTCCACAACGAACGGTCTTGGTTCTCCAAAAGAACGAGTTCGCCCGATGGCGAAGTTCTCGCCGCGCGACGCGATTCCTGCAAAAGCATCAACGCGAATAAGCCCATCACCTCCGGATCGGGCAGCAATTCGAGCAGCAACCGTCCGAGCCGGATGGCTTCCGCGGAAAGTTCCGCCCGCGTCAGCGACGCGCCCGATGATGCGGAGTAGCCCTCGTTGAAAACCAGATAGACCACTTGCAATGCCGTATCCAGGCGGTCAGGCAGTTCCTCTGCTGACGGCACTTGGTAAGGGATGCGCGCGTCGCGAATCTTCGCCTTCGCGCGCACGATGCGCTGGGCGAGCGTGGGCACGGTGGTGAGAAAGGCGCGGGCGATTTCTTCCGTCGTCAGCCCGCAGACTTCGCGCAAGGTCAACGCTACGCGCGCTTCTGGCGCGAGAGCGGGATGACAGCAGGTGAAAATCAGGCGCAACCGGTCGTCCGCCAATCCATCATATATTCCCTGCGCTGAATCGTCCGCTGCGTTTTCAAGCTGAGCCGTGATTGTTTCCTGCGACGCATCAAACCGCGCGCGGCGACGAAACACATCAATCGCTTTGAACCGTCCAGTTGAAATCAGCCATGCGCGGGGATTCGCCGGAACACCATCCAGCGGCCAGCGTTCGAGTGCTGTCGCGAACGCATCATGCGCCGCATCCTCGGCCAAATCAAAATCGTCCAGCAACCGGATGAGCGTGGCCAGGATGCGCCCGGACTCCGCGCGATAAAGGCTGTCCAGAGTTTGGCGAACTTGTTCACTTGCGATATTCAATCGTAGTCCAAGCTGAAGGTTGAATGAATGTTTGTTCTGGCCTCAGCTTACCACACACCACGGCACGCACAATGCTAGCGTGCCGATGCAAAATGCTTTCTGCCCTCTCCTGCGTCACGCATATGCTGGCCAAAGAGGTTTTCAGCCTCTGGCCACAAGTCCCGGCGCGAAATCCTAATCGCACGCCCCGCCCCGGCTCGGCGAGCACTGTCAAGATGTTCTCTGTGCAAGCAAGTGCTTTTCATAATTTTTATTCACCGGACTTTCTGTTGGTTTTGTGCCCAAAAAAGGGCACGGTTTTGCGAACGCAAAACCTAAGAGCAACCGACAGCGGCGGGCGGCGCTGTCAAGGCAGACCGCAGCGATAGCGAGGAACGCCTTGACAGCACGAGCCGCCCGACCGCTGTTATTTTCGGTGTGCGTTTAGTCGTCATCCTTTTTGGTGATTTGAACGGGTTGCAATTGCATCACCCATGAGCCGTGTTGCAGTTGGTTGCGGGTGTGGATTGCAGCATCGTAAGGTGTTTGGTTGCGGATCATCGCTGCGATGATTTTGAGCCAGCGCATTCCCAGGCAGAGCAACGCGCAGGCGTGACCCTGGCCTTTCTTGCGATGCGCTTCGTAGTAGATGCGAGCCCAGTCGCAGTAATGGCGGCTGAGATCAACCCACAGATGAATGGTGGCTCGCAGGAACCGGTTGCACTGGTAGCGCAGATAGACCACGGACACTTTGCCCGATTGGTGACTGACGGGAGCCATGCCCGCCAAACACTGCAAGGCTTGCGGCATGTCGGCCAGTGCCTTGAGCGCGATAAGTTCGCCCAAGAGTCGCGGAGCCAACTTCGGACCAGCGCCGGGCAGTGATGCAAACAGGGTGTGATCGGGATGTTGTTTGAAGCACTCGGTGATGAGCGCGCGATAGCGGGTCAGCTGCGCCTCCAAGGTCTGCAACATTTTAACCGTCGCGACCGCCAACGCGCTCTTCGCGGCGATCATGGCCTCTGGAACACAAAACTGATCGGCCCTGGCAAAAATCTCCATCCGCTTCTTGTTCCATATTGGATGAAAGAGCTTCTGCGCATGCAGGAAGTTTTGCCATTTGCGTGTTCCAGCCTGCACCAGGTCTTTTGGGGTGGGGAATCATTCGACGAAGGCCCAGGCCGACGGAGCGCACCAATCCTCGAAGGCTTCCAACGCTGCGGGATAATACTCGTAAAGAGACTGTTGAAGCTGGTTGATCAGTGCCGTGCGTTGTTCAATCAGCGCTACTTCATCCCGGCACAACAGCCGCAGCCGTTGCACCAGCGGTTCCGGCGCGGTCAACACGCGCCAGCTTTCTCCTTCCAGACGCAACGCATCGGCCAGCGCCCAGCAATCGGCGCGGTCGGTTTTCGCGCCGCTTGGCAGCCTGCGCGTGCGGTACGATTTGGAGCTGCGCGGATGCACTGGATAAACGCGATAATCCAGCATTACCAACCGTTCAATGGCCGCGCTGTGCCCGGCTTCAACGGCGATGGCCACCTGTGGAAACTGCGCCAGTTTCTCCTGGCAGAGTGTCCAGCCGGACGCGGTGTGATCGAACCGAAATTCGGCGACGATTTTCCCGGCGCCATCCAACACGAGCACGTCGTGATGGTCTTTGGCCCAATCGAACCCGGCGAAGTGAGTGACTTCGTTCCATGTTTTCATCTGTTGCGATTCCTTTCTTTTGGTTGCGGCAGCATTGGTCAGAGTGACCCGGTTCATAGTCGACCTAATACGGTGGCCCTCACGGGGCGAAGTTCTCTCAGACTTCTGAACACGAGCCGTCGGCGTCGTCGGTTTTCTTGACTCAACCCTCGTAGGGTGTGGTGGAGCGGACCGTGGCGACACCGCGGCAAAACGTCTGCCGGGCGCAGTGTCACCGGGAATCGATTCGGTGGCGACTGCGGCGGCCAAGTTATTCACAGCCTCCCTGCGGCTGGCTTTCGGGGCCACCTCCGGTCGGCCATGAATAACTTGGGAGATGGTATTAGGTGGAGCCGCCAACACAAAAAAACTGGCGCGCAGCGCCCGTATCTGCGACGGACAACCTTGACAGGCGCAGACGAGCTGTACCATGACGAGGCGTTTCGCGCCAAAGCCAGCCCGTTTCCACCCATTTTCAATGTGAATAACTTTTTGAAATTTCCATTTGCAAACCAGAGAACTTCTTGAACTTTCCGATCCCGCAGTACAATTGCCCGCGGAGTTCATCGCGCTGAGGACGCTTCGGCGGACCCGCCATATAGGCCCCGCGATGAGCACAGATTGGATAGGCGGGTGAACGAGACAACCCACCCATTAGCGCCAGATGGCGAAAGTGCGGATAATCCGTGCTTCGGTCTGGCTGTTGGGGAGCGAGAGTGAAGCGAAGGCGGCGCGGAGGAGAGCCGTAGCGGAACGTTGCGACCCAATGGCCAGACGGAAGTCCCGCACTCTTGTGCGCCTTGCGAGCCGTGACGAGCGCACGCGGAGAGAGGCGAGGGCCAGAGCGATGTCAGCGATGGCCCAGTCGCCGACCGGAGCGAGCGTTGGTCACGGCAGCTAATCCTCAAGTGACCGCCAACGCTTTCTCTGAGCTACCTTTTGATAGTGGAGGTCTTCCCTTGCGCAGAGGCTGTTTTGTGGGCATTGCGCTCCCGCCAGTAGGTGGCAATGGCATCGCTGGCGCGCGCAAGCCATTTCTCATCGCGGCGGAATTGTTCCAGTGTTTCGGTGGCAAAAAACTTCGTGCTGTTACGGGAGGGATGGCCGAGCGGTTTGAGCAAACCTGCTGTAACCAACCTTGGAATCTCGTGCGGCTCAAAGCCGAGAAACCACGCCGCTTGGGTTGCATCGAGGCGCGCCGGAACGACTTTCCAACTGAGAAATTGTGTTTGTTGCGCGGTCTCATTCATAAGGCTGTGATGGTTGCGTGAGCAAGAACTTATTCATCCAGTGTGAAGCGCGCCTTTGGCGCAACTCGTTGATGACATCTTTCGCGGGAATTAAATCTTGGAATTTCTGCGGTCGGAGCGGCGTAAATTCCGCGACCGCCTGACGGACTGTGGCTGGGTCAAATGAGGTCATAAGCTGGAACGATTCGGACGTGAACCGGGAAACTGATTGACGGCAGGATGGACACGCCGATGCAACGTTGCGGACGATTCTTTGCCGGTCCACGGTCGCGGACAAAATCGCGTCCGTGGCCAGTTCGGGGACGTGGATTGTTCACGGCTGCGGACTGTCTGCGGACAGTTCTCATCCGCAACCGTTGCCTGATGGCGGACGATTGAGTCCGTGGCCTGTGCGTGGACATGGATTGTTCGCGGCCATGATTGTTGTTGTGGACTGAACGCGTACGCGGCTTGTTCGCGGACACGGAATGTTCCTGTCCGCGTCCTGTCCCCGGCCGAATCAAGCCCGTGGACTGGCCAATGCCA
>PLIU01000315.1 GCA_003140095.1 Verrucomicrobiales bacterium | reverse complement strand
TCCGTCAAGTGGTCCGGCGACACTCGCGGACGCGGGCGCAAGTCGGAAATAAGCTTTAGTAGCCTTTAGCCTTTCCATGGATGAGCCAGTCGGCTTCGTTCAAGGTACGACAAGGCGGAAGAACGTGGACCCTCCTGGAGCAATCGTGAAGGTCGCCGGGCTGGTGTTGGTGAGGCTCGTCCAAGCAGTGTTGGTGCTCAACACCGTGGCCGATTGAAGCGTTCCGATGCCGGTCCAACTCACGACCACTGAATTGGTGGGGACTAGGCCGATGTTCAACTGGGGAGGCAGCGGCACGACCACCGCATACGGGTTGCCAATCACGGTGTAAAGAGCCGTCTGAGCAGCCGTATTCGCCCCTCCGGCTGGGCTGTTGGTGCTGTTGACGGTTCCTTTGCCGGCAATGCAGATATAACTGGTCGTCATCGCCACGCTCGGGTTCTCCGAGAGAAGCCCTTGCACGTTTGTCGGGTTATTTTCGGCGTTAACGAAGGCGAAGAACGACGGTGTGGCGTATGTGACGTTGGTTCCGTCGAAATGCCCGATTCGGGCTACAATCTGATCGTTCGTCCAGATCGTCGAGTTGGCGCTCATGTCGTACGCCACGCAGAAATCATCCAATGCGTCCACCGCCACAGCGACGCGGTCAATCGCGGCGTAGGCGGGATCGACATCGCTGACGGTGTTGGTCGCCACGCACGCGCCTGTCGTGGGGTCGAAAATCGCCAAGCTCACCGGGTGATAGGGATTGTTGTCGGGGGTCTCCCCGGCCAAATAGACATAATGACTGCGAATGTCCGACCCAATCCGGGTTCCATCACCCCGTCCGGTGTCGAATGTGAGGCCGCTGGCGACGTTGACGTCGTTGGTGGCTAGGAGAGTGCCCGTGTCGTCATAAAACGCGATGAACGATCCGACCCGCACCGCAAATCCCCCGGCGAAGGCGGCCACGTTATCCCAAATCTCGCCCGTCGTCACCAGCGTCGGCCCCGCAATAATGTCCCCGGCCGGGGTGACGATCGTAAAGACCGGCGATCGCCCGGACGGGGTTAGAAAACCGGTGCCGTCCGCGATCACCATCGCAAAATTGCCGTTGTCCAGACCAATCGGCCTGCCGCCGGTGCGTGACAATTGCGGCGCTTGATTGCCAGCCCCAAGACTGTTGGTCAACAGCGGGCCATAGACATAATCCCACGCCTCCACCAGCGGCTCCTGCGCCAGGGTGGACGGGTCCAGCGAGAAGATTTGCTCCGTGCAATAACGGTTGTCCCCTGTGTACATGGCGGAGTTGGTCGTCCAACGCGTGTTGGACTCGAAGGGCGTCAATTGGCCGGCCGAGGTTTCCGCCATCGATGCGAAGTTGGTCGCTCCCGTCCGCCGGTCGCCCGCCACTCGCTGTGGGTTGCCGTCCTCGCGGGAAAGGTCAATCTGCAGCGTGAAGGGGGTGCCGTTGTCGGCGAAAATGTCACTTGAATTGACTGCCGGTCCCCCTGCCACCGCCTGGAAGGTCACTACGTACTGCTGGTTGGTGAAGGTGCCGTCGTTGGCGAAAGTGTTGGCGCCGATCAGAAAAACGCTGTCCCCCATCACGTCGATATACGGTTCCCAGTTGTCTAGTGGAACCGCTTCGGCGGCCAGATTGGTGACGGGTCCGGCGACGTAGGCGCCGTTGGTGTTGAACCAAAGGAGCACGTCAGGCACAACACGGCTCACCCCAGCGGCGGCGGCCAGAGGCGGAACCGCTATATAGGGCGGGACTTGGATCACAGTGTAGAGGGCCGTCTGCGGAGCCGTATCGGGGCCACCCAACGGGTTGTTGGTGCTGTTGACGCTTCCTTTGCCGGCGATGCAGATGTAATTGGTCGTCATCACGACGCTCGGATTTTCCGTCAAGTAGCCCAGCGCGTTGGCCGGATTAAGTTCGGAGCTGACAAAGGGATAGAAGGATGGGGTGGAGAACGTGATGTTGGTTCCATCAAAATGCCCGATTCGCGCCGCAATCTGATCATTCGTCCAGACCGTTGAGTCGGCGATCAAGTCGTACACCACGCAGAACTGGTCCAAAGCGTTCACGGCCACAGTGACCCGGTCAATTTCGGCCACGGTGGGGTCGGTATCGCTGACCATGTTGGTGGCGACGCACTGGCCGGTCAGGGGGTTGAAAATCGCCAAACTCACCGGGCTTTCAGGCGTGGCGTCAGGGGTTTCTCCGGCCAAATAGACATAATGACTGCGAATGTCCGACGCAATCCGGGTTCCATCGCCCCGTCCAGTGTCGAATGTGAGGCCGCTGGCGACGTTGACGTCGTTTGTAGCCAGGAGGTTGCCCGTGTCGTCATAGAACGCGATGAACGATCCCACCCGCACCGCAAAGCCCCCGGCAAAGGCGGCCACGTTATCCCAAATCTCGCCCGTCGTCACTAGCGTCGGCCCCGCAATAATGTCCCCCGATGGGGTGACAATCGTGAAGACCGGCGATCGCCCCGCCGAGGTCAGAAAACCGGTGCCGTCCGCGATCACCATCGCAAAATTGCCGTTGTCCAGCGCCACCGGCCTGCCCCCGGTGCGTGACAATTGCGGCGCTTGATTGCCAGTCCCAAGACTGTTGGTCAACAGCGGGCCATAGACATAATCCCACGCCTCCACCAGCGGCTCCTGCGCCAGGGTGGACGGGTCCAGCGAGAAGATTTGCTCGGTGCAATAACGGTTGTCCCCTGTATACATGGCGGAGTTGGTCGTCCAGCGCGTGTTGGACTCGAAGGGCGTCAACTGGCCGGCCGAGGTTTCCGCCATCGACGCGAAGTTGGTTGCTCCCGTCCGCCGGTCGCCCGCCACACGCTGTGGGTTGCCGTCCTCGCGGGAAAGGTCAATCTGCAGCGTGAAGGGATTGCCGTTGTCGGCGAAAAAGTCGCTCGAATTGACCGCCGGTCCCCCTGCCACCGCCTGGAAGGTCACCACGTACTGCTGGTTGGTGAAGGTGCCATCGTTGGCGAAGGTGCTGGCGCCGATCAGGAAAACGCTGTCCCCCATCACGTCGATATACGGTTCCCAGTTGTCTAGCGGCACCGCTTCGGCGGCCAGATTGGTGACTGGTCCGGCCACGTAGTCGCCGTTGGTATTGAACCAAAGGAGCACGTCAGGAACAATAGTGGTGACCCACGCCCCAACAGTGTTGGTGGGTGTATAGACGTATTGTTTCGAGCGGGCGTCAGAGACCAACATCAAAGAGACAACGAGGACTGCGATCTTAATGAACGAGAGACAGTAGGATGCGCGACAAGTAAAGTTTTTCATAGCTTTTCAGTTCTGCCGTTAACGACATTCAACAGATTCGCTGACTCCGATCCATGTTCTTGTAGCTCCGGCTGCCCTCTCTCCGTCGAGACTTGCGCCCGAGTCCAGGCCATGGGGAGTTAACTTGTGCGTCAATATAAAGGAAAACCCCCGCCCCTATCCATACCCTCAATTGGGGATACCCACTTGTGGGTAGGCTAAGAAGATTTGGAATGGATGTAGCGCACGGCGGCTTCCGTCCGCGAGTGAACGTGCATCTTCTCGTAGAGGCGCTTGAGATAGGTGCGCACGGTTTCCACGCTCAGTTGAACCTGATCGGCTATTTCCTTGTTGGAATGCCCTTTGGCCACAAATTCCAGCAGATCCCGTTCGCGAGGGGAAAAATGGACCGCATCCGGGCGGCTCGGTGAGGTCCGAAGGAAAGACGCGACCACCTGCCGCGTCATGTCGCTGGTCATGGCCGCGCCCCGGTTGATGACATCGAGCAGGGCGGCACGCACGTCCATGGGTTTGGGCAGCAACTCCCGGATCTCCGCCACGGAGGCGGTGCCCGTTGTGCCGAGTTTGTGCAGGACAACGGAGGAGGCGGCATTGGCCAATTGCAGGGCTTCCCGCAAATTGGCTCCAGCAGCCAAGGCGGCCGTCAGATTGGCGCTGACGCAGTCGCCCGCGCCCACAATATCGATTTTCCCGCGCACAGGCAGCGCGGCCAACCGTTCCACCGCGCCCTCCGGCCCCGCGCCCAGGATGCCTTTTTCCGCCAGCGTCACGAAGCAGTAGTTTTTTGTCTTCTGCGCCAAAGCTGCGGCTGTGGGGCCGACTTCTCGAACTGGAACCAGCCCCGCCTTGCCGGCCAGCCGGGACAGCTCGGCGCGGTTCATCTTCAAGCAGACAGAAGGATAGCCTTGCACGCCTCGCCGGCTGTCGGCCAGAATCAACAGCTTTGGACGTTCCCGCTTAATCGCGCGGATCGCTTCCAGGAGCCGCTGGGTGATGACTCCCGTTTCAGGCACGTCCACTTGATCCAAAACTATGATCGCATCTACTCTCCGCGCCAGCTTCAGCAACGCTTTGACCAGGAGGCGTTGCAGGCTGGCCGGGGTCGGAGACCAGTTCTTGCAGTCCAAACGGTTCAACTCCCGCGGGGGCTGCCGCGGTGAAACCAGCAGCGGCTTGGTGTAGGTGAACGTCCGTCTCTCGGCGGTCAAAAAGAACGCTTCCGTGTTAACCCCCGGCAGAGAGGCCAGCGCACGCTGCAGTTCGAAGCCTTCTCCATCGTCTCCGGCAAAGCCGGCCGGAAACAATTCCGCCACACCCAAAGCGGCCAGGTTATTCAGGATGGTGCCCGCGCCGCCGGGTTGGGAACGGATGCGCACGACGTTATGGACCGCAAGACCCGTTTCAATGGAAACCTCCTTTCGGGCCGGATCGATCTCGAGGTATCGGTCCAGGCAAAAATCCCCGACCACTGCGATACGGAGGCGCCTGTAAAGGCTGGTGATGGCGTCGAATCGTTCGGGAGTCATTGGTTGACCAGCTCCCCAATCGGCGTCAAGTTCGGTGTCATTTAGGTGCCTAGCGTAACGGCGCCCTGCCCAAAGTCAAACCTCCGCCCAGAACGGTCCTTGGCTCAAATCCGGGCCGAGTGTTGCTTGATGGATGCAAGAACAGTCTTCAAAAACTCGCCCGCGGCGCGTCCGGGCGGACGTTGTCTCGGCCAGAATGCAACGATCTGACGGCTCGGTTTCGGTGAGCGCAGCGATCGATACTCCGGCGCGTGCTTGCGGTCGCGGTGCGCGGCCATCGCGGGAATGAGCGAAATTCCCAGCCCGGCTTGCACCAGGGATTGAATCGTCTCCAATTGCGCGCTGCGAAAACTGATGTGCTGATGCAAGCCATGCCGGTCACAAAATCCGAGTACTTGATCGCCGAGACAGTGGCCTTCCTGCATGACAATGAGCCGCTCGCCCTCAAGGTCGTTGGCCCGCACCGTGCGCTTGCGCGTCAACGGATGTCCCGGCGGCAAAGCAATCAGCAGTTCCTCCGAGAATAATTCCCGCACTTCCAATCGCTCTTCACGAATTGGCCGGCTGGCCAGTGCGAAATCAATCTCGCCTCCCAACGCCAGCCTGAGCAAGCGGGCCGTGGTGTCCTCCTGGACTACCATTTCCAGGCCGGGAAATTTGGCCGTGAAGGCGGCCATGGCGGCCGGCAGCAGATATGGCGCGATCGTTGGCAAAACACCCACGGTCACCGAGCCGCGCAAAAGGCTCTTGGCATCGGTCGCCTCGCGTTTCGCGGCGTCCACCTCTTCCAGGATTCTCACCCCGCGCAGCAGAAAGGTCTCGCCGTGCGGAGTCAGTTTGGCCTCCCGCTTCGTGCGGTCGAATAGGCGTTCCCCAAGTTCATCCTCCAGCTTCTGGATTTGCTGGCTCAAGGACGGTTGCGACACGTGGCATTGCTCGGCCGCGCGGGAAAAATTGCGCGTCCGCGCCACGGCCACAACATATCGAAGCTGGTGCATTTCCATAGGCGCTTCCTATGATAATCAAAGGAAACAAGTATTTCAACAATCGTTCCCAATCTGGTTTAATGCGCCAGAGTTAAAACACGTTTATGGCTGACAAAATTGAAATCATGACCACCACCGGCGGCAATCCCGTCGCCGACAACCAGAACTCCGTCACGGCCGGCCCGCGCGGCCCGCTCCTGATGCAGGATTATCAACTGCTCGAAAAGCTCGCGCACCAAAATCGCGAGCGCATTCCCGAGCGCACCGTCCACGCCAAAGGCACGGCGGCTTACGGCGCCTTGACCATCACCCACGACATCTCCCAATACTCCAAGGCCGCCGTGTTCAAGAATGGCACCCAGACCGAGGCGCTGCTGCGTTTCTCGACCGTGGCCGGCGAGCGCGGCGCGGCCGATGCCGAGCGCGACGTGCGCGGCTTCGCCTTGAAGTTCTACACCGATGAAGGCAACTGGGATATGGTGGGCAATAACACCCCGGTCTTTTTCGTGCGCGATCCCCTCAAGTTCCCGGATTTCATTCACACCCAAAAGCGGCATCCCAAAACGAACCTGCGCAGCCAAACGGCCATGTGGGATTTTTGGTCTCTCTCGCCGGAGTCGCTGCACCAGGTCACGATTCTGATGTCCGACCGCGGGCTGCCTCGCAGCTTGCGCCACCTCAACGGTTACGGCAGCCACACCTACAGTTTCATCAACGCCCGGAACGAACGCTTCTGGGTCAAGTTCCATTTCAAAACCAAACAAGGAATTCAATGCATGACCAATGCCCAGGCGGAGGCCATCATTGCCAGGGATCGCGAGAGTTCGCAACGCGACTTGTTCGAAGCCATCGAACGCGGTGAGTTTCCCAAATGGCGCTTCTGCGTGCAAATCATGCCGGAGAAAGACGCCGCCACCTTCCGCTGGAACCCTTTCGACCTCACCAAAGTCTGGCCCCACCAAGATTACCCGCTGATCGACGTCGGCGAGTTGGAATTAAATCGCAACCCGGAAAATTATTTCGCCGAGGTGGAGCAATCGGCCTTCAGCCCCTCGAACGTTGTGCCCGGCATCAGTTGGTCGCCGGATAAAATGTTGCAGGCGCGCATCTTTTCTTACGCCGATGCGCACCGTTACCGCATCGGAACGAATTATGAAATGCTGCCGGTCAATCGTCCAAAAAGCCCCGTCCATACTTATCACGCCGACGGCCCGATGCGCTTTGACGCGCCCAAAGTCGCCAGCGTCCTCTACGAGCCTAACAGCTACGGCGGCCCCGTGGAAAACCACCGCTTCGCCGAACCGCCGTTGCAAGTTTCCGGCGATGCCGACCGCTACAATCACCGCGACGGCAACGACGATTACACGCAGCCGGGCAACCTTTTCCGATTGATGTCTCCCGCGCAAAAGCAACAGCTCTTCAGCAATACCGCCGGGGCCATGAACGGCGTGCCGGAAGAAATCGTGCGGCGTCAACTTGGGCACTTCCATAAAGCTGACCCGGCGTATGCCGCGGGCGTTGCGAAAGCGCTCGATATCGAGTTCGGGGTTCGCCACGCTCCGGAATCAGCGCCGACCATGGCCGGAGCCGCCCGTTAAGGAATGGCGCGCACCGCGCGTTGCGCTGTCGCTATCCAAATCCAAGTCATGCAGACCGTCGTCACCGAAGCTGAAGAAAAAAGATATGCCGAGTTGCAAGCCCTGGCGCTTGATCACGCCCGCACGGGAGAAACGGAATGCCTCGCGGCGATGCTTCGGCACGGATTGCCCGTGAATTTGGCCGACGCCAAAGGTAATTCATTGTTGATGCTCGCGAGCTACAACGGCAACCTGGAAACCGCGCGGCTGCTGCTCGAACACGGCGCGGGCGTGGACCGCCGGAATGATCGCGGCCAGACTCCGTTGGGCGGTGTAGCCTTCAAGGGCTGCGAAGAAATCGTCGCGCTGCTGCTCCAATTCGGCGCGGACATCGACGCCGACAACGGCGGTGGCATGACTCCCATTATGTTCGCCTCCATGTTTGGTCGAACCAGAGTTGTCGAGCAATTGAAGGCGTGCGGCGCGTCGCCCACCCGGCGCAACTGTCTGGGCATTTCCGCGCGCCTGATGATGCGGCTGGCGCGGCCGATCAGCTTCATCTTCGGCAAAAAGCCGTCTCATCCCGCCTCGGCCGCTTGATTCGTGGAACTGGCGCGCTTGGCGCGTCATTTAGGCGTTCGTTTCCGAGTTGTGCTCGCTGGAGCCTGGATGCAAGCCGAGTTGCTTGAGTTTCTCGCGCAAGGTAAATCTTGATGGAGAGCTAATTGGTGCGGCACTTTCTCCGCAAATACGCTGGTGACTTCGGCATGGAATGCCCGACGATCTCTTCCGATGCCGTCGCCCTGTTGCGATCCGACTCGTGGCTGGGCAACGTGCGCGAACTGGAAAACGTGACCTGTCGCCTGTTGCTGGCCGCACGCGGACTCTCCATCAACGCCGATGCGGTTCGCCAAACCCTGACCGCGCGCGATACCGAAGCTCGGGATAACCCCAACCAACGCGCTCGCGTATCGTAAGGCCGCTTGGGCCAGATCATTCCAACAGCAAACGGGCAGAGCCACGGGTTCACGCATGAGACGGCCGGCGTCCACGGCGCGACATGCCGCCGTGTTTTTCAACGATGCGGGCGGCAATCGCCAGGCCGAGGCCGGTGCCGGTTTCTTTGGTGCTGAAGAATGGGTCGAAGAGGCGCTTCTCGACTTCGGGCAGGATGCCTTTGCCGTTATCGGCCACTTCCAGGATGACAGCGTCATTCTCATGCTCGCCGAGCGGGGCGCGCGCGGCGCGCGCGCGCAGCGTGACCGTGCCCTTGCCGTCAATGGCTTCAGCGGCATTGCGAACGAGATTGATAAGCACTTGCTTCAGATGGCTGCTTTCGGCGCGGATGAGAAACTCTGGATTGGATTCCACCACCAGTTGCACTCCACGGCTCTCCAGGATCGGGGCCATCAATCCCTGAATTTCGCGGAAAAACGTATCCGCAGCGATGGTTTCCAGCTTGGGATCAGAAGGCCGCGCAAAATTCAATACCTCCTGCACGGTGTGTTCGAGACGCGAAATCTCGGCGCTGATGATATCCGTGTCTTTGCGTGCGGCAGGCACGGCCTGCAAGTGTTTCTCCAACGTATAAAGACGCGCTTTGAGAGAGGTGAGCGGGTTGCGAATCTCATGGGCGATGCCGGCGGCCAACGTCCCGAGGGTGGCGAGTTTCTCCTGCTTTTCCAGCAGGGCCTGGCTGCGCACCAGTTTGATTCGCAGCGGCGCGATCATGTCACGGTAGATGACCCACCCCATTGCGGCGACCAGGGCCAGCAGCACCGCGACGCTGGCCATGACTATGTTCCGCAGACTGGCCAGAGAATCAGTTGCGTTGGCGAGAAATTCCGCCTCCGCCGCGCGGTGAGCGTCGGCTAATCCCCGCACAAGATCGTGCATTTCCTGGGCCTGGTCATTGATGGCGTCGAACTGCGCGAGCTGCCCTGGACTCACCAAGGCAGCCTGTGCGTTGGAATGCACAGCCCGGGCGGAGCCAAGGTAACCATCGTAGGCACGATTGAGTTCCTTGAACGCCTGCCGCTCCTTATCCGTGGTCAGCAGCGAACGCGGGTTCAGACTCGGATTATGTTCAGCCATCCAACGATCCAGATCGCTGCTGGCCTGCTCGAACTGCGCCCATCCCTGAGAATCTCTCACTAGGACGTAGTGGAGAATGGAATCGTTGAGACTGAATAATTCATGTCGAAGTTCGCCCGCGGTTTGGAACCTCTCCAACTGTGACCTGGTGAGCTTCGCTCTGAGGTGCTCGACACAATGCCAGCCGGAGATTAGGCCGCACGTCGTGACACCGGCCACTAGGAACAGCGCGGCCATCAAAACCCAAAGACGAACGCCAAACTGAGATTTCTTCATAATTAGGGCACGCGTTGTCAGCATTAGACGAATGCTCGACTGGCGCTTCGCTTGAATACTACGCAAGTCCCATGCCGAGAATAATAGCACGAGCGCGCTGTTGCAGCACCTTGAAAATCAAGCCCGATGGCCGAAACCGCATCCCTTTGCCGGTCAAGGCTGGTCAGCCGCTTATCGCAAGGGTGGTAAGCATTTTATCCATACGCTGCTTACTCCTTCCATTGCCCGCAGGCAGCCCACGGAGAAGCGACCCTTGCGGTTCGTGGCACGGTCTGTGCGGAGGTCATTCTCAGCCGCCCGAGAATCGGGCAAACGAAAAGGTTTAAAACGATAAACAAAGCAAAGGATATGAAACTTCAAACTCTCGTACCCGCTCGACCGCGCGATGGTTCATTTGTAACCGACTCTTCATTGTCGCCTCTCCTGGCCCACGTGGGTAGAATTCTCGTCGCGGAGGACGAAGAATGTGTCCGCAACGCTACATCCACTTTTCTCGCCCGCGCCGGTTTCGGCGTGGGTGCCGCCTCCGACGGTCTGCAGGCGTGGGAGGCGCTGCAACAAGAGCACTACGATTTGCTCGTCACCGACAATGAAATGCCCCGCCTCACGGGCTTGGAACTCATCGAGCGGATTCGCGGTGCGGGCATGAGTCTGCCGATTATCGTGGCTTCCGGCTCTTGCTGGATAAAGGAGCTGCTGGTTGATGAACGCCTTGACATCGTAGCGTTTATTCGGAAGCCCTTTGACAGCGCGGAACTCCTGACCCTGGTCAGAATTGCTTTGCAGTCGCCGGGTGAAACCGCCGCCACAAACCACGCAGGCCTTCCACCAACTTCATGCAGACCCGCAACCAATCCGCTAAAGTAACCCGTCAAATCCAGTATTATGCAAACCATACCCGTCTCATTTGCCTCTTCGCTTGAATTCGAGCCGCCGTTCCGAACCTGTCGTGCCAAGATGCAATCAACCACGCGAAATCCTGAACGTTTGAAGCTTATCAGCCATCTCGACAGTTGCCGTGAACTTCGTGGAGGTTCGCCCAAAGACCACACTGCGACCCGTGAATGGCCCTCTGTCGATCAATTTGAGGCCTTTCTGCGCGGCAGCTTGGCCGCCGTGCTCGAATCCGAGGGAGACATGGTGGACAAAGCGCGAAATGGCATCGAAGCGGGCCGGCAGCAGCACTGAAACGTAATGCCACTCCTTTTCTCTGCACCTATGAAATCACCCACATCTTCAAATACGGCGGTCAACGGTGCCCATTCGACCAATCGCCCTGGGCCGACCATTCCCCATCGCGAGCCTGCCTCCCATCCTCCCCCTGCAAGCACCCATTCCGTTAAACGCATTCTGCTGGTGGACGACGACCCCACCGTGCGCGATTCCCTGCACCAAGTTCTCGTGGCCGAGCGTTACTTCGTCATTCCGGCCGAGAACGGACGGCAGGCGCTTGATTTGGCCAACGAGTTGCCGGTTGACCTTGTGTTGCTCGACCTCAACATGCCAGTCATGAACGGCTGGGACACTTTCGATCGGCTCACCGCCGAGCATCCAACCACTCCGATCATCATCGTGACTGCGCGCCCGAACCAACTCTTCATGGCGCTCAACGCCGGCGCCGGCGCTCTGCTGGAGAAACCGATGGATATCCCGACGCTGTCGCAAACGATGGGAAAACTTCTCGCTGAAACCGACGAGCAGCGCTTGGCGCGCCTTGTCGGAAAGAATTCAGAATTTCACTACAAGCCTGCAACGGGGAACTAAGAACGTTGTTGTTCGGCAAAGTTCCAATGAAATCACCCGATGTCCCGTAACAAGCAGCGCGAATCTGAATATATGAAGGAACAGAAAGCAGCCATGAGCGGAAGGATGCCAGTCCCACGTCCGGAAGGTGCTTGCGAGGCGATCAACCTCGGCGCCCAAACGCAAACAGGGATAGCCTTGAGGCAACCAGCCGCCGGCAGGAGGAACGCCAGTTTCAGACACCTTTGGGTGTGGCGCGAAGAGGGAGCTTTCTTCAAACGAAAGTGGCTCCTGCGAAAGTATCAGCTTCACCGACACTCCAAATAATGGTTATTGCGTCACTTTTTGATTCGACTGACGATACGATCGTCATGGCAACTGGAACACTCAAAGCATGAACGCAAATACAATTGACATCAAAACGAAGGACGGCGTCGCGCCGTGTCATTTCTTTGGTTCCCCGCACAAGGGAAACCGGCCGGCGGTGATTTTTTACATGGATGCAATCGGCATCCGCCCCGCACTGTGCGACATGGCCGAAAGGCTTGCCTCCAACGGCTACCACGTTCTCCTGCCCAATCTCTATTACCGTTCAGGCCCAACCAAATCGATCGATGCCGCAACCGCGTTCAAAGAAGGTCCGGAACGAGACCGGCTGATAGCGCTTTTCGGATCTATCAACAATATATTTGTGATGGAGGACACCGCCATTTTCTTGGAATTTCTGAAACTCCAGCCTTCCGTCGCCAGCCAGAGGATCGGCTGCGTCGGCTACTGCATGGGTGGCGCCTTCGCTTTGTCCGCCGCGGGAACCTTTCCCGGCCGCGTCGCCGCCGCCGCTTCGCTGCATGGCGCGCGCCTGGCGACTAATCAGCCGGACAGCCCCCATCTCCTGGCCCCGAAAATGCGCGCCGTCGTTTACGTCGGCATCGCGGGCATCGATCCTCATTTCACGCCGGAGGAAAGGCAGCGGCTCGAAGCGGCCCTTCAATCTGCGGGCGTGGAGCATACAGTTGAAGTTTATCCCGATGTCAAACACGGCTTCGCCGTCAACGATACCCCCGTCTATGACCGCCCGGCGGCCGAGCTGCATTGGCAACAAATTCTAATGCTGTTCGCCGGAAGCCTCTCGTTACAACAAGCATAGGCCAACGGGGAGCGGGCGCGAAATGCCCGCGCATCTTGAACCGCAAGAGTTTCGGTAAGTGCCTTTGAACCCAAATGGAATTACTCCAAGCTCTGGCTGTCGTGCCAGCGCATGGCTTCACGCAACAATTCGGTGGCCGTGTTGAGTTTGAGTTTTTCCTTAATCCGGGCGCAAAAAGTCTGCACGGTCCTGAAATTGACGTGCAGTTCTCCCGCGATTTGCCTGGTGCCCAAGCCACGCCCCAACAACTGGAACACTTCCAACTCCCGGTCGCTAAGCAGTTCAACCGGCGAACTTGTTGCCGGTGGTTTGCCTTGTGCAAACTCCTCGCCCATTGTCCTAGCCATCTTATTGATCAGGTAGAGTTTTCCTTCGAGCACACAGCGGATGGCTTGAAGCACAGTCTTGGTCGCTTCCCGTTTCATCACGTAACCTCGCGCACCGGCGCGAAGCGCGCGTTCTCGATACAACACTTCGTCATGCATGGAGAGCACAATGACCACCACTTCGGGACAAGTGGCTTTAATATTTTTTATCAATTCGATGCCGGAGCCTCCCTCCATGGAGATATCGACAATGGCCACGTGGGGTTTGACTTTGGCGATGAGGTTAAGCCCGTCGGATGCATTATCCGCGTCGCCGCAGACCTTGAGATCGGATTGCTGGTTGATCAAAGTGGCAAGCCATTCGCGCACTAGTGGGTGATCGTCCACGATGAAGATTCTTTTTTTCTGGCTGTCGGCGTCGGCGGTCATGGCTTGGGCCATTCGGATGGGCGTGGTGGCTTACTTTTTGGTCAAATTGGCGC
>PLIU01000093.1 GCA_003140095.1 Verrucomicrobiales bacterium | reverse complement strand
TTGTATTCGACCAATTGGCGGATTAATTCCCAGCGCGGGTCCTCGCCCTCGTCTTCCTCGACATTTTGGACCTGTTGCTCCTTGGGGAGCAATTCGCGGCTTTTGATGTACATGAGGGTTGAAGCCATGACGAGGAACTCCCCGGCGATCTCCAGGTCGAGCATCCGCATCACTTCGACATATTCGAGGAACTGGGTGGCCAGGCGGGTCAAATTGACCTCATAAATATCGACCTCCTCCTTTTTGATCAAGTAAAGGAGCAAATCCAAAGGCCCCTCGAATACCTCGAATTGGACTTTATAATCCGCCATGAATCAGTTAACGCGTGGGGGCATCCTAAGACCGATTCCGGCCTGTTGGCAACGCTTTTGCGGCGGCAAATGCGCGCGGCATCGTTTCGGCAAAAAGAGTGATTGACGCGCGGGCAAAGTATGTTATGTTTTTCAGCGTATGAGCGCAAGAAAAATTGACATCAGTCCGATTGGATTGAGTTCCGAAACCACACAATGTCTGACCGTGCCCGCCAGTTCAGTGCGGATCCGGAGAAATGGGATTGAGTTTCGCCACGATCAACCCTTTGTCCCTTGGACCGAAATGACCGTTACTTTGCAAGGATCCGGCTTGGCCAAGAAGGTCAACTTCACCGGTGTGATCGTGGCCTGCAGGGGAGATCGGCAAGACGGCTACGACATTTCCATGTTGTTCACCCATGTGACCCGGTTGTCGCAAGCCCGACTGCTGGCTTATTCCTGACTGGATTTTTTCGGGGCTGATGTGGCAAAGTTCCGCCGATGGAAACTTTTCGCCGAATTTTATCCACGGCTGTGCAAGGAGGAGCTTCCGATATTCACCTGAAGATCGGGGCGCCGATCGTTTTTCGCATCAACCGCAGATTGGTGGCTGTGGAGGGGCCGTTGCCGACCGATGAATGGCTGAACATGGTGGTCGATAACATTGTGCCGCGCCACACCAAACAACAATTGGAGCGCGACCATGAGTGTGATTTCTCTTATTACCTCCCTGAAGTGGGGCGATTCCGCACCAATTGTTTTTATCAGCGGGGCACGCCGTGCTTGGCCATGCGGTTTGTCAAAACGCAGGTGCCCAGTTTCGAGGAACTGGGCCTGCTGCCGGTTTTGCGACAAATCGCCGAATCCCCGCGCGGGATCGTGCTGCTGGCAGGATCGACTGGTTGCGGCAAATCCACCACGCTGGCGGCCATGGTCGAGCACATCAACGCCAACAGCCGCAAACACATCATCACGCTGGAAGACCCCATCGAATATGTGTTTGAAGACAACCAATCGGTCATCGAGCAGCGCGAAATCGGCCTGGACACCGGCTCCTTCGAGCACGGGCTCAAGTACGTGCTGCGGCAGGACCCGGATGTGATCATGATCGGGGAAATGCGCGATGGCGTCAGTTTCACCGCCGCCATGAGCGCGGCCGACACTGGCCACCTGGTTTTGTCCACCATCCACACGACCAACGCCGCGCAATCAGTAGGGCGCATTCTGGATTTCTTCAAACCGGATGAACGGGACCAGGTTCGGCGTCAGTTGGCCGCAACGCTGCAAGCGGTTGTCTGCCAACGCATGGTGGCGACGATTGCCGGCAGCATGACGCCGGCGCAAGAAATCCTGATTAACTCGGGCACGGTGCGTAAGTTGATCGAAGAGAATCGCTTGGAGAAGCTGCCGGCGGCCATTGAAACGGGAAGTGAGGAGGGGATGATCAATTTTAACCAATCGCTTTTCCTGCTGGTTAAAGAAGGCAAAGTCTCGCAGAAGGAGGCGCTGGCCAAGGCCACCAACGCCCAGGCGCTGGAGATGAACTTCCAAGGCATCTTCCTGACCGAAGGCAAGCGTATCCTGGGCTGACCGCCCCCCATTTGTCGAAAAAAAGTACTTGGCGGCAGGCGGGCCTTCTGTTATCCATAACATTGCACAAGGTTCTTGTGCCAAGAACATTAGAATTGAAGAAACAGAACCAGAACAAACATGAAACGTATGAAGTCAATTACAAAACTCTCCGCGATTCTGTTGGCGGCCGCCACCTGCGCGGTCTGGCCCGCCATGGCTCAAGATGCCACGCAACCGGCGACGAACACCGCCCCCAGGCCGGCGAGGGTTCCCACGCGCTATGGCGGAGTCATCGCCAGCATCGACGGCACCAACATGGTCCTGACGCTGAAGGGCAGAAACGCCGAGACCAAAGTCAAGATCACGTCCACCACCAAAATCACAAAAGACCGCCAGCCGGCGACATTCTCGGATGCGGTTGAGGGCCTGCGCGTCAACGGTTCCGGCAAGAAGGGTGATGATGGCGTCTGGACGGCGACAACTCTCAGCATCATGTCAACCCCCGCTCCTAAGCCGCCTCCTGCGGCGGGAGCGAATCCGAGTCAGTAAAGCGTATCACGATTGACATCCGCTTCGAGCGCACAGGCTGAAAGCGCGCCTTAGCCGTATCCATGCAGAAGGATTGGGGAGCGCGAGCGTCTGGCTCGCGGTTTTCGGTCTATGGCCGAAAACATTCGCGCCGCGAGTCAAGAACCACCAAACGGTGCCTCCTCCACGGGCGGTGCGGCTGGCTGGCGAGACGCTAGCCAGAGCGACCGAAGACGGTCGCGCTCCCAATTTCAACTGCGTGGATACGGCTTAGGCGAAGATTTGGGCCCATGAGATAATCGCGGTGCTGCTGGTCAAGTTCGACTATTGCAAACGCCCGCAGAAAGGGGCTGAGGTAGCAAACGTCAATTATCTCACGGGGTGAACCGGAATGACCGCGAAATTGACGATCAGGGTGTTGTTGGCGCGGTAATTCAGGTTGCCGACCGGGTCGAAGACGTGGTGAAGCTGTCCGTTGGCCCGCGCGGTCCCGCCGCTGACCTCGGACGCCTGATCCGCGATGACCTCGCCCATCGGGTCATACGTATAGGGAGCGGTGTTTTTGGCCGTGCGGGTCTTCTTACTGATGGCTCTTCGCGATTGCATCCTCGCATTCCATAGATAGTGTGTAAGATTAAAAGATGTGGCCGGCGAGGGTGCCAGCCACGACACGCGAGGCGCGTATGCTCCCCAAGCCAAGAAATTCATCGCATTACGAGGATTTGGGCTGAACAATTTCTGTGATCATGATTGCCCCGGAACCTCCACTGCCACGTGCGAGAACAACGCGCGCTATATTTGAGTTTATTTCTTTTCCGACAATTCCTTGACATGGTTCAGCACGCGCAAATGGATGGTGTGGATGATGTAATCCGACCACAATTGCCAGTAATCCGCGGGCCACATGTGATGATAGTACCACGTCGTGCCTTCAAGCAGCGTGCGATTGCCAGCGAGCGGCACCAGACGGAACTGACCGCCACATGATCGCAAGTAGCCATCCAAATGCATGGGATGCACGTTATGATACGGTGTCCATTCCTGCATAGGTTCTGGATTCTGTGTGGCGGAAAATTTCAGCAGACGCGGTTCATCCCAGATTTCAATCGGCTCGACAAACGGGCCTGTCGAAAAATTGCAATGCCGCACCGCGCCAACTCCTTGGCCATAAATCTCCGCACGAATGGGGTACGCGACTCCAAGTTTGAAGATTATTTCATTGGGCGGCGGCAGTTCCGAAAAGGAAACTACATTGCGCCAGACTTTTTCCGGCGGTGCATCTACGATCACCGACGATTCGACTACCAACAAAGGCAACGGCGGCGGCAGGCCTTTTTCCAAGCCCATGGTTAATGGCGCAAAAAAAAGGGCCACACAAAACAAATGTGAAGAATCCGTCCTCCGGCAAAGTGTCCGTTGAGTGAAATGACCAATGATCGCGCCGGTAATGCCCAACGCCAGTGCCAGCGGCGCGGCCATGAACAGGCAAATCCCGCCTTCCATCGCAAACAGAAAAAACCCCGCGCCAGTTAGACCGAGTGCGGCCATGGCCGTCAAAATGCACGAACCAATACTGCGCGGCTGGCGAACACTGTGAATCAACGCCGAGAGAAATCCCATTCCAAAGGGTATTCCGACAAAAAGAGTCCAGCCGTAATCGCCAAGTAAAGACGTGCCGAACCATGCGACGAGCAATCCCAAAGCACCCGTCACCATGGCCGCCATGGTCGCACTAGCCAAAGTTCCAGACGGAACCAACACGCCACATTTTCCGATGCGCCTTTTTGAAATCACAGGCGGCTCTTTCGGCTCCGTGCGCGATGGCAGCAAGCAGAGCAGCAGGAAGAAGAACAATTTCAAAACCGGGACAAAGAATAATAATACCCAGAACGGCTGCCACCCTAGCGAACGTAATCGCCGAAGCGTCAACACCACGCCTGACCACATGAAAGGCAGCGCCGCGGCTAAGAGCACCAGATAAAAGCGTCCGTCCGCTTCTCCGACCGGCGATTGCCACAAATAAAACCGCAGTGTATCCCAATTGAAAATTGTCCACGAATTGTCGAACCAAGCAAATCCAATGATTCGATCCACATTAAACTTCACGGCGAAGAGGCACATGCCCAAGAAAAGATAAGCCCCACGCTCAATTGTGCCGTCCCATCGCCACAAGTCAGAAAGTTTTGGTTTCATAAAATTTACGGCTTGGTGAAAGACATGTTGTCGAAATGAGATCCGCGGTCTTTTCGCTGACAGCAACCCGGCGCGGATTCGCTCCTCGCTGAAGAGCAGGGGCGTGGCGCGAGGTCGGGTGGCATGTTGTCACAGGGCGAGGCTGGCTCCGCCACTCTGGTTTGGTTTCCACCGCGCAGGTGCGAATGCTGCCCACGACTCGAGTTACCCGGTTTTTGCTTAGTTTCACGTTTCTATTATTTCCGTTAATACAGAAATGCCATACATTGAAGAACATGTCAATGGCCTTTTTACATTTTTCATTTTTTACTCGTTCTATTTGGATTTTGCCGCTACGGATGATCTCGTCTTAGTTCGTCGTTTCTGCCCAGCATCCTAATCGATAGCCAAAGACTCACTCGTCATGGGCCTTTAGCCGGCAGTTTTTTGTTCGGTTTTGGCTGCTGTCGAGGTTTTAATATTGGAAAAACAAATGACAGACGGCCAAAAGTTGCTCATGTCGCCGCCAAGGCGGTGCGCCGCGATCAACATGAGGCCAATCGTTGCTGAAGCGATTATGCACCTTGGCGACGACGATCGCAAAGCCGTTCTGCTGCGATTTTTTCGAAGAGCAGGATTTTGGCGAAGTCGGCGCGGCGCTCAACGTCAGCGAAGGTGCCGCGCGAATGAGAGTCACTCGCGCAGAGGATAAAGTGCATGCCATTTTGACGCGGCGCGGCGTTGCGTTGCCTTCGGCCGGATTGAGCGCGGCCCATTTACACAAGCCTGGAAACAAGCTCCTTCCCCGATGGCCGTGCCATTCGCTTACTGACCCGGAGGTGGCGTGGCGCCGAGTGCGTGCGGAGGCGTGCTGGGTGTTTCAGCCGGTATGGTCGTCGCGGGCGTCACTGTTACGGTTTCACCTGGCGGGATGTCGAGGTTTGTCAGCGGGTTAAGGGACCAGCATTTGCTGCCTGACTCGTCGTTGAAGGGAACCATTAGAACCAGTTGGTTTTCCCCCGGCGCTGCCTGGGGAAAGACAAAGCGTCCGGCGCCATCGGTCGTGACTGTGTATGTCCCAGAATCCGACGAAATAGATTTGTAATCTCCATTGCCGTAGTCGAGCAGAATGTCGCGGCCGGGCGCGGGTTGCCCATCGCAGAGCAGAGTTCCTTCGATCCGGCTCCATGGTTGCAGCTGAATGGTGGTGTTGGAGGTAAGGGCGCCAAAGGTCGCTTGCCCGAATCCTTCGGGATGCGCGATGACAATTCTTTTGACAGAGTCATCGACGGACCATGAGAGATGCCCCGCATCGTCCGTGGAAAACAGCGATTCGGCGGATTGAAGATTTTCGTGGGAAAATCCGCCGGGACGCAGCCGGAGACCTGAACCAGGCCAAACCAGCCCAACATCCGCCTTGACCGCCGATTGCCCGTTGGGAAGGAGCACCGTGATACTCATGAGAGCGGCCGGCCGCATGGCCACGTCCAATCGCGCTTCACCTTCGTTGCCGCTGAACGAGCGCGTGGTAAATGGCGCGTAACCGTCGGCCTCAAACTTGAAGATGAAGCCTGGATTGGGTGTGCCACCTAAGGGCGGTTCGGTGAACAAATGGCGGAACGTTCCGCCTTCGAACTTGAGCCAAAACCGGTCCAGCGTATTCCATTGCGCGCCAACTTCTCCCGTTTGAATATTCGTCGTCGGCCAGCCCTCTATGATCCGAAAGGCGGGCAGGGGCTGGCCGGTTGCTGCGTCTGTGACAGAGCCAAATACCGTCAAACCCGATGACAGCGTGATAGTGTGTTCGTTCCCGTCGGGCCTAACGTGAATTCCGCCCCGCATGTAACCATCGGCGAAAACGCCAATGTTGAGATTTGCGTCCGGGGCGCTGTCCCATTCTACTCGGCCATCGGCGTCGGTCTTTCTTCCGAAGTCCGCTTGGATGGGCATTGGTCCTCCTCCGGGCACGACATCCAGAAACACGGACGCCTTCTGAACCGCGTTACCCTTGGCATTCAGAACACGGAGGCGAAGAAGCTTGCCGGGCTGGAGTGTCAGATGAAACGATCCGCGATTGGTAGTCAGATCGACCTCGATCGTCGTCGCGGCGAACCCCATTGCCTCGGCGCTCAAGGCCGTCTTTTCAAGTCTGCAGCCCCCAACTGAGAATGTCCCATTACGCCGAGTTTTGGTCTCGCGCGGGCCTCCCATGATTAAGAGCTTATCCGTAAATAA
>PLIU01000351.1:3568-6424 GCA_003140095.1 Verrucomicrobiales bacterium | reverse complement strand
GTTTTCCAAACTCGTCGAGATGGACCCAAATGAACACTGGTACCATTACTACCTCGCTCCCCTGTTGGCGCAAAGCGGCGACTTGAAGGGTTACCGCCGGCATTGCGGTCAAGTGCTGGCGATTTTTGGTGGAACCAACAACCCGATCGTTGCCGAACGCATGGCCAAGGACTGCCTGGTGGTTCGCGCCGCGGGAATCGATTTGGACGCCGTCGCCCGACTGGCTGACACAGCAGTGACGAACAGCAGCGGGCACCCGTTCTCTGCTTATTTTGAATTTGTCAAAGGTCTTGCCGAATATCGCCAGAAGCATTTTGCCAGCGCGATTGACTGGATGCAGAAAGCCCTGGCAGACCCAAGCGTGGATTACCGCAACGCGCAAGCCTATCTGGTGCTGGCGATGGCTCAGCATGAATCCGGACAACTGGCAGAATGCCGTGTCGCGATGGACAAAGGAGAGCAGATCATTCAGGCCATGCCAAAACTGGAAAGCGGCGACATAGGCGAGACCTGGAATGACTGGATCATCGTCCATCTGCTAAGGAACGAAGCCAAGGCCATGATCGGATCCCAGCCCGTTAAGGCCGAGCAAAACTCGCCTGCGCGGCGGGATTGAAACAGTTGTGGGTTAACCAGCAAAGCATGATCCCTGTGATTAAAACAATAAGAACAAACTATGAATACTATTAAAAATAAGCATTCTATGATAATGAAACTGATTTGCCTCGCGACCTGGGCGACGGCAATAACCGCAACGCATCTGACGGCGCAGACCTTCACGACCCTGTATAGTTTCACGACAGACGGCAATTTCGGCGCTAACAGCGACGGCGCTAATCCGTATTTTGCCGGAGTGATTTTATCGGGCAACACCCTGTATGGGACGGCATTTTATGGCGGCCGTTACGGCGAAGGCACGGTGTTCGCCGTCAATACTGACGGCTCGGATTTTAGGCCTCTGCTTAGTTTTGACGGTTCGGACGACAACGCTTATCCGTATGCCGGACTGCTTTTATCGGGAAACACCCTGTATGGGACGGCGGGCGGACCCGGCACAACCAGTGGCACAGTGTTTGCCATCAATACCAACGGCACAGGATTCACGACCTTGCATATTTTCACGGCAGCCAATTCTCCTTCATACACAAACAGCGACGGCGCGTTTCCGTTTGACGCATTGATTTTATCGAGCAACACCCTGTATGGGACGGCGGAACAAGGCGGCAGTTGGGGCAATGGCACCGTCTTCGCCGTCAACACTGATGGCACGGGCTTTACAAACCTGCATAGTTTCACGGCAATTAACGACGATGGTAGCAACGGCGACGGAGCATTTCCGCATGACGCATTGATTTTATCGGGTAACACCCTGTATGGGACGGCGGCTGTCGCCGGCATCTATGGCAATGGCACCGTGTTCAGCATTACGCTTCCGGCCCCGCAACTGACCATTATTCTTTCAGGAACAAACGTAGTCCTGGCTTGGCCCACCAATGTCGCCGGGTTCAGTGCGGACGGGTACACTTTGCAATCCACCACAAACCTTGTTTCGCCGGCGGTCTGGTCCCCCGTTGTTCCGGGACCAGTAATCGTCAGCGGGCAGCTTACCGTGACCAATCCCATCTCCGGCACCCAGCAATTCTACCGTTTAAGCCAGTAATTAAACACAGGAGACAGTCTCAACAATGAAAACGAAAGGATTCCAGCAATGAAAACGCATCTTACGATACTCCAAAACGAAAATAGCCCCTCCGAAATGAGCGGACTGGTACCTTGCAGGAGGCCGGTTTCGGTTCTGCCCATTGGACATTCAGCCTCTCGCCGCGCTATCTTGTCGCGTAGGAGTCTAGCGGAGGCGGAAGCGAAGCGGCGGCGGGTCAGCTTTTATCCTTCAGCCTTTCCCATGAGCAAGCCGGTTTCGGCCCTGCTCATGCAACTGTTCTGGGCCGCCGCGCTCGTGATGCCTGTTATTGGAACACCGACCGCCGTGGTCTTGACCACGCTTCATTCATTCACGGGAACAAACGATGGCGCGTCTCCCGCAGCCGAGCTGGTGCAGGGTGGCGACGGCAATTTCTATGGCACGACGGAAGGCGGCGGCACGAATAACTTGGGCACCGTGTTCAAAATCAGCACCAATGGGTCGCTAATCAGTTTATATTCGTTCAACGGCAATGATGGCGAAAATCCGACTGCCGGGCTGGTGCAGGGTAGCGACGGTTATTTCTATGGCACCACTGACGGGCTAAACCTCGAATTGATCCCGAACACGGTGGAAACCGCGTCAGGTACCGTGTTCAAATTCGGCACAAACGAGGCGCTGACCAATTTGTATTCTTTCTTCGGTTCGGCTTTCATTAATGGTGAAGGTGAATGTCCCGTTGCTGAGCTTGTGCAGGGCAGCGACGGTTATTTTTATGGAACGGCAGAAGAGGATGGCACGAACGGCGTTGGCACCGTGTTCAAATTCAGCACAAACGAGGCGCTGACCACTTTGCATTCATTCAACGGCACCGATGGCGCATTTCCCGTTGCCGGGCTTGTGCAGGGCAGCGACGGCTATTTCTATGGAACTACTGAATTCACCGGCTACCAACGAGGTGGTGGAAATTCGGGTTTCCCCGGGACCTACGGTACCGGTTATGGCACCGTTTTCAAAATCAGCACTAATGGAGTGCTGACGACCCTCTATGCTTTCGGCACGGTCACGAATGAGAGTGGCGATGCGTTGGATGGCGCAAATCCGGCAGCCGCGCTGGTACAGGGCAGCGACGGCTACTTCTATGGCACGACGAGTGAAGGCGGCCGTTTCGGTGATACCGCCTTTTTCAATAATGGCACCGTGTTCAAAATCAG
>PLIU01000351.1:0-3533 GCA_003140095.1 Verrucomicrobiales bacterium | reverse complement strand
GGCAGCGACGGCAGTTTCTATGGCACGACTTCTGCAGGCACGAACGACCAAGGCACCGTTTTCCGGCTGACCTTAGTGCCGGAGTTCCAGGCCGTGACGCTAACCAAAACCACGCTGAATCTTACTTGGAGCACGGAGGCTGGAGCCCGGTATCAGTTGCAGCACAGTCCCGACTTGAATTCGAGCAACTGGACCAACCTCGGCAGCCCCATCACCGCCACCGGTGCGACCCTCAGCACCACCGACTCCTTCACAAACGCCCCGCAACGCTTTTACCGGCTGGTGCTCGCGCCGTAAGGATTCATCACGGGAGCAGTATCTGTGCGTGCGCCGACCACCGTCGAGGTTATCGACGGCAATGGCTGGTTGCTGGCCGACAGCACGATGACTGTCTTGCCCGGATTGATGCTGAAGGAAAACTCCTTTGTCCCGTATGACTTCCCATCTCGCAGGCGGTTGGAGGAATTGAGCCGCCCTTTCGATCCTCACATCCGAATAATCCTTCTGCATTTTCAAATCGGCGCTAACATTCACCGAAACTGAAGTCAGCATGCACATCCCAAGACGAGTGAACATCCATAGTCCACATCTCGTATTTGCTATACGCTTTCGGTGACTCATTTCATACCGAGTTCGGCGCTTTGACTGCCCGGCTTTCCTCGTTCCTCAGAAAGCGGCCAGACAAATCAACTCATCACAAACCTAGATAGTGGCGCACTCAATGAACGTCCCTGAAACCACGCTCCATTGCGCCATCGTCCGTTCATGCCACTCCCGATCTGTTCCGTTCCGCTTCTGGTTTCAGGAACGCTCGTTCAGTGCTTGGGCATTTGCACATCAGTGCTGGATTTCGTGACGTTCAGTCAAACGTGCCGGGCTATCCTATTGACGCCACCGACCGCAAGCTGTAGTGGAAAGGGATGGCAGAGGACTATCCGAAGACGCTTTTGGAACTGGAACGGCGGTTTGCCACAGATGAACAGTGGCCGTGCTTATCTGGTGGCACTCCGTTGGCCGGAGGGATTTGTCTGTGGAAGCTGTGGCGCGCGCAAAGCCTGGGCCGCGCAACGAGGTCGGTTCATCTGCGTGGCCTGTCGGCATCCAACAACTGTGAGCGCGGGCACGATCTTCCAGGATAGCCATTTGCCCTTGCGGTTGTGGTTCCGAGCGATCTGGCAGATAATCAGCCAGAAGAACGGGGCCAGCGCCCTGGGATTGCAGCGCGTTCTGGGTCTGGGCAGCTATCAAACAGCCTGGACTGTTCTGCACAAGTTGCGCCGGGCCATGGTGCGACCCGGCAGGGATAAACTCGGCGGTCGAGTCGAGGTGGATGAAACCCAAGTGGGGGGATCGACGCCAGGACGGAAAGGACGGGGTGTTCCGAGTCAGGCCCTGGTCGTCATCGCGGCCCAAGAAGATGGCCGAGGTATTGGGCGCATCCGCCTAGCTCGAATCCCGGATGGCTCGGCCAAGCACCTCCACCCATTCATCCAGGGTGCCATTGTCCAGGGAAGCTGTGTGCATACAGATGGATGGAAGCCATATCAAGGACTGGAGCAACTCGGTTATCAACACGAGGTCAGCAAACTCAAAGGTCAGCAGATAAGTGCCGCGACGGAATTACTGCCAAGGGTGCATCGGGTGGCCGCCTTGCTCAAGCGCTGGCTGCTGGGAACGCACCAAGGTGCCATTGCGCCGGAACATTTGGACTATTATCTGGACGAGTTCACCTTTCGATTCAACCGACGGAGCTCGGCCTCACGCGGCAAGCTCTTTTACCGCTTGGCACAACAAGGCGTCCAGGTGTCACCGGTGCCGTATCAAATGCTGGTGGGCGGCGCGAACAACCCAAAACACCACCCGTAGCGGTCGGTGGCGTCAATAGGATAGCCCGGCAAACGTGATTCTTGGCGGCTTTCTGGAATTGAAAGCCGTTCATTTTGGTTAGACACCATCCCCGAAGCTTTCGCTTCGGAAACCGGCACCAGAAAAAGCTAGCGTTGAATTCCGTTGATGTGCGTTGATGATTTCAACACGGCTAAACGCGTTTCAACATCCGTCGTCAACGCCGATCAACGCGATTCAACATATCGCGTCAACGTAATTCAACGCACGAAAACGTCATCACCGACGCTATCCGGCCCAATCAGCCACCTTTGCCGTTTAATCCACCGAGTATCTGCTAACCGCCTTGGTGCGAAACAGCCTAAACTTTGCGTTGATGAATCCAGACATCATCAACGATGGAGGGCCGTCGAAGCGCAAACACTGCGGCGGCGGGCGAGCTTTTCACAGCCGTGTGGAACCATTCGTGGAATTCATCCGTGAACAACGCCAGCGGCGCAGGACTTGGCAGGAAATTGCCGCCGTGCTTACCAAGGATAAAGGCTGTGCCATCACTGCGCAGGGCGTTCATCAATTCTATCGGAGTTACCTTCGACGCCGGACGCAGACGCATTGGGAAGACACGTCGTTTGCGTCACAAGCGACCACCACATCACCCAACACCGCCCCGGCGCCGACACGAAAACCCATTTTAGCCGCAACTCCGTCACCGCGGGAAGTTCGTCGGCCAAATCCAGACGATATCAAACTCAATGACCTCACAAATATATGAACACTACTCGACGTATCCACCTCAACCCACAATCCAAAGGCAATCTTGGCAAGAGTTTTGAAGCCGAATTCCGCGCCGCCTGGCTCGACCGGCTCGGCGTGCCGTGGAACGGCTCCGACCTGGATGACCGGCATCACACCTTCGCCAATCGTCACCCGGAAATCGTCCGCTCCTATCAACTCGGCAATGAACACGAGAGCAAGGCCGAATTGTTAAATTTGTTTCGGCGCGTGCTCAAGGATGCCGCCCCGGTGCATATTATTGACACCCGCGCCCAGGCTGATGCCCTCATCCTGACCGCACTGGAGGAATTGCAAGTGCTCGACATTTGCGCCGAACAGGGTGTCCGGCTGACATTTTTTCTGTTTCCCACCGACGATACCGAGAGCATGACCAACGTCGGAAAATTATTCCTCTACGGCGGTGACAGCGTGGATTATGTCATCGTCCACAACCCGGCCAAAGCTAGAGGCGATTTATTCAAAGGTTCGCAACTGGAAGAGCGGCTGTTGGATTACGGAGCCAAAACAGTCGCGTTGCCGATGATCACGCCGACAACGCTCTTGGCGGCGGAAAAGGCCGAGGCCATCGCCAAACGCGGTTTGAGCTTTGCCGAATTATCGCGTACGGAAGCCAGCCACATGGAACGGCTGCTGGCTGGCGAAATCCAGTGGGCGATGCAAAAGATGTTCCGCCAGTATGCTGCCATCGCCGATTTGCTGCTTCCGATTGAATTGATTCCGAAGGAAAAATTCACAGTCACAAGCGAGAAGACGAAAACCAAAGTGCAGCCGCAACTGAATTTCGGGGAATGACATATGGAGGACACCGATTTTGATTCATTGTGCGCAGGGTTGTCTGCCGATGAGGCCTGGCGCCTGCGCAAGGTTTTCGTGGAATGGTGCGACGGGGATGA
>PLIU01000303.1:2196-3097 GCA_003140095.1 Verrucomicrobiales bacterium | reverse complement strand
CCGTGTGGCAATTCAAAGACCGCGAGTTGCTGGACGGCTTGGAAGAGACTCTCAAAAACCTGAGTGCGGGTTGCCGGCTGGATGACTTTGGACGAATGCTCTTTTTCCTTTCGAACCAGGGTTTCCTCGGAGGAAAAAGGCCCTTGGACTGTTTGCGGGCAGGAGAGGTGAACAAAGTGTTGCGAGCGGCCGGGGGATATGGAGGGTAACGCCATGGTCATCGACAAAACGACTACAGACGTGCTGTTCCTTAACAGGAACGGCTCAAGGGCTGCGGTGCAGCCGCCAATTTGAAATACATGTATGCGTTTGCACATTCTGGCTGATCTTCATTTAGAATTTGGCCCGGTGGCCGTTCCAACGACCGAGGCGGACGTTGTGGTGCTTGCGGGGGACATCCACCTGGGGAGCAAGGGATTGGAATGGGCCAAAAGCCATTTTGGTGACAAGCCCATGATTTATGTGCTTGGGAATCACGAATTTTACCGGCACGCACTTCCGGAATTGACGGAGCGGTTGGAAGATGAAACCAGGGGCAGTCACATCCAACTGCTCGAAAATAAGGCCATTGAGTTTGGAGGCTTCACGTTTCTTGGCTGCACNNGTAAGAATTCATCAAGAGTCCGTCGCGTGGCTGAAAGACGAACTGGCGCGCCATGATCCCGCTCGAACAGTTGTGGTCACCCACCATGCGCCAAGTCCTCAATCTGAGGCGCCGTATCATACGACGAGTCCGTTGAGTCCGGCGTTCGCGTCCGATCTCAACGCGCTCATTGGGGAGAGTCAAATTCCCCTGTGGATCCACGGCCACACTCACTACAACGTCGACCATCGAATCGGTTTAACCCGTGTCGTGACAAATCAACGTGGTTACCCCAACGAACCGTGCAAGGGCTTTGAT
>PLIU01000303.1:0-2115 GCA_003140095.1 Verrucomicrobiales bacterium | reverse complement strand
AATGGCGGCGGCTCAGAAAGCCCGCTGGGCCAAGATTAATGGGAAGGCGGATTCCAAGCCGGCCAAGAAGGGCAAGAGGCGATTGAGTGCGGCTGGAAGGGCGGCCATTATTGCTGCCACGAAGGCCAGGTGGGCCAGGGTGAAAGGCACGACGGCAACACCCAAGGTTGCCAAAAAGAAGGATCGCCGCAGCAGTCCGGCGGTGAGGGCCAAACTCGCAGCGGCTGCCCGCGCCAGATGGGCCAAGGTCAGAGCGGCCGGGAAAACCAGACTGTAAGGTTTGGAATGTAGGCAGATGTAACGCCGATGCTTCGCGCCGAACACGAAAGACGGTACACTTTAGACAGGACGCCAGAACGGCGGTTCCGGCATGAGGGTGTGGGAGACATCTTCGTTGTCGCAGGCTGCGAAATGGTGAAACTGGCTCCATGCGATGGATGCGCACGGACCCAGATGACATCCGACTTGGGAGTTTCACCGAGGACCAATGGCTCTGTGAATGCTGACTGGTGTTCAACTCGGTGCGGATGAGGTTGGGCGACGACGAATCAAATATCACGATGCATGCCGAATGAAGCGTCGAACGCTCAAGCGACTCCGCCCCGGCCAACTGCCGGAGCACCATCATAATGTTTACGTCGTGCTGCTTGAGCCGGCGGTCGGCAAAATCCGAAAGGTTCGTGCCGAAAACCCGAAGCGCAATCCCAAGAAACCCTGCATCTACGTTGGGATGACAGGGCTGACCCCGGTGGAACGTTTCGCCAACCATAAGGCGGGAACCAAAGCAGCCGCGGTGGTCAAACGCTACGGCCTCCGTCTTCTGCCGGAATTGTATGAGCACCTGAACCCGATGCCGTATGAGGCCGCCGCCCAGATGGAAAAGGATTTGGCGGAGGATTTGCGCCGGGCCGGTTACACGGTCACGGGCGGGCATTAGCCCGGCGAGAGCAATCGCGCCAGCAGCCCTGAGAACCGATTTTCCGTCCGGTTATTTCGCACCGCCATCCCCAGGGCCTTCCGCTGACCGATGAGCACGACCAGCTTTTTGCCGCGGGTAATACCCGTGTAAACGAGGTTGCGCTGCAAAAGAAGGTACTGCTGCGTTGCCAACGGGATGACCACGGCCGGGAACTCCGATCCTTGCGACTTGTGGATTGTAATCGCATACGCCAGCGAGACTTCATCAAGTTCCCCGAAATCGTAAACCACCTCCCGCTGGTCGAACCGGATTGTGACCTCCCGTTCAACTGGGTCGATCTTCACGACCTGCCCAATGTCGCCGTTGAACACGTCTTTGTCATAATCGTTCTCGGTTTGGATCACCTTGTCCCGGGGACGGAACTGCCAGCCGAATTTCTCCACGACCGGCTCATCGGCGCGGGCCGGGTTCAATTCATGCTGGAGACGGACGTTCAGTTCGCGGACGCCCAGTGATCCCCGGTTCATCGGGCAGAGAACCTGGATGTCCCGAATAGCGTCAAGCCGGAATTTGGCCGGGATGCGCGTCTTGACCATCTCGACCAGCGTGTCCGCAATCTGCCCTGGCTCTGATCGGTCGATGAAATAGAAATCAGAATTGGTGTCCTTGCCTGAAACCTCCGGCATGCGGCCTTCATTAATTCGGTGGGCGTTGGTAATGATCCGGCTATTTGCCGCCTGACGGAAGACCTCCGTCAGTCGCACGACCGGCACGACTTTGCTTTCGATCACATGCCGCAACACCATGCCCGGCCCCACGGAAGGCAACTGGTCGATGTCGCCCACCATCAGCAGGCTGGCCTTCGGCGGCAGGGCGCGCAGCAGGTTTGCCATGAGTGCCACATCTACCATCGACATTTCATCAATTGCCAACAATCCGCAGTCAAGAGGGTTGGCCTCATTTCGCCCAAAGCGGCTCGTGCCGGACTGAGCTTCGAGCAGTCGGTGGATTGTCTTGGCCTCGACACCAGTCGCCTCGGACAGACGCTTGGCCGCCCGGCCCGTGGGTGCGCAGAGCAGACACCGCACTTTCTTGGCCCGGAGGATTAGCAGGATGGCGCTGACGAGCGTTGTTTTACCCACGCCAGGGCCGCCCGTGATGACCAATGCGCGACTCGACAGGGCCAGCTTGAGCGC
>PLIU01000072.1 GCA_003140095.1 Verrucomicrobiales bacterium | reverse complement strand
AGCAACGGGCACTAACGATAATGGTGTTTATTTGGCAGGCACCTTCCCCGGGTCCGTCCCAGGTCCGGGCGTCGCAGGCTTCCCCGGCTCAAATGTTGCCGCCGCTTTTAACCATATTTATTGGCAGCCGGGTGGCCCCACGACCGCTGGTCTTTTCAGCACTCCTCTCAACCTCGGCAATACGGGATTGACAGGCTTTGTTGATGTTCCCGAGGATACTTTCAATTCCTTGAATTACCTGGGGCCGGTTTCCCTGTCCGCGTGGGTGCAGGCCGCTGCCTACAATGGTGGCCGGTTTTCCACCGTTCTCGGACGCGGCGATCCCTCTTACCGTCTCGACGTGGACGGAACAACCACCGACGACCTGTGGCATTTCGCGTACGGTGGTGCAGGCGACCAAGTCGGCGAAGGTCTTGAAGGCGGCGGTGCCGACGGCGCTTGGCACTTTCTCGTCGGAGTCTGGGACGGGACGAACCAGTACCTTTATATTGATGGTGTCTCCAACTCCTCCTCGGCCGCCACTGGTCTGCCCAATGGTGACGACTACGATTTCACCATCGGTGAAGCGCCCGACGACACGGGCCGTGCCTTCGACGGCAATATCGCTGAAGTGGCTATCTTTAGCCGCGCGCTTACCGCGACGGAGGTGCAATCACTCTATGGCATAGCGGAAGTAAAGGCGGAAATCGTAGAGGAACCGCCTCCCAGCCAGATCGTCGAAGAAGACACCTCCGTAACTTTTGCGGCCTCAGCGATTGGAAATCCGACGCTGGTTTATCAATGGTTCTATAATGGCGCTGCAGTGAGCGGCTCGCACTACACGGGCGCGACCAGCAATACGTTGTCTATTGCCGACGCTCTTACGACGGATTCCGGCACCTATACTCTGGTCGTCAGCAACAACTTCGGCGCCGTGACCAGTACGCCTTCCGTGTTGTCGGTTCTCGTGACGCCTCTGGTTACCACGCTGTTTGGGACCACGAACACAACGTTGCTCGGCAGCACAGTTGTTTTGGGGGTAACGGTGGAAAGCCCGACGCCAGTCACGAATGCGTGGTATTTTAATGGGACTATTGTCACAAACGGCAACGGCATTAGCGGCGCGACGAGCACCAACCTGGTCATTCTCAGTGCGGCACCGGCCAACGACGGCGTTTATCAGTACTGGGCCACTAACGCCGCCGGCGTCGGCAGCAGTACCGCCGGAGGTTTGTTCGTCTTGCCGTTCACCGAGCCGACATTTGATACCAATGGGGCGGACTGGACATTGAGCAGTAGCGGCACCAGCGCTGCGCAGGGTCAATTCATCACCAACAACGTGCTTCAGTTGACTGACTTGAATGGCGACGAAACCACGGCCTTCTTCTTTAACGCCCCGGTTTATATTGGCGGCTTCGAAGCTACCTGGTATTACACGGATGCTGAACTCACCGCTGGAACGCCTAACGCAGCGCAAGCGACGGCAGACGGCTTTACGTTCTGCATTGCGAATGACCCGAGAGGACCGGCTGCTCTGGGAACCGAGGCCAACGGGGCCGGCGGAAGCGGTTTGGGTTATGTTGGAATCACCAACAGTTTTGCGTTGGCAGCGGAACTCTACAATAACGGTGACAATGCCCCCGGATTAGCCGTCACGACTGCCGGGCTGGGATCCGCAGGTGCGGGCTTTGCCAACGGCTATAATTACGGCCCCACGGCCCCTGTTTCCCTCTATGCTGGCGATACAATCTTCTTCAAGCTCATTTATAATGGGTCGGTTCTCAATGTGTCGTTAACAGATTCAAATACTGGCGCTTTCTATGACACGAATTACTACGTGGGTTCAATTGCGGATGATGTAGGCGGCACCAATTCAGCCCTCATCGGTTTCACGGCCGCCACGGGCGGCACAAGTGCCAATCAGTACATCGCCAACTTCGAGTACAGGCCGCTGCCTACGCTCACGGCGTCCTTGGTTGCCGGCAATGTCGTCCTGACCTGGCCGACAGGCCCGGGAATAGACGGCTTCTCGTTGCAGACGACGACGAGTCTAAGCTCGCCTTGGTCGGCGGTGTCGAGCCCTGTCACGGTGGTGAATAGTCTGTATCAAGTGACACTGGGGCCGCCGACAGGCAACGAGTTCTTCCGGCTCGTATCGCCGTAACATCATATCCGAACCGGACGTTTTGCCTTCGCAAAGGGCAAGCGTCCGGCGCAGTTCGCAACCATTCCCTTGTCCTCGCGACTTGGGAATGGTTGCTTTTTTGCGGAAACCTTGCCACCCCTACTCCGGTTCGGCGCTGCCTTCCAGGATCAATCCTTTGGTGGACGGGAATCGCTGATAGAACAGGGCCAGGGCGTCGCGCAAATGCTTGGCGTAACGAAAGTGCGCTCCCACACCGGTGCGCAATTCGGCCTCATAGATGAATTTGTCCGCCGTCGTCACGTGCTCGAAGGGATACTCCGTTCCCAAAAGCGTCCAATAGATGTAAGTTGGATCAGCCTCGCGCAGCCGCCGCGAAGCGCTGGCCGTGGCGCGCCGGCCGATGTCCGCCCCAGGCTGCAAGGCCATTGCCTTCTCCTCGTTTGCGGCCGGAATTTGGTCGGCGGCGAAGTAGAATCCTTGCGGGACGGGCGGACAGTATTTGGCCCCGGTCCGATGCCGGTTTAAGTCCCGGATTTCGGCGAACCCGATGGCGGACCAGCCAAACCGCACGCTCGTGCGCTGCCAGCTCGTTCCGATGGGCGCGTAACGGTTGGTGTGATAGGCCAGGTCGCCGGCCAGTTCCTCCGGCGAAACTCCCTCCGGCGCCAGGACCGATAGGGACGGAATGGCGCTGGCGTCCTTCGCGCAAGGAGCCGTCTTGGTCGCGCGCTCAACCAGCTTGGCAAATTCGGAGGCGACGGCTTGCCGCACCGGTTCCATGCTCCGGGCGTGCTTGAGCATGCGCGGAGCGGGGATTTCCAGTTCGCTCCGCATCGACTCGCCTAGGCGTTGCGCCTCCGGCCACGTTTGCGAGAGCAGAAACTGGCAAAGATTGACCCAGCCGCGCGCGGACATGATCAACATCACGTTGGTCGCGGCGCCCACCGGCAGGAAATACCGGGCGCGGTCGAAGGCGTAATTGCGCTTCATGCGCATGACTTTTTTCCGCGCGGCCTCCGAGGTGTCATTGAGCAACGATGGTGGAATGCCCATCAGGGCCGGATTCTCGCCTGCGAGTTCCTCCCAGAAAGTCACCGACGATTGATAGGCCCGGAAACATTGTTCCATCAACTCCCGCCACTCGGAGACTTCCCGAATACCCAACGTTTCCGGCGCGATGAGGCCATCGACTGAAATTTTGATGTAGCGGGTCGATGATTCCTGGCCGCCAGCGGTCGGACAGAGAGTCCAGATGTAGTAGGCCAGCCACATCGAAATGCCATCGATGAACATGGCCACCGGCACCATGTCGGCGATGGATTGGTGGCCGTAATCGACCATGCGGAAAATCGAATCGACCGATTTTTCCAGATGGAGCGGGTCGATTTTGGAGAGAATGGACTCCAAGCCTTCGTTGTTCCTGGAATAACGGGCGCCGCTGGCGGCCAGCAACTCGGGCGTCAACGCCGGCCGGTTGGCATGCTCGGAGGCCTGGCTGGGGCGGATGGCTACTTGGGTGACTTTCACACTACTTGGAGGCGGAGGGCTTGGCGCGGTTCAATTTGATCATTCCATTCTTTTTCGCGATGTCATCCAGGACGACGGATATCAAGCGTTGCAAATCGTGCCGGTCACTATTGACGTACCAGACGAAGGCCGGGACCGTCAAGACCAGAAACCAAATTTGCCACAGCGTGTGCCAGACGAACCCGATCACGACCAACTCAAAGCCGAGGATCGAGCAAAGGGCGACTTTGGCCGAGAGCGACCAGGCGGTGCGCAAGCGGCATCGCATCATCTGTTTGCCCCCGGCGTGCGGTTCGACCACGGTCACCAATTGCAGGTGCGACCAGCGGCTGCCGAGGATTTCGACATCGAAATCGCTCCAGCCGGCGTCCGGTTTGGCTTCCCAGCCTTCCCGGTCTAATCGTTCCAGGATGCGGCGGACAAAATCAATGCGATCCATCGTGGCGTTGCACCAGTATTCCACGTACTCCAGCGCCTCTGGGCGGTCTTGCAACGAGAGCGACTCCAGGCTCTCCACAGCTTTTTTGGGAGTTGGCTCGAAGTTGAGCCGGCCTTGGTATCGCGCCCAGCCGCGGACAATAGGTTGGAGAAAGAAGAGCAGGGCCACCATGGGCCGCGACCAAAAGCGGCGCTTGTTGCGCGGCAAGGCCGCCTGCGCCCCGGCCACGGCGCAGACGCCCAGAGACAATGCGATACTGGCCAACGCCAGGGGAAACAGCGAGCGGAACGGGACCGAGAGCGCCAGCAACGGCAAATTCACCAGCACATGATATTCCAGGCTGGTGCAAAACATCAGCGCCACGGCCGGTTCGGATCGATAAACGCTTTGGAAGAATCCCGTGCCGAAAAGCCCGTGATAGATGATGGGCCGCCGAATGGTCAGGCCAAATTTGGAGGCGGCGTAGATGCGCCCCTGCCATACGCTGCCGCCAAAGGAGTTGAAGTATTCCGGATGCCGCCGCACCAGCATCGCTTCCGCTTCGCCGTAGCCGCTTTGCTGCAGCAGATAGGCCCCGACCGTCGAACGCCGGTAATGCCAGACGAAGGCCGGCGGGCTGAAGCCAATGCGGTAGCCCCGCTCCTGCAAACGCCAGCATACATCCACGTCGTCGCCCGCCCGGTGAAAAATGGGATCGAAGCCGCCAATCTCCACCAAGGCCCATTTGTAAAACGCCATGTTGCAGCCCGGAATATGTTCGGCCTGGCGGTCGGTGAGCATGACGTGGGCGGGGCCGCCGGGCGAAACCATCACCGCCGCCGCCACCGCCGAATCATCCGGCGGCAGGAAATTATGGCCGCCCATGCCAACATACGACGCTTTCAAAAGGTCGCTCACCAGATAATACAGCCAATCTTCGTCCGCCCGGCAGTCCGCGTCCGTGAACGCCACCACCTCGCCTTCCCCGGCAAAAAGACCCGCGTTGCGCGCCACTGCCAGTCCCTGATGCGCTTGGGCCAGGGTGTGGAAGTTTTTGTAGAGCGAAGCCACCTGCCGCGTAATGTCGGTCGATCCGTCATCGACCACGATCACTTCGTAAGAGGGATATTGAAGGCGGCCTAGGGAATCCAGACACGGCTGCAAGGTCCGCCCGCCGTTGTAGCAGGCGACTACGACCGAGACCTTGGGGTATCGCTGCAGCGGGAAATAGGGCGCCTGGCCGAATTGCCGCCGCACCACCTCGAACGAGGGCTTGGGCTGGCGCGCGCTAGTTGTCAAACCAAAACTCCAATCGGGCACGTCGCGTCCGTCCTTGTGCCATTCGTCGGTGAGGCTGAAGACGATGGCCCCGGCCAGGCCGGCGCGGAAGGCGGACTCAATCTGCCAGCCCAGCATCTCGCCTTGTTGCTCCTCGCCCTCACGCTGGCTGTCAATTCCAATTTCTCCCAGGATCAGCGGTTTGGATTCGGCCAGCATCTGCAGGCGGGCCAGGTAATTCTCAAAAGGCCGTTGCTGGTGCAGGTACACGTTAAAACAAAGGAAATCGAAATTGTGCGGGTTCAGGAACTCCGTGGGCGGATAATTGCCAAACGTGCAGAGGCACTCGGGATCCACGCCCTTCGCCACTTCCGCCAGTTCGTCCAGAAAACCCTCCACCGCGCCCGCGCCGCTCCAGCGGACGATGTCCGGCGGCACTTCATTGACCACGCTGTAGGCAAAGACGGCAGGATGGCGGGCGCAGTTTTGCACGGCGGCGCGCACGGCGGCGCGAGCCTGTTGCTGGAACACGGGCGAATCCAGAAAGCAGACATGTTTGCTCCAAGGCACGTCGATGAGCACTTTCAGCCCGTATTGCTGCGCCAGGTCCAGTAGCCAAAGCGGCGGCACGTGATAGACACGCAACAGGTTGGCGCCCAGGCGGCGCAGCAGTTCAAAATCCCGTTCTGTCTCCGGGCGTTCCAGGAACGGCTGGCCGCCGGCGCCCGGTCGAAACGGCCCGTAGGTGACGCCTTTGAGATAATACTTCGCCTCGCCCAGGCGGAAAAATTTCCCTCGTACCGTTGGGCGGGATTGGGAAGCAAGCGTCGCTGGTGTCGTCATTGGAGTTGGTGGGCGGGCGGGTGCGCCGATCCCGGCGCGGCGCGGGCCGTCGGCTCAGTCAAACAGGATCACGGGCCGTACGCAGGGACCGCTCCAAGCTGCTCACGCGTCGTGCAAAAGCCAAACCTTTCATCGTGTTGTTTTGACGCGGCGGATTGTGCCCCACTTCATCCCTTTCGTCAAACCACAAGCGGCTGGCATCGATTGCGCTTTGCCTAAACTGGTTTAGATTGAGTTCGATATATGGAGACACGATTATTCAACGGCCCTCCTTCGCCGGAAGAGTTTCAGCGCCAACTGCAGGAGTTTATGCGCCAGCATCTGGCCGGCGCCGTGCCGAACAAGCCCGACCTGGCCAGCGCGACCGAGGCCCCCGATGAGCCGGCGACCGACAAGGATTTTTCCTTCGACAAGAAGCCGCGCGAGGTCAAGGCCTACCTGGACCGGTTCGTCATCAAGCAGGAAGAGGCCAAGAAGGTCCTCAGTGTGGCTTTGTGCGATCACTACCATTACGTGCGCCTGGCCCGTGAAGGCCATGGCCAGCCCAATTACGCCAAACAAAACGTCATCCTGCTTGGCCCCACCGGCGTGGGCAAAACTTACCTCATTCGCAATGCCGCCGACCTCATTGGCGTGCCTTTTGTCAAAGCTGACGCCACCAAATTCTCCGAAACCGGTTACGTCGGCGCCGATGTCGAGGACTTGGTGCGCGAGTTGGTCCGCCGTGCGGACAATGACATCGAACGCGCCCAATATGGCATCATTTACATTGACGAGATCGACAAGATCGCTGCCGCCCCCAACGCCGCCGGCCGGGACGTCAGCGGCCGCGGTGTACAGACCAATCTGCTCAAGTTGATGGAGGAGACGGAAGTGCCGGCCCGTTCGCCCAACGACATCAGCGGACAAATCCAGGCCATGATGGATTTGACCCAGCGCGGGAAAAAAGCCCCGGCCAGCATCAACACCCGGCATATTTTGTTCATCGTCAGCGGCGCGTTCGACGGCCTGGAAAAGATTGTCAAGAAACGTTTGCGCGAAGCCTCCATCGGCTTCGCCGTTCCCGCTACCCGGAGCGTGGAGGACGCCTCCGCGCTGGACCACAGCCAGACCCGCGATTTCATCGAGTACGGATTCGAGCCGGAATTCATCGGGCGTTTGCCAGTGCGGGTGATCTGTCAACCGCTTAACGTGGAGGACCTGTTCATCATTCTGAAAACGTCCGAGGGCAGCATTATCCGCCAATACGAACAGACCTTCGCCGCCTACGGCATTGAAGTGCTCTTCAAGGACGACGGCTTGCGGCGCATCGCGGAGCTGGCGGGCGAGGAATCCACCGGCGCGCGCGGTTTGATGACCGTGTGCGAGCGCGTGTTCCGCGACTTCAAATTCGAGCTGCCTTCGACGCCGGTGCGGCGCTTCGTCGTGACGCGCGAGCTGGTGGACAACCCCGCCGGCGAATTGCAGAAGCTGCTGGCCGAGCATCAAAAGGAGGAACGGGCGGTGGCGCGGCAGTTGGTGCAAGATTTTGCCGCCCGCTTCGGCGACAACTTTAAATTGAACATCCGTTTCACCGAGGCCGCCGCCGACCGTTTGGTGGCGCAGGCGCTGGAACAATCGGTGCCGGTGCGCGATCTCTGCCATGCGCGTTTCAAGGACTACCAATTCGGCCTGAAGCTGATCGCGCAAAACACCGGCCAGCAGGAATTTGTGATTGACGAAGACGCCGTCGAGGCGCCCGACAAGGCGCTGAGCGACTGGGTGGTCAAGAGTTACCGGCCCGCGTAAGGCTTCAGAATCTTCATGTTTATTTGGGCACACCCACGACGTAGAAGAATTGGCTGCTGTTGATTCGAACCGGGTAGGGCGACTTCGCGCCGCTAACCGGCAGCCAAGGCCCGGCGATATTGGTCGAGCCAAGCAGATTTCCCACTGGCCACGTCAGCATGGTTTGCCCACTGACTTGCGAAAGAGTCAGAGACGGTTTGTTCAGATAATGCGACTGAATCTGGCCCGGCGTGAGGGCGTAATTGTAGAAGGCCACGTCCGCCATGCCGGCGTTCGCGCCAAAATACTCCACGTCGCTGCGCTGGCCGAATACTTCGTTCGTGCCCGCCACGCTCTCGTCGCCATTGAGTCCTTGCGGCGTGTATCCCGGAAGCAGCGACAGTCGTGGCGTTCCCGACCTGCGCGTTGACATAAAGCAGGATGTTGGTCCCATCGTCGGTAATGACGAGGTGGTTCCACGTGCCTGGAGTCGAAATAGGGTACGCAGAATCGGTTCCGGTGTACCAGTAGGTTCCTGCAGTATAGAGCACCATGTCCCAAAAAGTGGGAATGGACGTGTTTTCAAAAATATTCCATCCGCTGGGGTTGCTATCGTAGTTGGTGTTGAACATGGATGAGATCGGAACACGGTATTGGCCATCCACCGAATCGGGCCTGACCCAGGCCTCCACAGACCATGGACCGAAAGGATTCAACTCCAAGGCATATGGAATCTGCACCGTGCCGCCCAGACCCGTGTTGGTGGTCTGGGGATCTTGCAGATCGACCCCGGTATTTGTGTCATTTGGAATCCCTGTGGGGATACCCCAAACGATGGTGCCGTTGGTCGTGTCGTATGTTCCGTCAAAACTGCCGACGGCGTCGGTAGCGGTAAGAGCGTTGGAAGCTTCATTCAAACGCCAAAACGCCACGGGTTGATCCGCCGCCACAATCGCGCCGTAACCGGTTAACGAGACGTTCACAGCCCGGGCCTGAACGCTAAGAGTCGCCGAATTGCTGTAAATGGTGAAGGGATTGGTGACGGTGACCGCATACTGATTTCCGTTGGCAGTCATTTGCACGTTGGTCAGCCAGAGGGTGTCGCCGGTCTGGTTGCGCAGGGTGGCGAAGGGCGCCTTCCGTCGAGTTCTTTCCCCATCGGATTGTCCAATTTCGGGACACGCCAATTGCCCCCAGGAGGTTTGACTGGGTTTGACTAGGTTTGACCAGCCAGTATTCCACCGGCCTTTTTCGTCACTTTCCACCGAGCGGCAGGTTTGATTTGGTTTGATTCGGTTTGACTGGGTTTGACTGGGTTTGACCGGGCGGTATTCCGACGGCCTCTTTCGCCACCAACCACTGGCGGCTAACCACTGTCCACTGTCACTCCCCCCATCCCCGACCCCCAACAGGTTTGATTTGGTTTGATTCGGCTTGATTGACCGGGCCGCTCGGGCCTGCAATGCGTGAAAATCACGCATTACCCAGCACCTGTGCGACTCTGGTTCAAGGCATCTTGCGTTGACGAACCTACTTCGGCAACCCTCATGTCCACTACTATTCAGTCCAATGCGGTTATGATGACTGTTAGTCGGTAGCCCATCCTGTTCATCCTGTTC
>PLIU01000493.1 GCA_003140095.1 Verrucomicrobiales bacterium | reverse complement strand
TCCCAGATGAAATGGCCCTGCGAATGGCCCACATTCAGTAGTTTCAGTAGTAATAGGTGGTGTCAGGGTAAGAAGAGTCGGCCGCATTGATGGCACGGGGTAACAATTGCGATTTCTGCCGAACGATGGTGCTGCCGTCGGCCATGCCCACGGGCTGATCGTTACTTTTCGACCACAACGAAAACTTGCTGGCCGTGTCCGCCAACGTCGTCTCGTTCCATCCTCCATTGTGTCCGACGTCCCAAAAAGCGGAGCCAGGCGTCGCGCTGACGCGATGGGTGATGAAAGCCCGGCGGGAATCACAATCCGTGGCTTTGTCCGGCCAGGCGGGTTCGTTCAGATTCGGATTCGCGTTTGAAACGCCGGCCGCGTCGAGGTAAGTCGGAGTGGGAGTGAAATTGGCCAGCCACATGTAAGTCGTATAAACATATTCCGCTCCGGACGTCCAACCGCCGTAGCCGCTGCCGGCTCCATCCAGGGAGGCTGGGTTGGCGTAGTTCGGCCACTGCTGGCCGAAGTTGACGCTGGTGATCGGACAAATAGTAATCCAGGCATTCGCCACATACGCATTGAGCATAACATCCACGATGCTTTGCCGCGGTGGGTCGGCTGGAGTCCGCTGGTAGTCTGGCGTGGCGTCAATATGATCGGGGAAATTTTGGCGGTTATCCCCGGCATACATGAGCTGAGAGAGATATTGCTGCCTGATATTATTGATGCAAGATGTTCGTTGACCCTGATACTTGGCCCTGGCCAGCGCCGGCAAGAGCAGCGCCGCCAGAATCGCGATGATGGCGATGACCACCAGCAGTTCGATCAATGTAAACGCCCGGCCGCGAATCTGCTTTTTCATATTCGTGTTCACTTTCGGAATGTGTTGGCACATAGACGATACCGGATGGAATGGACACTAAACCGGATTGAGTTCGAACTCAATATTCAATTTTCTGACGCTCTTATTCATCGCCGTAAAGCTTGGGATCCTTGCGCCAATCCTTGTCTTTGTCATGCGCCATGGCGGAGACGCGCGGACGGCGTCCACGCAACCGGAGTGATTCAAGGCCGCAGAAGTAACCGCTGGAGGCAATGTTCTTGCCCGTGCATTCCAGGCGCAAGGTGTACTCGCCCGGCTCCGGCCAGAAGTCCAGCAGATGGGATTCCTCATTGACAATCTTCGCGTTGTAGAAATCCAACGGTCCGCCCAACTTCACGCCGTCCAGGGAAGCCTGATACTTGCCATAATCCGGCGCTTGGGTCACATTAAGCAGGAGGCGCACTGGTTCTTTATTGGTGACAGTAAAGTGCATTTCCAGCCATGCCCCCTGGGCTGAGGCCGGTTGGTAGAACAATTGGGGATCGTCATACAGGTCCAGTTGCTGCGCGCGGGCGTTGCCTTCGCCATGAAACTGAGCATCGGCGAAATGAGACGCCGGCACAATCAGGCGTTCCAAGCTTGGCAGGCGGCGCGCGTGGGCATCCGGGGCGCGGTCAGCGAAAGTTGGCTCGCCGGTTTGGTACCAAAAAGCCACGCTCGCGTAATCGTCTTCGCGTTCGTTCCAACTCATGGCTTTGTATTTCGGGTTTTCATCCGGCGACATCCAGCCCCAATGTTCGATCGTGACCCGGATGCCGGAGTTGAAGATAATCGGATCGTTGATATGCCAGCGATAGGCTTCGGCATGGCAGCCCACGATCCCCCATTGATCGAAATAAGGGCAACCGTAGTAAGGGGTATTGCACGGCCGCAGGCCCCACGCCATCAGGAAATAGTCCTCCGTGCCCGTGCCCCAGATCGAAGCGGTTTTCTCGCCGTCGATGTAAATCTTTTCATCCCCCTCGCCGAACCAAAACGGGCTGCGCGTGCGCACGGCCAGGACGGTGCCGACATAATGTCCTTTGCCCTTGGTGTCCAGGATCAGATAATCCTGGCCGTGCTGGACCGGATATTCCTGACGGTATTGAGCGTAAAAATAGGGCGTGTCCTTGGGCAACTTCTTTTTCTTGACCCAATCGATGTTGTAGTAGAGCAGGCTCAAGGGCTTCTCCCCCTGGTTGACGATTTCGATGCGGGCCGATTTTCGAAATGGCATCGGCCAGAAGCAATTGTAGGCCGAACCATCCGAAACGACCACGGGCAGGCTGATGACCTCATGCCGCTGGCCAAAACAACTGGCGAAAAAATCTCCGACAGGCGCCTCCACCCCCGGCCGCGTATGTCCGTCCCAATAAATGCGCAGGAGCAAATCCTGGTGCGTGGCGGAACCGTTCTTGGCCCACTCTTGTTTCTCCGGGCCGAGGAAAGTCATCCAGATATGATTGATCACCCCTGGCCCATGTTCATCCAGCAGGACGTGCGTTTTGCCGGGGGCGACGCGGAAGTTGTCCCAATTGCTCATTTCGTTGGTATCGCCGCGCGGCGGGTTCTTGGGAAAGAGCTTCTCCTCCTCTCCCATGCGGCGGACTTCGCCCTCGCGCATGGTTGAAGTGGCGCGCATGGAGCGGCCCTCCATCGGTTTGTCCAGGTCATCCAGAGGCCCGGCCACGCAGAGATGCGTGGCGAGGAAAAGCAAACACGTGGCTATGAGGGCCGCCGTGTGGACGCTCGCCGAGCGCGGTAAGATTAGGTAACCAGTGAAGGAACGAATTATGGCGTGTTTCATATTTGGTGACGCTGTGAAATGGCGGGGCGCTAGCACCTTCATATTCAGGCTGGCCGCAACCCGCCCACCGGCAATCTTTCATAATTCTCCCGCCTATGCCAGCAAAACATCACGCTTGGCGTGACTTGCCCGCAGTGCAAAGTCAAAAGTCAATGATGCGGATTTGGTTTGCGAATTGCCGAAATATTGTTATAAGTGGATGCACTTCAATGCACCCACAAAACTCGTGCGCCGCTGAAGGCCCTGGCTCAACCGAGGGCCATAGCTATTTTTTTACCACAACCACATGGACCCTGGTACTCACGGCGGGTGAAGGTGGCGCTCAGGCTTTGGAGCGTCTGTGTAAAATATACTGGCGTCCGGTTTGCGCATTCATTCGGTGGAAGCGCCGTTCCAACCCGGAAGACGCCAAGGATTTGACGCAAGCATTCTTCGCGAAACTTCTTGAGAAAAAAGAGCTCAAAGCGGCGAATCCCGAGAGAGGCCAATTTCGCAATTTCTTGTTTGAGGCGGTGACACATTTCCTGTGCAACGATTGGGATGAACGCCAGACCATAAAGCGTGGCGGCCGCTATAGCTTCATTTCTCTTGATGCCATCACTGCCGAAGGGCGGTGCCTCGACGAACCGTACGAGGAGCAGAGCGCGGAAAAAGAGTTTGACCGCAAATGGGCGCGAACACTGGCAGACCAGGCTCGCGCCCGATTGCGAAAGCAATACGATGAGGACGGCAAAGGAAATGTATTTGCGGCCATGGAACCGTTTCTGGAAGGATTGGACACCAGCCGGCCTTATCGGGATTGGGCTGTGAAGCTAGGAGCGCCTGAGGGAACAGTCAAAGTGTGGTTCCACCGCTTTATGCACCGATTCGGCGCGTTATTGCGGGAGGAAGTCGCCCAAACGGTACGCAAGCCCGAAGACATTGAAGATGAACTACGGCATCTCATTGCGGCCCTGTCGGGCTGAATTTGTCGCCACAGCCCTGTAACTTCAGGCGGTTTTTCCTTAAGTACCGGGTGATGGACGAATGCTAGCCAGGTGAATCAATTCGCAAAATGCCCAAAATGCGGCGCGACGCTGCCAGCGGACGGCCGTTGCCTCAGGTGCCTTTTGGAAATCGCGCTGGAGTCTGAATCGGAGGTGGAGGCCCTCCCGGACGAGTCCGCCCCCGCCAATGCGGCTGATGGCCTTGGCGTCCATGTTGGGCGTTACAAGCTTCTCCAAAAGCTCGGTGAAGGTGGTTTCGGCATTGTTTACATGGCCGCGCAGGAGGAGCCTATCCACCGCCGGGTGGCGCTCAAGATTCTTAGACCGGGAACTGAGACCAAGGAATTCATTGCCCGGTTCGAGGCGGAAAGGCAGGCGTTGGCGTTGATGGACCATCCCAATATCGCCAAAGTCTTTGATGCTGGTTCCACCGACGATGGCCGTCCGTTCTTTGTGATGGAATTGGTCGAGGGTATCAAAATCACGGAGTATTGTGACCGGCACGAGTTTTCCATTCGCCAACGCCTCGACTTGTTCATTCAGGTTTGCCAGGCCGTTCAGCATGCCCATCAAAAGGGAATCATTCATCGCGACCTCAAACCATCGAACATTCTCGTCTGCGAAAGCGACGGCCAGGCGATGCCTAAAGTGATCGACTTCGGCATTGCCAAGGCCATGTTGGGCCACCAGTCCCTTCTCAAAACCCAGGTGACGGCGTTTCACGAGCTTCTTGGCACTCCGGCCTACATGAGCCCCGAGCAGGTGGGGTTGGGGCACTTGGACATTGACTCCCGCAGCGACATTTATTCGTTGGGAGTTTTGCTTTACGAATTATTAACAGCCCAGCCGGCATTCCGTCTGGCCGAGCTTCAGCGGCTCGCCTACGACGAGGTTTTTCGAGTAATTCGCGAACAAGAGCCACCGCGTCCGTCCACGCGACTGATCACGCTGGCACGGGAGGAGATGACCCGCGTCGCACTTCACCGCAAGATCGAGCCTGTCCATCTTGCGAATCTAGTCAAGGGCGATTTGGATTGGATCGTGATGAAGGCCTTGGAAAAGGACCGAGATCGCCGCTATGAAACCGCTGCCGGGTTGGTCATGGACATTCAGAGGCACTTTGATCATCAGCCAGTGTTGGCATGTCCGCCTAGCCGCCTGTACTTGCTTGGAAAACTGGTTCGCCGCCACCGGCTCGCCTGCGCCTCTGCCGCAGCCGTCGCCGCCGCGCTCACAATCGGGCTTGGCGTGGCCATGTGGCAATATTTCCAGGCGCAACAAGCCCGCAATCGTGCTGTCGCCGCCCAGGCCCAGGCGCAGACCGAGGCTGACAAAAGCGTTGCAGTGGCACAGTTCCTCAAGGACATGCTCCTTGGAGTCGGACCTGCCGTGGCGCAGGGCCAGGACACCAAACTGCTCCGAGGGATTCTTGACAAAACCAGCGATCGGATAGACAAAGACTTGAAAAATCAACCGGAGGTTGCGGACGAATTAAGGAGCACCTTGGGCAGCGTGTATGAGGCGCTTGGAGAGTACGACAAAGCGGAAACGGCGTTGCGCGCAGCCATGGCGCTGAGGATGGGGCGGGAGGGGGAAGACGCCAAAATGGCGCCATTGCTGGACAATCTTGGCACCGTGCTGGCGCGAAAGGGCAAATGGATCGAGGCGGAATCCAGTCATCGCCACGCTCTGCTGATTCAGCGGAAAGTGGGAGCCAACAGCGCGGAGATTGCCAAAACCCTGGGGAACCTCGGCAATGCGCTCTGGTTCCAACACAAGTTTACGGACGCCGAACCATTTTACCGCGAGGCGCTGACTCTCTCCAAGAAAATTGGCGGCGCGGAGACCGAACAGATGGCCACGGCGGTCGGAAACTTGGGTGTTCTGCTGGGACAACAGGGCAAGGCCGCCGAAGCGGAGCCGTTCTTTCGCGAGGCCCTCGGCATGCATAGTAATCTTCTGGGTACGAACCATCCGCAGTTCGCCAGATCATTAGACAATCTCGGCAACTCCCTGAGTGACCAGGGCAAGCTGGCGGAGGCGGAAACAATGTATCGAGAGTCAATGGACCTCCGGAGGAGGGTTCTTGGTAATGAGCATCCTGACCTGGCGATTTCGCTCAATAATCTGGGTGCCCTGTTATACCAGGAGGGAAAGCTTGCCGAGGCCGAGGCCGCGCATCGCGAGGCATTTGAGATACGCAAAAAGCGCTTCGGCGACAGCCACAGGGATGTGGCTTACTCCCTGACCAAACTGGCCAATGCAGTCGCGGCTCAGGGCAAGTTTGCCGAGGCTGAGACGCTCTACCGCGAAGATTTGGCCCTATGCAAGAAACTCTTCGGCGAGCAGAGTACAAGCGTGGCCCTTATACTCAACAGCCTTGCCGCCCCACTGAAAGGACTTGGAAAACTCCCCGAGGCCGAAATTAGCCTTCGCGATGCGCTGGCCATGCGCAAACAGCTCCTGGGCAATGAGAATCCAGCCGTGGCCGAATCTCTCAGCGATCTGGCCGGGGTGCTCGAACTCGAAGGCAAACTGGCCGAAGCCGAAACAGATTGCCGGGATGCCTTGACCATGCGCGAAAAAATTCTTCCAAACGACTGGCAGACCTTCGATACGCGCAGCCAATTGGGCGGCATCCTGGTTGCCAGAACGAAATATGCTCAAGCCGAAACGCTGCTCCTCTCCGGTTACGAAGGAATGAAGCAACGCCGGGCCCTGATCCCCGCCCAAAACAAGTCCCGCCTCAAGGATGCACTCAAGCGCCTGGTGCGATACTGCGAGGCCACCGCCCAACCCGATAAAGCCGCCGATTGGAAGAAAAAACTTGACGCCGCGCCTTGATTTTCAATCGTATCCTGTTGGAAGTCAATCCATTACGCAATTTCGCACGCGGCTGTAATTCCTTCTCGCCAATCCTTAATAGGATGGTGGTGAGCAAGACAAAGTCCATTACCGCCGAATTTCTGACCGCGACAGAGGTTTCCTCAATAGTTGCTGTCGCCTCTCCCGGAAATCGCTTTCTTAAGCCGATTTTGATTGTCAGACACAACCTTTTATGTGACTCCCGACCATCCGCGAACCCAAAAATCAATGATCAGATGCTCTAATCAAATCAATTAACAAGACCATAATTATGAAAGCACAATTACAACCATTCCTGTTGGATCTAAGTAATAGCTCTTCCATATCTCTTCCAGGTGAAACGCTAAAAACAACGAAAACATCAAGAAAGACACGATTTATGAATAACCTGATGCGCTTCGTCCTAGCATCCGTGCTTCTGGCTGGAATGCTCAACGTGAACACCGCTCGCGCCCAGAGCGGCACCTGGATCAACCCCAGCGGCGGCAGTTGGGCCAATTCGGCCAACTGGCAGGGCGGCATTATCGCTCAAGGCACCGACAGCACCGCCGATTTCGGCACCCTGAGCCTGAGTGCCGACGCGACCGTCACGCTTGATGGCGCCCAGACCATCGGCAATCTGATCTTTGCTGACAAGGCGAATGCTCACAATTGGATTCTCAACACCGGCACGGGCGGCCCGCTCACCCTCAGTGTCAGCGTCAACCCTTCACCTATCATCACCGTCAGCAACCGGACCGCCACCATCGGCCTGGATTTGGTGGGGACACAAGGTTTGTCCCATAATGGCAACGGCATGTTGGTCCTGATTCAACCGGTTGGGTACGACGAAGGCACGACGAACAATGCCGGCACGATCGATCTGTCGTCGAGTCTGAATACGACCAACAACCCGGCCTTCGCAAGCCCTCTGGTGATCAACGCCGGCGTCGTTGAATCCGCAGCCACACTCAATCTCGACGTGAACCAAAACAACGAGGCCGGGAGCACCAATGTGTTGGGGGATGGCACGCTTAGATTGGTCGCAACCAACAATGGCCCCTCCAGCCCCGATCTCTTCTTTGCGCCGGATGCCTTCGAGAATGATTACTATGGCGCCGCGCTCGACGCGAGCAATTTGGATCTGGGCGACAGCCAGCGCTACATCTTCGCCCTCACCGAACATAACGCGGTTGCCCAGTATGACCCTTGGGAGGACGCACGGATTGACGCCAATATCATGGGCGCGGGCGGCATCACCTACATCGCGCAGAATACCTATGGCGGCGGCGAACCGAAGGAATGCCCGCTGGTATTGGCGGGGTCCAACACTTTTACTGGCGAGGTGGAAATTCAGCGAGGTTCGATTTATCTCTTTAACACCGAAGCTCTCGCCCAGACCAATGAGCTTTTGATGGACCCTGCGGTGAGCAATAACGCCCGGCTCTTTCTGTATGGCAGCGGAGCGACGGTCGCAAACCTCGAATCCAGCGGCGCAGGCAATGCCCTGATCGCCAATGGCAACGTGCTTAACCCAATAGCCATTGCCCCTGCAACGCTCACCGTTGACCAGACCTCCAACACTATATTTGGCGGCGTCATTTTTGACGCTTATGACGAATACGACGAAGGGCAACCCTTCGCTTCCGGCCCGCTCTCGCTGGTTAAAAACGGTCCCGGCACCCTGACGCTCTCGGGCGCCAACGCCTACAGCGGTTCGAATGCGATCGACGGCGGCGAGTTGGTCATCTCGACGCAGCAAACGGGAGGCGGCCCGTTCAGTGTGGCCAATGGCGCTGCGCTGGGTATCAGTGGTATTTACGCCAGCACCGTGGCCATGTCTGACTTGGCCCTGGGCACCGGCGCCAACACCACCGTGGAATTCACTTTCAACGGCCCTCCGGTCTCTTTCATCGCTCCCGTGACGACGGCCAGCCTGGAGGCCAACGGCGGAGCTAATTCCGTGACCCTCAACATCTACCTCAACGGTACGGGGATTCCAGCGGGCCAGTTCCCGTTGATTCAATACACGGACGGCAGCATTGGCGGCAGCGGCGCGGGATTCAGTGCCTTTCATCTCGGCATTCTGCCACCTTCTGTGGCGGCGTCCCTGGTCAACGACACGGCTAATAATTCGATTGATCTGAAGGTCACGACGGGCACCGCCGCGCCATCCCAGAACGGCACGTGGATCAACCCCGGCGGCGGCAGTTGGGCCAATTCGGCCGACTGGCAGGGCGGAAACATCGCGCAAGGCATCGGCTTTACCGCCAATTTCAGCACCCTGAGCCTGACTGGGGACGCTACCGTCACGCTTGATGGCGCCCTGACTATTGGCAATCTGATCTTTGGCGACCAAGCCAACGCGCACAATTGGTTTCTCAATACCGGTTTAAGCGGCCCGCTCACGCTCAGAGCCAACGGCAGCGCGCCCAGCATCACTGTCAGTAATCAGACCGCCACAATTGGCCTGACGTTAGCCGGGACAGGAGGCTTGAACCATAATGGCAATGGCACGTTGGTGCTGGTACAACCCGCCGGGTACACAGGCGGCACAACCAACAATGCCGGCACCCTTGAGTTGCTGGGGAGTCTGAGCACCTACTCTAACGCTCCGTTGGCTATCAACTCTGGAATTGTCGAATCCGCCGCTACACTCAATCTGGACGTGGACCAGAACAACGATTCGGGGAGCACCAACGTCATAGGGGCAGGCCTACTCAGACTGGTCGGGACCACGAATAGCAGTTCCAGCCCAGATCTCTATTTTGACCCTGATGCCTTCGAGAATTATTACTATGGCGCCGCGATCGATTCGAGCAATTTGGATTTGGGCGCCAGCCAGCGATATATCTTTGCCATCACCGAACATAACGCGGTCGCCCAGTATGACCCCTGGGAGAACGCACGGATTGACGCCAACATCATTGGCGCGGGCGGGATCACTTACATTGCGCAGAATACCTATGGCGGTGACGAACCGATGGAATGCCCATTGGTATTGGCGGGGTCCAACACCTTCACCGGAGAGGTGGAAATCCGGCGAGGTTCGATTTATCTGTTCAACCCTTCTGCCCTCGTCGAGACCAATGAGCTCTTGATGGACCCTGCGGGGACCAACAACGCACGGCTCTTTCTGTACGGCAACGGAGCGACGGTCGCGAACCTCACGTCCAGCGGCACTGGCAATCCTCTGATCGCCAACGGCAATGTGGGCAACCCCATCACCATTGCGCCGGCAACTCTGACAGTTGTTGAAACTTCCAGCACGGGATTTGGCGGTGTATTGGTCGATGGCCAGTATGAGTATGATGTGGTGGGTGGCGCCCTTCCCGGCCCACTATCTCTGGTGAAGACTGGCCCCGGCACCCTGACGCTCACGGGCACCAACGGCTACAGCGGTTCAACCTCCGTCAACCAGGGCGAGTTGGTCATTTCAGCGTCGCAGACGAATGACAGCGCTTTCAGTTTGGCCGACGACGCCGCGCTGGGAATCGCAGGTATTAGCGCCAGCAACGGGGTGACCATGTCTGATCTCGCTCTGGGCACCGGCGGCAATAATACTTTGGAGTTTACTTTCAGCGGCACCCCGGAGTTGGACATCCCGGCCATAACCACCGCGAGCCTGGAGGCCAATGGCGGAACTAATTCCGTGACGATCAATATCCATCTTGGCGCCGGAGTGCGGCTGATGGGCCAGTACTCTTTGATTCAGTTCCCCAGCCAAAGCCCCGGCGGCAGCGGCGCTGGATTCAGCGCCTTTCATCTCGGCACGCTGCCCAATGGTCTGACCGCGACCTTGGTCGGTACTGCCCACTCGATTGATCTGCAGGTCACGGGAGAGGTAATTCCGCCCCAAATTGAGAGCATCCAGGTGCTGACCAACGGCGTATTCAGCATGTCGATTGCTGGCACAGCGGGAACCGAGTTTACGGTGCGTGCCACCACGAATCTGGCTTTGACGCAATTGTCCGCCTGGACGGTTGTCGGCACCGGCACGTTGGGATCGGGAGTCACGACCTTTGACGACCTGACCTCTACCAATTATCCGGATCGCTTCTACCTGATCTCGGTTCCGTAAGGAGTCAATTTCCTTGAGTTTGCGGGGCCGCAGGGTAGAACGCCTTTGGCTTCATTATGTCCATGAAAACGATGAAGGAAACGCGGCTGAGGCGCTGGCGCGGCACTCGTCTGATCTGGCTGGGGATGGCCGCCGCGCGCTGTCTGGCTGGGGACCAGTTGTCGGATCCGACGCTGGACGAATACGTCGCACGCAGCGGTGGCGGGCGGGCGGTCACTCCGGTAAATCAGGTGGTCACACCCGCCGGCCAGACCGTTGATTTGCCTGGTCTGCGGCCCCAGGCGCTGGCGCTCAGCCCGGACGGGCGGATTCTCGTGACATCGGGCAAGACGGCCGAGATCATCGTGGTGGATCCCCAAACGGGGAAGGTTCTCCAGCATGTTCGTATGCCGGCGGAGGGGCAGGCCGCGCCGTCGTCTGTTTCGACGCATAACTTGGAACCCGATAAGGAGGCAGAAGTGAGCTACACGGGATTGGCCTTCTCCCCGGACGGTTCGCGGCTTTACCTGGCGAATGTCAACGGCAGCATCAAGGTTTTTAGTGTCAGCCAGGATCACGAAGTGGCCGGTTTGTTCTCCATCGCCCTGCCGCCGGCCGATGCGCCTTGGCGCCAGGCGGAGATCCCGGCCGGATTGGCCGTTTCCCGGGACGGCAAACGGCTTTATGTCGCGTTGAATTTGTCGAATCGGTTCGTCGAAATGGATGCGGCGACCGGAGCGGTGTTGCGCCTTTGGAACACAGGGTTCGCGCCGTACGATGTGGTGCTCGCAGGCGACAAGGCTTACGTGAGCAATTGGGGCGGGCGGCGGCCCGATGCCAACAGCGTGACCGGTCCGGCGGGGCAGGGGACGTCTGTGCGCGTGGACCCGGTGCGGTACATTGCGAGCGAAGGATCTGTGACGGTGGTGGAAGTCCAGAATCCGAAAGAGGGCGCGCTGCAAACTCCCAAAATCCAAGAGCCCAAATGCGAAGTGCTCACGGGGCTGCACGCTTCGGCGATGGCCCTCTCGCCCGACGGCCGATATTTGGTCGTCGCCAATGCAGGCAGTGATACGCTCAGCGTCATCGATACCCGGACCGAGCAGATTATTGAAACGATCTGTGCGCGTCAGAATCCGGCGGATCTCTTCGGCGCCAGCCCCAACGCGCTGGCCTTCGCGCCGTCGGGCAAAACGCTTTTTGTTTGCAACGGAACGCAGAACGCGGTGGCCGTCATCGCCTTCGCGCCGGGCGCGTCGAAATGGAAGGGCTTGGTTCCGGTGGGCTGGTTTCCCGGCGCTATCGTTTATGATGCGCGCCGGAAGAGCTTTTATGTGGCCAACATCAAAGGCATCGGCCCTGGGGAGCTGCTCAAATCGGGCGCCCGCAAATTCTATTCCCACCAGTATTTCGGGTCATTGTCGCTGGTGAGCGAGCCAGGGACAAGCGAGTTGGCCAAACTGACGCGACTGGCGCTGGCCGACATGCGGTACCCGCGGCTGGCGGAGGCGAGTCTGCCGGCTCGCCGTGGCCAACCCGCGCGGCCTGTCCCCGATCGAGTAGGCGAGCCTAGCATGTTCAAGCACGTCGTCTATATCATCAAGGAGAATCGCAGTTATGACCAGGTATTGGGCGACGTCAAGGAAGGCAATGGCGAAGGGGAGTTCTGCATCTTTGGCGAGCAGATCACGCCCAACCAGCATAAATTCGTGCATGAGTTTGTGCTGCTGGATAACACCTACTGTTGCAGCATCCTCAGCGCCGACGGGCATCAATGGGCTGACACCGCGTTTGCCACCGATTACATGGAAAAATCCTTCGCCGGATTCCCCCGCAGCTATCCCGACGGGATGGAAGATAAAGACGTGGACGCGCTGGCCTACTCGCCGGCCGGGTTTATCTGGGACGACGCGATCAAGCACGGCAAAACGTTGCGCGATTACGGCGAATTCGCCATTACGCGAAAGTCCTGGAAGGACAAATCGAGCAAAGGCAGCCCGAAATTCCTGGATCACTATCACGAGTTTTTGCATGGGACGGAAACCATCAACCTCCGCAGTGACGCTGCCATTGAATCGTTGCGCCCGTACTTGGATACCAGCACCGTGGGCTGGGACCTGGAGGTGCCGGACGTGTTCCGGGCGGCGCAGTTTATCAAGGAACTCAAACAGTTCGAGCAGAGCGGTGATTTTCCGAACCTGTCCATCATCTGTTTGCCCAATGATCACACCAGCGGGACCAGCGCCGGCGCACCCACGCCGGCCGCCCAGGTGGCGGACAATGACCTGGCTCTGGGCCAGATCGTCGAAGCTCTCAGCCGCAGCCGCTTTTGGAAGGAGACCTGCGTCCTGGCCATTGAGGACGATCCCCAAGCCGGGTGGGACCACGTGAGCGGCTACCGCACCACCGCCTACGTCATAAGCCCTTACACCAAACGCCACCAGGTCATTCGCACGCAGTACAATCAAACCAGCCTCTTGCGCACCATCGAACTCATTCTGGGGCTGCCGCCGATGAACCAAATGGACGCCACGGCCACCCCGATGTCCGATTGCTTCACGGATGTGCCCGACCTCACGCCATACGTCGCGCTGACCAATAACGTCCCTCTGGACCAAATGAATGGGGAGCCAAAGAAGATTTCCGATTTGCTCTTGCGCAAGGAGGCCTACGCCTCGGCGCGGCTGCCGCTGCGGAAGCCGGACCAATGCCCGGAAGACCAGCTCAACCGGATTTTGTGGCATGCGATGAAAGGTTCGCAGGCGCCGTATCCGGCGTGGGCGGCCCAGGCGACGGACAACGATTAGCAGCGTGATTAGGAGTCGCAACTCCACTTACTCCTGATAGCTTATGGACTTCGGTGAAAAGCACATTCACAAGGCGATGGCGCGGCCCCCATTTGCTCTGGCTGGCGATGTTCGCCATCCGTTGTCTGGCAGGAGACCCATTGTCCGATTCGGCGTTCGTGGGACGGGTCGGCCCGTTGCCTGACGGCGCGCAGTCCCTTCCCTCCAAGCAGATTCTTCGCGTCGCGGGCAGGCGGCTCCAGTTCAGTGGCCGGCCGGTTGACCTTGTGCTCTCCCCCGACGGCAGGACGGTCTTTGTCAAGAATATGAAAAACCTGCTGGTGGTGGGCGCGGCTTCTTGGGGGCTATCGCAAACGTTGAATTATCCCGCCAGCGGGGCCTCTCTGCATGGCATCTCGGTTCGTCACGATGGCTCGCACGTCTATGTCACTGGCTCGGGCAATGAGCTATACGAATGGCAGATTGCGGCCAAGGGCCTCGTCTCGTTCTCCCGGACCATCTCTCTGCCCGCTGGCTCGGATCCCTGTGGCGTGGCGCTTTCCGCCGACGACACAAGGGCTTATGTGTGCCTTTCGATAAAGAACACGCTGGCCGTAGTCAACCTGGCCGCCGGGACTGTCAGCCGGCAAATCCCGGTTGGCATCGCCCCCTGGAATGTGGCGCTCTCGCCGGATGGCAACACGGCCTACGTTTCCGACTGGGGCGGACGCTTCCCGGCGGACGGAGATTTGACGGCGACCTCCGCCGGAACCGAGGTGGTGGTGGACGCGCGGGGCGTGGCCTCCAGCGGCGTCGTCTCGTTTGTGAACCTGGCCACCGGCTTGGAGTCGGTCCAGGTGCCCACCGGCCTACACCCCTCGGACCTGGCTCTCAGCCATGATGGCAACACGCTCTTTGTCGCCAATGCCAACTCCGACACCGTTACGGTGATCGACACCCAGACCAAGACAGTCCGGGAAACAATCCTCATCCGGCCCGACCCGACGCTCCCCTTTGGCAGCGAACCTGACGGCCTGGCGCTGAGTTCTGACGGGAAGACCTTATTCGTGGCCAGCGCCGGCAACAATGCTGTCGCCGTTGTGCGGCTGCCCCATTCGCGGCGCTCCAAGAGCCTGCTTCAGGGTTTCTTCCCTACCGACTGGTATCCGGGCGCCGTCGTCGTGGACAAATCCTTTGCGTACGTGGCGAACGTCAAAGGGTTGGGCAGCCGCAGGGGCCAACCGGCGGCCGCGTCCTATCAAGGATCCGATTTTCTTGGGACCGTGAACCGGATTCCGATTCCCTCCGGCGCGGCGCTGCGCAAGGACACCGCCGAAGTCATTGAAAACGGACGCGTCCGGCAGATCAAGCAGGCCTTTGAGCCGGCACGGAGCGGTCAGGCCCCGGCGCCGGTTCCCGCCCGCCTCGGCGAGCCTTCGGTCTTCGGGCACGTGCTCTATATCCTCAAGGAGAACAAGACTTACGACCAGATGTTCGGTGACATGCCGCAAGGCAATGGCGCTCCAGACCTGTGCATCTATCCGCAGCTCATTACGCCCAATCATCACGCCCTGGCTCGGCAGTATGTATTGTTGGACAATTACTATTGCAACGGTGTCAATTCCGCTGACGGCCACTCGTGGTCAACCGAAGGCAACACCAGCGACCATCTTGAGAAGTCCTTTGGCGGGTTTGCGCGCAGCTACACCTTTGGCGACGACCCGCTGACCTACTCCTCGACCGGCTTCATTTGGAACAACGTCCTCCAGCACGGCCTGAGCTTTCGCAATTACGGCGAGTTCGATTACGCCTCAGTCCCCAGCGGCGCCTCCTGGCTGCAAATTTACACCGACTTCACCAACGGCACTCACGCCATCACCTTTGCGCAGAACATCGGCATCGCCTCTTTGCGGCCCTACAGCTCGCCCAATGTTCCCGGTTGGAATTTGAACATCCCCGACGTGGTCCGAGCTTATGGCTTCATCAAGGAACTCAACGCCGCCCAGGCGGCCGGCACATGGCCGAGGTTCAATTTCCTTTATTTGCCTAATGACCATACTGGCGGCACGCCACCCGCCCGCGCCCAGCTCGCCGACAACGACCTCGCCCTTGGGCGCGTCGTCGAGGCCGTGACCAGGAGCGCGTTCGGCAGCAACACCGTCATTTTCGTCATGGAAGACGATCCCCAGAGCGGCTATGACCACGTGGACGGCCACCGCTCCATCTGCCTGGTCATCAGTCCCTACACCAAACGCGCCGAGACCCTCAGCGCCTTCTACAATCAGGCCGGCGTTCTGCATACCATGGAACAGATCATGGGCCTGCCGCCGATGAACCAGCAGGACGCGATGGCCCCGCTCATGTTCGAGTGCTTTTCCAATACGCCCGATTTCACCCCCTATACGGCTTTGCTTAACAACATCAGCCTCGTCTCCGGCGGCAGCGCCCAACTCTCCTCCAAGGCTCGCTACTACGCCAGGAAAGTCCAGAAGATGGATTTCTCCAAGCCGGATCGGATCGACGAAGACGCGTTTAACCGCTACATTTGGCATTCCATCAAAGGCGACACCCGCTACCCCTCCGAGTTCGTGGGCGGCCACGGCAAGGGCCTCAAGAAACTGGGCCTGGTCCTCGACAAGCCCGCCAAGGACGGCGACGATTGACGCCGCCGCGGGCGGGGAAGATTTTAGGATGGACGATCACGCTGGAGACGGTCGATCCCCGGCGTTTCGCCAGGAGGCCGAAGAGGGGAGCAAGACGGCTTTGAAGGAAAAAGGCAGAGCCGCCTTTGCTCGCGCTAGAAGCGGATGGGGGACTGAACGGATCGCTTCGCCGGGAAGCGGACCGGAATCACGCGAACGAAATGAAGGGATCGGATGCAGCCTGTAAAGAAGACTTGGGCGGCCCAGGAAGAACTCAATGAAGAAAATTGATTGCAGCAGCGTTTTATCTGTTGACACAACGCCCTTCCAAGTAACTCTTACGCCGCTTCTTTTTTAACAAGCTCAAGACCAAGCTCTTCTGCTTGACGGGATAGTTTGGTAATCCGGCTCTTGTGAATTTTTTCTTGGTAGACCAGACAGTCCACATCGATGTAGTCCTCCTTGTACTTCAGCAGGTGGTAAATCATGCACGCTAGCTTGCGTGCCGTGGCTGTGTTAGCTGCCGCCGGCCCCAAGCGAGCGCGCATCCGTCGGTGAAAAATCCCCAGCCAGCTGTCTGACCTGCCGACCGACGGAGCCACCGTCCGAAGTAAGATCGAAACGCGATTGACGACATGCACCGTGCGACTGTTGAGAATCTTTCCACCGCTGATTTTGTTGCCCGGGCAAAGCCCCAACCAGGAACAAAAAGCCTTGGCGTTGCGCCATCGGCTCATGTCCACTCCGATCTCGGAAATCAAGATCAACACTCCCAAAACATTCAGACCGATGACGCGGGTCAAATCCACCCCGCAAATCCGCGTCAGCTCAGCCGTCACATCGCGCTTGAGACCCGTGCTGGACTTGAGTCTCTTGAATTTCTTCTGCCTTTTGGGCTTGGGTTGAGCCGCCAGCGGGTTTGGTGGACGCTCCCCAACCACCGCCACCGGATTGACAATGACTTTGGCCAGCGCTTTTTCCACCTCCGCATCGCAAATTTCCATCTGGCGAAGCAAGTGCCGGTAGTTCTCCAGCGACTGCCGCAGCACAAAGAGATGCTCCTCGCGCCAATCGCCCTGGAGCGCCTCGGCCAATTCCTCCGGCGTGCTCTTGCTGCATTGGGCATCCCGCAACTCAACCAGTTTCCTGGCATCCCGCTCTCCAGCCAGAATGGCCTCCAGGATGCGCAACCCCGTCTCTCCATTCAAATCGCTCACGGCGTGATGCAGATGGATATTCATCTGGTTGAGAGCTTGTTGCATGTGCTGGACCTCCGCTCCACAAGACTTGGTCAGATTGTCGCGATGGCGCATGAGCGTGCGCAAACGGCAAATATCATCGCCCGGACGGAACGAACCGTTGAGCAAACCGTAACTGTGCAACCTTTGCAGCCATTGGCAATCTTTGCAGTCGCTCTTGCGGCCAGGCACATGCCGGACATGCCGCGCATTGACCAAAAGGGCCTCCAAACCCGCCGCTTCCAACTTTTGAAACAAGGGAATCCAATAGACCGCCGTCGATTCCATCACGACGGTTTTGACCCCGCACTGCAACAGCCACTCGACCAGTTCATCCAAACCCTTGGTGAAAGCGCCAAACTCCCGCACCGGCGATCCTCCTTCCCCCACGGCGTCTTCTGGAACGCAAACCCAATGCGAAGTCGCGCCAATATCGATACCTGCCGCATTCCGATTCACCATCGGCATCCGAGCGCTGGCACGGACTGGCATCTCACCTGCTTGGAAGGACTTGCTCGAACGAGAAGAACGTTTTTGCGATTTCATAGATGGACAAACGTGTTTGCTGTTGGATGGTCCGGTCTCGGTCCGGCCTCTGAACCTATTGTTGCACTCTTCCAAACGGGATAGTCGCCTTCCCAAAGCCCGCAGGCCACTTCACCAATGTCTTCATCGCTGTCCAGAGGAACCATGCTAATGGACGGGCTTCTCAGGCACCATTGAGCGGCCGGTCTTAGCTTCCGCCGAAATCAAACCGACTCAATCTGCCAGCCTCCCTAATACCCCGTCAAGTTACATCCCTCTTCCCGCCGAAAAAAGCGGCGAATTTGCTAATGGGCGAACCTCACGGCCTTTTTTTCATCTCGAATTTTCTCGAATTTTCTGGAGCAAGTTGTAGTGTGCCGCGTGGTATCTTTGGCCCCTGGCGGATGCCTCCCGCTGCTTCTTGCTCGTGGCGGCAAGAGGCCGGCCGCATTCCACGGCTTCGGGACGTGATGTTCCATGTCTTGTCAGACGCCCGGCTTCCTTCCATTCTTCCTCGCGCTTTCATCGCTCATTTTGTATGTCTGTTTACCATTACGCGTGCAATATAACTTACATATTCAGAGATTGCAACATATTTCGAAAACTATTTTGACCCGCCAACAGTTCCGCTGTGGCATGCGTCTGGACGGCTCTCACCCATCGCGGACGATTCCACGAATGAAAACGCAGGCTCGCGGCGGACCGCGAAGACTGTTTGAAGCGCCCAGGAAAGACCGTTTTAAAAAGAAGCGGATGGACAATGGTTTCTGTTGGCTATGTCAAGCAAACATGTGGCAATGCTAGGAACCCCTACGGAGACTCACGACCTCTGAGTCAACTCCAATTGCGACAAAACTATAGTTTGACCCCTTGGACTATAGTTTGACCCCTTGGACGTTGCCGCCAGCGTATCCGGCTAGGCAAACTATAACGCTCGATAAAGTTGAACCCATTCCCGCACAATCCGTGGTATTTCTTCAATGACTTCCGAGCCAAACAACGCTTCGTCAACGTAACCCATGTGCAGCAAATCGATTATTCGGCACAGATAAGATCTGCCGCATTTCCACCAGGTGCAATAATCATCGAGAATTAAATAGTGGTGGACCTTTACCTTTTCGCTCTGGAAAAGCTCCTCAAGCTCCATCCCGTCAAGTAAAGTTTCATAAACGCCGTCGGCAACACGGCTGCCAAACGTGGTCGTATAATAGTATTCTTTGATTTCCCAAATCGATATCGGGTTAATGGCGTCGGGGAAAGCCCCGTCAACCCTGCGGGCCAGTGTTCTCAACGGAACCCCGCCTGCGGTTACGGTCGTCAGAATTCTTGGGTCGAAGTTGCAAGGAAGTTCTCCCAAATTCTCTTCAATCAGCATGTTGGTAATTGCTGTGAGATAAGCCACACCCTTCTTTTCCGCCTTCTGTTTATTTTGCGGCATCGGGCATGCATGTGGCCGGGCATCGCGAATCCGCTCAAACGCCGCTTTGGCCTTTTGCAGGTTCATCAGTCGAGGTCGAACAAGTTCATTCAGAATTCTTGCACGATATTCAAAATATTGATGCAGATTCTTTGCCAATTTTGTAGGTGCGCCGGACTCGTCAATTATCTCGCGCGCATTCAGGTTCAGTTCTTTGAACGCGTCTCGAATCTGGTCAACTGAAAGGACCTTTATGGAGCCTTTTCCCCTTTCCGTGTAGCCGACCCATTGGCTAATCGTTCTAACGCAGGCCCAAAATTGTTTAGGTTGCCCAACGAACCTCCCATCAGGACGCATGGGAAAGCTCCTTTTCGAGTCGCTTGGCAAACTCTGGGAACCCAACCCCCAGGGCTTTGCAAACGGAACGAAGTTCCATCACGTCCAGCATTCGCTCGCCAGACTCGTATTTGCTGACAAACGATTGCGGCAAACGGAGCCGTTGCGCGACCACCAGTTGGGTCAAGCCTGCCTCAGCTCTCACCTTGCGGAGCAAATCTTGCAAACACTGTTGTTCGCGAGTATGTATTGACTTCGTCATTGAAATGCGCACGATAAGGCAGGCTTGACAAATATCCCATTTAAGGATATTTTCATATAATCGTATGCGAGAAAAAATGCAGTTGGCCTTGTTTGCCACAGATGTTGAACAGCCGTTGAAAGGCCAGTTGCTGAAATGGATTGGGAACAAACAACGAGTTGCCAAAGAAATAATTTCCTTTTTCCCTCAACGATTCGGCACCTATTTTGAACCCTTTTTGGGCAGCGGCGGCGTGCTTGCAACCCTTGCCCCCATTCAAGCCATCGGCTCTGATTCCTTCAGTCCTTTGATAGAAATATGGCAGACCTTGCAGGATTCGCCTGATACTTTAAGACGCTGGTATGCTGACCGATGGAATGAAATGGCGTCCGGCGACAAGATTCAATCCTTCGCAAAGATAAAAAGCCGTTTCAACGCCAAACCAAACGGGGCGGATTTGCTTTTTATCTGCCGCAGTTGCTACGGGGGTGTCGTTCGATTTCGGCAGAAAGACGGCTTTATTTCAACTCCGTGCGGAATTCATGACCCCATATCCCCCGATTCGTTCTCGGAGCGGGTTGACATCTGGCATGAGAGGGTTTCGGGCACCCAATTTAGGCGAATGGAGTTCAGTCAATCTTTGGAAATGGCAGAAGCAGGAGATTTAGTTTACTGCGACCCGCCATACAGCCACACGCAGGCCATTCTGTATGGTGCGCAATCCTTTTCGCTGGGAGAATTGCTGAATGCCATATCCGAATGCAAGGCAAGAGGCGTGTTTGTGGCTTTGAGCATCGACGGAACGAAAAAGTCAGGGAACACGGTTTGCCACATTCCAATTCCCGCCGGATTGTTTGAACGCGAGGTGTTTATCCATTGTGGCAGGTCAATGCTGAAACGCTTTCAAATGAACGGCAAGACTCTTGAGGAGGAACACGTCTCCGACAGACTGCTGCTGACGTATTGAATCGTCGAAGACATCAAAAGTCAAAAGGGTCAAACCATAGTTTTGCCTGTCTTCGATTCTGGGCTGCCCTGGCTTGAACCGTAGCTCATGTTGTCATGTTAAGTTCTTTCGACCTCCGAGTCAACCCCAATTGCGACAAAACTATGGTTTGACCCTGTGACTGGTTTGACCCCTGTGAACTATGTAGGACTCTTTCAATTGCTCGAAGGCCTCCCCTTGCCCTACCGCCGCCTGCTCGTCACAAAGCCGGGACAAATGTCAGCGCCCAGCGGCGCTCGAAAAGTTTATCTGCGCTCAAATCCAATGTGGGGCGGTGAAGCGTTCATTGCGGCGAGGGGTCAAACCGTGTAGCAAAGGGGTCAAACCGTACTAATAATAACCGGGAGCCATTTACCATGTGATGAGCCTTGGCCATCGGCGCCGGAGTGTTTTCCTGAATGAAGTGGACCGTCGGGATTTTCTCAAGACCCTGGCGGAAGCCTGCCGAAAAACCGGCTGGCAGGCGCAGGCCTGGCGCCTGATGGGAAATCATTTTTATCTGGTGGTGCAAACATCGGCGGCCAATTTGGTGGACGGGATGCGCTGGCTGTTGAGCACTTACTCCAACCGTTTCAACCACCGGCGCCGGAAAGTGGGACATCTCTTGAGCGGTCGTTACAAAGCCCTGCCCGTGGAGGGAAACGGCAGCGGCTCTCTGCGGCCGGTTTGTGATGATGTGCATCTGAATCCGGCGCGGGCGCGTTGGCCGCGGGCTGAGCAGCGGTTGATCGAATATCCGTGGAGCAGTTTTGCCTGGCATTTGGCGGGGCGGGAGCATCGTCCGGGGTGGATGGTTTCGGAGCCGCTTTTCGGCGAGACAGCGGCGGCGAAGCGTCCATCTCAGTTACTGTCGGGCTTGACAAGGCGATTGGGCCTGTTAGGATCGATTTGTGTTGGCGACTTTCCGACAAGCAGCAAAGACAGGATCTAAGACCGTGGAGCGGCGCATGACTTCAGGAGGATCGGCATTCGCTTTGATCGAGTTATTGGTCGTCATCGCGATTATTGCCGTCCTGGCGGCGTTGCTTTTGCCAGCGCTGGCGGCGTCGAAAAGGCAGGCCATCAAGACCCAATGCATCAACAATCAGCACGAAATTGCCATCGCACTTCAGGTGTACCTGGATGATGCCAGTGATTTATATCCGACGTTCTTTGACTGGGCCACCTGGGGCGGAGCGACCGGTATCAACATTGGCATTGCGGGCTATAGCGGTTTCAGTTTGCACGGCGGAGGATTCAACCAAACCAATCGTCAACTTTACCACTATCTTAAGAATCCAAATATTTGCCATTGTCCAGCGGATATTGGAGATCCCTTATATTCTCCTCCGAATGGCCCTTACACGGGCACTTGTTGGGACGGCTGGGGCAACAGCTACTTGATGTCATGGTACCTCAACACGGCTGGGGTGGAGTTTGTCGGAGGAGCATGCAACGTGGCCGGGACTGCTATCGTGGGCACCAGAGTCCCCAACAAGCGGTCACGCGTCGCGATTCGGCCCGCCACCAAGATCATTTTGGGCGACTGGAATTGGTTTGGCAATCGTTCGATTTCCAGTCCACAGACGTCGTGGCATGCCTACAAGGGCCACCGCGTTATCCCCTTCCTTTTCGGCGACGGGCATAACGAAGTTTGGTCCTTCTCACCCGCAGACGAGCACGTCGATGATCTGAACGCGACGCCCAACATCGACTACAGATACTGGTAAGCCGATTTGAACCAGCGACGCGGATATTCCGTGAAACATTGGCATGAGCAGCAACGAAACAAGCACCTTATCCCGGAAGTTGCAGGTGCGGGTGGACTAGATCACCGCCCTGCGTGAGGGCATTCTGGCCGCGACGGTGAAGGGGCGCAAAGTTAACATGGGGTCGTCAGGTGAGGGAAAATCCGCTACACCTGACGCCCTATGATTACATCTAACAAAAAAGTTAATAGCAAAAAGCAACCGCAACCGCAATCACAACCGCCCGCCCGTGGCACCCCTGCGCCCGTGCCCAAGAAAGCCCAGACGATCAAACTGGGGGATGGGAGACTGGGAAAAAATCATGCGGGGCGATGGCGGCGCGAAGCGGCGGAAGCAAAGGCCCAACGGATCATCGAGAGGGAATTAAAACGGGAGGGGTGGAACGAGGCCGAATTGACCAAGCGGGCGAAAACCGATCCTGTCAAAACGGCGCTGGCCGCGCGCATCCGGGAAGAAACGACGGTCACCATCCGGTGGCTTGCGAGGCGGTTGCAGATGGGCGCTCGCCAAATCCTCAATGCAGAGCTTTACCGGAGGAGGAAAGAACATGAACACGTCAATAGTACGGTTTGACCCCTGTGACCTTGGAGCGCCGCCACCGGCACAGGAGGCGTCAGCGGAACCACGACAACTTGGACGCCAGCCTCCGCCCCCATGGCGCAATATTACCGGGTAGTCGCTTCGTATTGAGGCGAACCCCGTAAGGTCCAAAGACTCCAATCAATTGGCTCACAACGACTTCCGAGGTGATCCAAACCTTGCTCGCTGTGCAGGATAGCAGGGGTCAAACCGCAGGATAGCAGTCAAGATAGCAGGGGTCAAACCGCGGTTTTCAGGTTTCATCGACCAGACGGAGACGTAACACCCTCTAATTCAGAGGCATGTGACCCTGTCGGCTCCTTGCCCTATTGCACTGGCACGTCGAATAGCCTATTCTCCATCCGTGAACGAAAAAAGCGCACCTGCGTTAACTGGATGGACGATGGCGAAGGAAGAGAAGGCTGCCATAACCGTGGTCGTGCCTTTTATCCACATCTTCCACATTTCCCAAAGCGGTCGCGGAAAGGTGGAAAAATGGTTGACCACCGCGGGTCCACGCAAGACCGATAGCGTCATGCGGCCGCAGCGGCAGAATGTGTGCTGCGCGGCTCTCCATGCACGGTAAACTCAACAAAACAAAAACAAATATAATATGAGCAACAACGCCAAAGACCTCACCAAACAAGCCCCCGCCAGCCCCCGTCAACGCACAGGCGGCTACGTTATCCTCTCACGGCTGACCGACAAGGCGCGCGCCGACATCGTCGGCAAGATAGGCGACTACCACACTGATTGCCCACTCGACCACTTCCTCCTTGACTGGAAAGGGGTCGACTACGCGAGCGTGCGCAAGGCCCTCGAGGCTGGCGCCACCGACGAAGACATTGCCAAGCACTTGGATTCCCACGGCACCAAGAAGTCGCCCGCGGAGATCAAGGCTTGGTCGGACAACGTGGAAAAAGCCACGATGCATGGCGACCCCGAGAAAGGCCAATACTTCGACGGCGAATGCAAGAAACTAGGCCTCGACCCCGCCAAGACTTCGGTCTTCGACTGGCTGGAAGCAGATGACCGCGTGAGCTTCGCCAAGTAACCCCCGACTACACAGCGATAGATTGATAAAAGTGAAGCGGGTTGTGAGAGAATCCAAAACCGCAATTCTCTCACGGCCTGTGAGAGCATTGGCCACATCGACTCCTCCCGCGCCCATTTCGGAATTGCCGTGGGGACATAATCGCCTGCTCCTGACCAAGCTGGAGACTGATTATGACATCTCAGCCGCGCGAGAGGGAATTGCGGTTGTCCGCGACCGCGAAGGCGGCAAAGGATGACGCCGGCACGCCGGCAGCTTTGGTTTTGTTCAAATCATTTCAAAAAATCTTCGTCCACAGTCCGGCAGGCTGCCAGGCACGCATGTTTATAAGTTAAGCCTTCATGCCCAAGGCAAGGGCGATTGTTTCCTGACGACGGTCGAAGGTCAGGAAGGCCCCGGCGGAAAGCGACCACGCGGCAGCAAGGTGCCATAGGTCAAAAGTGGTGTGGCGCTCCTTCCATCCGTGGGTTTCGCCAAGCGAACGGGCCATGGCAACGGATTCAGTCATGTCAACCTGCTTCTTGATAAAGATCTTTCCCGTCACCGAGCGGTCAAACCGGTTGATAACCCGCCGCGCGACATGAGGGGGAACCGCATCCACGGACCGGTGTGCCGCCGCCCGCACGGCAGCGGGCAATTCCAACACCTGAACCTCGCAGATGACAAAGTCATCCCCGGAAAACCGCCCCGCCCGTCCACGCGCGGTGGCATGGTTGACATCGTCTTCGTTCAGAAAACTGAACAGGAAACTGGTGTCGCAATAAACTATCATTCTCGGTCCTCCAACAGGACGCGGACGAGGTCAGTTTTTACGCGGGGGGCTTCCGGCGGTATATCCTTGAACAATTGATCCATCTGGGCATTGATGTCCCGCTTGCCGGAATCGGTGCGCGTGAGTTGAAACTCTTTGCCGCCCCTCTTTCTGACGGTCAAACTCTCACCGGGCGACAAGGATTCTTCCGGGCTGCCGTGCCGGAGCTGCCTGCCACTGATGTGTTTCTGCGCCATAGTGCTAACAGCATACGTTAAACATGGAATCGAAGCAAGCGCTATTTGCTCTGACAGAGGCACCCGAATTTCCGCTCCATTGGATATGGGCGGATAACTCGCAAACCGCCACATATTTGCCTCAAAAACGGCTTTCACAGGCCGATTCCGACCCTCGCCTCCAAACCTAACCGCGTGTGCGGCAAGGATTTGTGATGCTTCCACAGACGAGTGCCAGCGGAAGTGCCAGCAGGATTTAACTCTGGCCTGCCCTGCTTAACTCCCACCTGCTCCTTACCGGAGTCGAGATCAACTGTCGTAACCTCATCGCTGTGAATAAAATAGCTATGAGACAACGATACCGACTCTACCGCCGCAAAAAAGGCGGTCGCTACTACATTCACGATGACGTGACCGGCAAGCAGGACAGCTTGCACACCACCGATCGCGCGACGGCCCTGCGGTTGTTCCATTCGCGCGGCGAAGCGGACCAGCAGCCCGCGGTGAACCTGCAAATCGCCCGCGCCTATCTCGCGGCCAGTGACCCGCAGATCGCCACGCGCAACTGGCAGTTCGTCATGGAGGAAATGGTCAAACTCAAAAAAGGCGAGACCCAACACCGCTGGCAGACCGCCATCAGGGACAAGGCTTTTGACTTGATCCGACATTTGCCTGTTTTGGAAACGCGGCCGGAAAACTTTTTGCGCGTGCTCGAAACCGGAAAAGTTTCGACCAATGTCTATCTGCGGCGCATCCACAACTTCGCCCTGGACATGACGTGGCTGCCATGGCCGGTCATCGTGAAGCGGCAGTGGCCGCAAGTTCAGTTCAAGGACAAACGCGCCATCACCTGGGAGGAACATCAGTCCATAGTCGCCCGCGAATTGAATCCTGAACGCAAGGCGTTCTATAAAATGGCGTGGCATCTGGGCGCCTCACAGACCGATCTCGGATGCCTCGAAGCTGAAAACATTGATTGGGAACATAACGTCATCAGTTTCGCGCGCAAAAAGACCGGCTCCATTGCCATCATGCGCTTCGACGATGAAGTGGCGGAAATTCTCCGGGATTTGCCGGGGAGAGGTCCGCTCTTTCCGTATCTGCGCACGGTTCGTTCCGGCGACCGGGCCACGGAATTTCATCAACGGTGCGTGGCCTTGGGCATCAAAGGGGTCACGTTGCATTCGTATCGGTATGCGTGGGCGGAACGCGCGAAAAAAGCCGGTTATCCAGAACGGTTCGCGCAGGAAGCATTGGGACATAACAGCAAAGCGATCCACCGCGCGTATGCGCGCCGAGCCCAGGTGGAACTGCCGCCATTGAGTGAATTTGAACGGATGCGCACCCAGTTCGCGGAAATGTCCAAGACCATTGAGCCAGTAATGGCCAAGGCATAACCCGAGGAAATCACATGAACTTGAATCCAGCCACAGTGCTCGACGCCGTGTTCCAGTTTCTCGATAGGATCATCTATTTGAATGGCGTAAAAACATTTAGCACCTCGCATTTCCAGAATTTCGGATCGGCCGAAATGACTTATGTGTCCTGAATTAAGTAACCAACAGCTTCATAACCGCGCACACGCTTTGAATACATGGCGGACAGAACCGGCACGCAGCCGTCCACATAATCATATACGATGACCTCGCGTTTGCTGTCGTGCAGACGATGCAGGCGGCCAACGTATTGTTGCAGGGTGCCGCGCCAGGAAATCGGCATGGCAAGAAAAAGTGTGTCGAGGCGCGCATCGTCGAAGCCCTCGCCGATGTAACGGCCAGTGGCCAGTAATACTCTTTCATTGTCATTTGGAATTGCCGCCAGTTGTTCGGCAATGGCCCGCCGTTGTTTTGCACCCATGCCGCCTTTCAGCACGACGATGTGTTTTACAAGACCATTCAATCTCCCGGCAAATTCATCTACCTGGCTGGTGCGTTCGGTCAAGAGTATGGGTGAGCGTCCAGCTTTGATAGCGCGCAGCATGTCAACGTAGATTAGATCGTTGCGTGCCTGGTTACTGGCCAATGCGGCATACAACTCGTGCATTTCCGGTTTTTCATTAGTGGGCGGCAATCGGAAATTGGTCGGCCTTGGAAGGACGAAGTGTTTAAATGGTCGCGCGAGTGCCTGCGCTTTGGCATCCACGCGATGGCGGATTGGACCGCATTGCATTACGATGATGGGATGATGCCCATCCTTGCGTTGCGGCGTGGCCGTCAAGCCTGTGATATAACGCGCCTTCACCTGCCGCAACACCTGCTCGAAACTCACTGCCGACAAGTGATGACATTCATCCACGATAATGTGGCCGTAGTTGGCAACGATGTCGTCCACGACCTGTTTGCGGTTCAGGCTCTGAATCACGGCAACGTCAATAGTGCCGCTGGCGCGTCGCCGTCCGCCCCCAATTTGGCCAATTGATTTGATCGGGAGATTCAGAAATGCCGCGAGTCGCTCGCGCCATTGATCCAACAACTGTCGCCGATGGACGAGAACAAGTGTGTTCACTTTCCGTTCGGCAATGAGCCACGCCGCGATGACAGTTTTTCCGAAGGCAGTCGTCGCGCACAGAATGCCGTCGTCGGACGCAAGCATGGCATTGGCGGCGGCTTGTTGTTCGGGGCGAAGCTGTCCGTGAAATTTCACCTCAATCGGGGTGCCAACAAATCGTTGGTCGTCGAGTTGAACGGCGACATTGTGCGATTTGAAAAACGCCGTGATTTCATCGAGACAACCACGCGGCAAAGCAATGTGTCGCGGAAATTCCTCAGCGCACCGGATGACGCGCGGTTTGCCGAACGTGGAGAGCCGCATCGCCTGGGCCCGGTAAAATTCCGGGTTTTGGAATGCCGCCAGCCGGTGCAACCGGTTCAACATCGCGGAAGGCAGCCCTTCTTTCTCCACATAGACAAGATTGCTGCGAACAATTTTCACACTCGGCGGCAGCGGGCCGGGAATTGGTTGATCTTTTTTCCTCCGCGATGGCGGCAACGTCCACGGGTCTTCGTCTGAACCGTCGTCGGTGACACTGCGCCGGACACCGATAATATCACCGTTGCGTTCAGCGTCACGCACCAGGTTTTCAACTTCAGCCAATGGCATTCGCCGGAGGCCGGACAGAAATGCCCATTGATCGGAATGCGGATTGAAATCAGGGGCGAGAAAAACGCTATTGCCGCGGCTTCGCGGCAGGTGTTGCAACGGCAGCGCAATGAGATTGCCAAAGCCGCCTTTCGGCATTGTATCCTGGTTTGGAAAGAAACGGTCGTAAGAATCGAGACCAAGCAGGTGACGCCGCTCCATTGTCCGGGTTAGAATGGCTGCGCCAAGTTTTCGCGCCAAGCTGGCGGCCAGCGGGGTATCAAAGAAAATCCAGACGTGCCCGCCTCGTCCAGAACGCGACCGTTCAAGCGCGGTGGGAATATTCCAGTCGGCGCAGGTTTGAAGGAAGGCCCTTACGTCGTCTTGCCAGGTCGTTTTGTCGAAATCGGCAGCCAGAAACCAGCACGATTCATCGGTCAGCAGCGGATAAATGCCCGCCGTCAGTTTACCAGTGAGATGGTCGTGGATTACTTGATCCGTCAACCGAAAGTATTCCTTGGGCTCATCGGGCTTCCCTTTGAACGAATTACTCCATGTTTTTTGAAACGCGGGTGAATAACCGATCTTGCCGTTCCGACTCTCCCAGCGTACCGCATAGACATCTTCGCGCCCACGAAAAAGACTGCCAAATAGTTTTACTTTTTCTTCCGGGCCGGATTTGGAATTGGTCGTGGCATTGGCATAGGAAATAACCTCAGGTGCGAGCGGTAGAACTGGAATTTCGCCGGTAGGAAGCCCCAGCCGCCGTCGCAGGTCACGGTTTTCCTCGCGCAAGCGTTCACACTCTGCAAGCGTATCATCAAGTCTGGTGTCGGCGGTGGAGGATTCACTCATGTTTGATTTTGCCTGACGGCATCACAAGCGCAACTTGCTGTAGAATTGCCGGACGACCGTGAAATGATTATTGATGTCCGATTCCAAGCCACATTCCTGCGCCATCTCCGCAAATGGCGCGGCCCACGAAGCCGGCGGTTCGGCCAGCGCGGCCGGAACTGCGTGCGTCTTTCGCCGGCGAAAAGTGTCTTGAATGGCTTTCGGCAGACGCACGATGTCCAATTTTGCCTGTTCAATCAAAAGCGCCATATCCACCAAATCTTTCACGCGCGAGTTAGGCCGCCCTTCGCGCGGCAAGGAATAGGCGTGCAGTTTTTCGGCGAATTGTTCCTCTTGTGAAACCGCTGGCACCCGCGCACGGCTCAATCCGGCAAAGCCAAACCAGTCCCGGCCATCAAGAACCTCGTAAGGCTCACTGAGAACATCGCCAGAACTGACATCCAAATGGAATTGCGCGAAGCGGCGGCCGGCCATTCGCGCGTCCACCGGAAAACGTGCGCCGCCGTAAGGAGCGGCATCAAGGTCAAGGGTTGGGGCACCAATGGCGAACTCGAAACCATCATCGAGATTGATGGCGGCGGCCTGACGCAGCATGACGGTTACGGCTTCAGCGCTCCATTCCGCTGGACCGGACGGTGGCGGCCGAAGTGCAAGATCAATGTCCCGCGTCGTGCGCGCGGTTCGGATGCGAAGTTCCATCGCGTAACCACCCTTCAACAGCCAGGGAGACGTGTGGTCTTGAAAAAGCCGGCACAACAGCCGGTCAAAGGCGGCTTGACGGCGGAACCGTTGGATTTCACCACTTTCCTTGCCGACCAGAGCCATCAGCCGGTCTTCAAGCGCTCGACGAAGTGCGGTTGCGGTTTTGTAACGATTCATGGGAAAAGTTTTTTGGCAATGGCAGAGAACTTAGGATTCGCCTTTGCCGCCTTGATTTCGCTTTCGAGAATCAGTCCTTGTCGGATGGCATCTTTGGCTACCAGCCGGCATTCTTCCAGAGCAACGGGGTTTTTAGCAGCCACATTACAGAGTGCGCGGGCTGCACGGCAAATCCTCATCCCGCGCAGCAGAGTGATTTCCGAAGGGGCAAGAGTTTCCCGATGAAGAACAACCGTCCTCGGCGGAGGAGTGTTCCGCCGAAATCCAACCGGCACCGTGATGTGGACTTTCGCCGGATTGAAATCGCCAAGGTTAAAATAACTCAGTGCCGTCTCGTGCGAAAGGACGCCGACCGCCTGGTCATGGCGTCCGCGCGTCCATAGAAGAAAAGCGGGAGTCCGTCCATCTTCCGGCGGTGACAGATGAACCAGACGGTAGATACCCCGCTGAATGCGTTCCCAGTTGCCGCTGCGAACATGATAGGGATGGGTATTGTCCGAATAGCCGGATTCAATGGCTTGTTTCGTGGTGAAGTAGCCTTGTTGTTCCTGTGCGATTTGCATCAGCGAATTGAACGGGTCTGGTTGTCTTCGTTTCGGCATGGCATATACCCTCAACTAATTTGAGGATATGTGCAAGACTGAATTTCACCCTGTTCTCCTATCGCCCACGGCCTGCTGCGTAACGGACTCGCCGGATTTATTTCGTCGGTGGCTGCAATTGACCATTCATCTGTGACTGCCGCGCCCGCTTGCGCGCGTTTTGGATGCGCCAGTGCCGGTGGATGGCTGCGGCGACTTTATCCAGCCAGGTCTCGTCGGCAATCTGGCGCGCAAGGGTTTCCCGCGAAAATTTCTTCACGCAATAACGCTGCGGATGGCCTAGCGGTTTGAGCAGGCCCGCCCGCATGAGCAGCGGAATGTTATGCGTGCCGATGCCTAGCGCCTCGGCCACCTTCTCCTTGGTCATGAAGACGGCAAATTTTTCCAGTGCCTGTATTCTTAGTGGTGAATCGGGATTCATATGTTTTTCTTGGTTAGGGTGATGGCAACGGAAGCAACAAAGGTGTTCAGCATGGCGGCATGACGCCGGTCCGCCGCCTTCACAAATTTCAATTCACACTTTTGCAAGCCGCGCTCGATGGCCTTGAGACCGCTGCCCAGCACGACGACATCGGCCAGCGCAAAGCGGATCAACATCTTTTCCGGCGGGGCTTCCGGCTCCTTTTCCAAGGCCGGATTGGAAATTCTCTCGGCAAACAAGAACTGCGCATAAGGCAGCAGATAACTGATGCCATCGTCGGCAAACACATCAAGGGCGGCGATGGTGGAATCAGTGCCGAGGCAGGGATTGTCACGTGGGCTAGAGCCTGATGTGGCGGGTGGATTTTCGTTGGTGTTCATGTGGTTCGATTTCATGGATGTTTCTTTCGGTTGAAAGTCCTTGCGTACTGCGTTGGCGGAACTGTTTCAGGAAACGATGGCCCCGCCGCAAAATGGTCTGGATGAAGTCGCGTTGAGGCCGGGCTGGCATGGCTTCAACAGCCGCCAGACGGGCACTGGAATGGGTGACGTGCGAGCGAAGTAAATCGCTATCGTCCGTGAATATCTGACAGCGTTCGCGCCCGCGCGAGATGCTGACGTAAAATTGTTCCTGATGGACGGCGGGGAGCGAACGCGCTGACGCCACGACAAGCACTTCATCCACCGTCTTGCC